>PWFQ01000005.1 GCA_003554105.1 Clostridiaceae bacterium | reverse complement strand
TTAAAAGCGTTAAAGAGGTATACGAAGAAAGGGGATTGACGGAGGGGATTACCGAAGAACAGAAAAAACCGCATGGAGGCGAATATAATTTTTCGCTTCCATGCGGTTTTTTCGATCGATATTATTTTGTAATTCAATCTAATCATCTTAATCATAAATAATATTATTGGACATTATAGATATCAGCTTTTATGATGAAATCTGTTGTATGTAAATGATACCATCTTCTACACGTTTTCTAATTGCCGATAGTTGTGAGATGGAAAATTTTCCTGATCTACCATGTGTTCCTTCATTGAAAATACTAAATAATTTTAAAATATTTTTAACATTTTCGTCAACAAAAGTTATAGCTTCTTCTATATCAAGTCCGGATTTATGCAAAATATATTGAATTTTAGACTTTCTTGTTGGTGCACCACTTTTAGTCTTTTCACACTCGCAAAATTCATGTAAAACGACTTGGTCTGGTGCTCTATACTCCAGTAATTGAATATACACTTCTCTTGCACTTGTACAGAAATGCCTTGCAGCATCTGGGTTTAGATGATTTAAAGAATAGAGTGCTCCTTTCCATCTGTTAAGTAAATCTTCTGAAACATTATTCAATATTTCAAGCACCTCATTGTTCTCATCTATTTCAAGATCATTTTCATCATCATTAGCCAATAAATTATACAACTCTAAACTATTAGCATTCTCAAGCTCTGATAAATCCAAAAACATCGCTCCATTGTCATTGTTAATCAAAGTATTTTCTCTTGACTCCAAATCATCAAATGAATTGTTTAATGTTATTGTTGATGTTCGAAAAGATCTATAAGTCATGCTCTTTTCATTTTTCAGCTTATTGAGTTCAGTAATTACTCTTTGTTTATTCTGTCTTTGTCTTGTGTTATATTTTCTAACTTCTTGATTATATTTACTAACAGCTAACTTTACTTCTCTATTATGCTTTTTGACTTTTCGATTATAATCATTAACTAGTCTTTTACTCTTGCTTTGGGCTTGTCTTATCTTGCTCTTTAATTGAGCTGAACTAATGCGTTTTGGCATTATAATCCCACCTTTCTTTACTCAGTTTAAAGCATTTTATAGAACTGATTATTATTGCGTTTCTCAATTGGCTCTATATTCTCTTCACTGATAGCATGGTTATAAAACTTTTTTCCTAGTGAACGTCGAGTATTGTATGGTACATACTGCCAAAAATCATTTAACTGATCTATTATCCCAAATTCAATACCAGAGTTTAGCGCTTCTACACGAGAAATTAGAATAGCCATAAGTTTATCTTCGAGCCACTGCTCGAAAGCTTTTCTGTGTAGGTTATCAACCCACTGTGAACATAAAAGATATTTCTTGTGATCCGTTACTATGGGCGAATCATAAAATCTGTTATATCCATTATGATCGCGTTTTTGCTCTTTAATTGGAGTATCATCATCGACTTCCTTTAACACCTGAAAGTTAAGATTAAATGTATCCTTTGAGTACTCTTCTTCAGTCATAGACTTCACTTCTTTTTTGTCTAAATGCCCACCTTGCAATAACCGTGATAGTAAAAATCTTACGGTCTTTCCTATTTTCAAATCCTCTCTATCGTCAAAGCCTACATCTGGAATACTGCCTGTCTCAGCTTTTAATAGATCTTTTGCTTTTTCCAAAGTTTCTACATCTAGCTTCGGAGATTGGATGATGTTCTTCAGTGCTGCTATTTGAATATCATCTCTAAAAATCCTTCTCGCACTTGAACTTCTGCTTCTTCTAGAGTTAAGAGAAAAGCCTTCATCAGTAAGTTTATCTTCAGGTTTGTCATCCGCCTTGAAAACATTGTAATACTCAACAAATATTCTTTTACCAATTTTATTTAGCATTGTATCCAGATCGTCATTGTCTGCATGATCAATAATATCCGTATTCCGTTTCACTACATTACCTACAAGTTTTTGATAATAGTTAATCGTCATCAAAACATGGGAAGGTTTATTTTTTTGAAATATAAATGCTTCGTCTTCTGATTCCAACCTCCCGCAAATACCTTCAAAATCATCCAACAGTTCTTCGGGGCTAATTATTTTATCCACATCAATTTTCATAGCATACAACCTCCTTAATATTTTGTTAAGGTTATTGTATCATCTATTTTTTGTTTTGTATACCCCTTAACTAAACAATCTTGACAATTTACAAAATTGGTGGATGCGTTTACAATACATTAATCAAACTTAAAACCGAATTCCTTCAACCGGTTTCTGCATATTGCTCTTTCTTCTTCAGTGAATAGTTCATGAAATTCAGGGTTTAAAACTAATGCCTCAACAGACAAGTCAAGCCGTTTATTCTCCCAAAGAACTTCGAACCCATAAGTATTTCCACTTTTTGAAATAAGCTGTTTAGCGGCTTTTCGCCCACCTTCTCTTGCAACGAGTTGAATGAATCTTGAAGCGTTGTAGTTCAGTTCTTTTTTAGCAGTAATGTAAATATTATTCATTTCTTCATGGAATCTGTTTTCTAATGAATTCATTTCAACCCTCCTTCGAACTATCGCTCATAAATTCAGGTTTGATTGTCAGATACCCACGTTCATTATTGCAAACATCCGCCCAGTCCAGAATTGCAGCGATGACAAATACCGGTCCAAAAGCTGTATCTCCTTTTTGCGCACCATGCACTTTATAAGCGATATACCCTTCTACTGAATCCAGGGGTAAATCATCACTTCCGAGTTTCGCACCTGAACGCGCTTTACCCTTCATCGCTTTGCCGCCATTTTGAATAACAACTTCAACAGCTGCATCGAAAACTTCCCATGTAAGTTGATTCGCTACCGGTATTTTGTTTGAGACTAATCCTTTTCCATTAGGATCAAAGCCAATTTCACAAAGATCACCGCTATACATTGGAATAGAAACATGACCACCAATCTCATTCAATTTCTTTTTTATTCTTTCTATGACCAAACTTTCATTTTCTGTGATCGGCTGATATTTAACGGTACGCAGATCACATTCGTTTTTCCCTGCTTCTAATCCGGAATCCAGACCCAACTTTTCTAAGATAGCTTCGAATTTTTTCTTCACAGCAGGATATGAAAGCCCTTTATCAGTTTGAATTGTCTTGAAGTTCCCTTGGGCTATAAGAAAACTCTCTATAAAGTCAATCTCATCCGTCGACAGATAATCAAATCTACTTAGAGGAAAAGCTCCTGTCAGTTCCAACTCACAACGGTTACAACTCAATTTTGTTGCGATCAATTTTTCATTGCATCTTGGACATTGAGATACTAATTCTTTTACCATATGATCCCTCCTTTTAAATATATTATATACACGTATAAACTAGTTGTCAATATAGTCATTTATATTATTTATAACTACTTTAAAAGTATATAAACTGAGACGTCAAATCGAAAAACTCTATGAAGGAGAACAGAAAAAACCGCATGGAGGCGAATATAATTTTTCGCTTCCAAGCGGTTTTTAAAATGGTTTCTTCTAACAGTTTACAGCTTCTCTCGCACCAAGGATCTGAGATCCCGGATGATGTCCGGATTCGTCAAAGATTTTTGCAGAACCTCTTCGATGTCCTTCGCAGTTAAAGGTGTCCCGACCAAATCTTCTGTCAAAGGGTGAAAATCCTCTGTCAATATGCAGTCGGTATTTATGGCAGCCTCCTGAATCCTGCCTTTTTTCGTCGACAGATCCATTTCAAAAACTCCCCAGGGGAATTTCTCTTCCAGGGTCAGATCAAAGGAAGGAGCCTTTCCGTAATTCCAGGTCCACTCCTCGTAGGCTTTGGCCTCTTTCAGGACTTCCCCCTCCACATTGTCCGGACCGATCTCCTGGATTTCTCCGGTAAAGGAGTATTCCTCTTTGAATGCTTCAATAATTTTAGAGGACAGGTCCTCAGTGGTAATCGTATCATTCAGTGAGCGCAGATTTACCACCCGGGACCGGATGGAATCCACCCCTCTCGCCTTGATCTTTAATAAGGAGGGGGTAAGATATTTCGGCAGCGCCTCAAGGTCTACATCCATCAATAAGGTTCCGTGATGGCATTGAACCTCTTTATGATTCATAAAGGCATTTCCTGAAAATTTTTGCCCATCGACGGTCAGGTCGTTTCGACCGGAGATCTCGCCGTAGATCCCGTAACCTTCCAGGGCCTTTAAAATCACTTTATACTGCCTGTTGATATCATGATGCTGCGGGCCGGAAATAAAGGTGAAATTCAGATTGCCGCGATCCTGATACACCGCTCCTCCTCCGGATTTTCTTCGTACCAGGCCTACGCCCTCAGCCTCCATCTTTTTGATGTCGCACTCCTTGTAGGGGTTTTGATGGCGACCGATCACGATGGTTTTATCGTTCTGCCACAGATAAAGGATCACCGTATTTTCGTCGCACTCTCTCATAAGAGACTCTTCCAGGGCCAGGTTTACCGGCCCTTCGTAAAACTTTGACAGATAAATTTTCGTATTCTCAGGCATGATGAAGCCCTCCTTGTCTGGTTTGTCTGGTTTGACTGGTTTGTCTGGTTCTGCAGACTATAACGTGACGATCTGATAGCCTTCCTTCACGTACTCGGCCATTGGCGGATGACCTTTTGCTTCTCCGGAAACAGGAATTCCCACTGTCTCGTTATACTCCAACACTCCAAACTTGGCAGAACAGGCCTTGCAGATGGAGTCGATCAGCCCTTTCTCTTTGGACTGTTGATAGAGCTCGTTCCCTGACTCCTCCAGCTCCTTAATGAGCTTTACCGCCTCACCTTCGATCACGATCTTTACATCCACCTCTTTCCTGTTCATATCCAGGGCATTGATCAAGATATGTGTAAAGCACAGAATATCCCCTTTAAACGCAAAAAACACAACTTTTCCCATGATTCATCCCTTCCTTTCATTTGATTTTCTAAAGTACTCTATGACTCCTCCGAGCCTCAAGTCACCTATACCCATAATCTCATTAATTATAGGATTTGGTTAATCAAACCCGGAAAGGGATCATAACTTCACCTTTATCTTCGAAGCACCAGACAAGGTCCCTGTCCTCTGTCTGGACCTAATAGTTTTCTTCTACTTCGGGTCCCCACATTTTTGGTTCAAATCCCGTCCATTCTCTCATTAACTCAATCAGTTGGAAGCTGTCTTCTTTCTTTTGCTCATTGTCCACACAGGAATGAATGAAATCATTCACATTGACATCGGTTACAGTCGTCTTGTTTTTCTTTACACTCTCTTTGAAGTCTTCAGCTTTTAACATTTACTCTTGGTCTTGAATGGAAGGCAGTAAGGTGTTTTCGAAGGCTCTTTTTCCCAGCATCGGGTATCTTGCGTTCTGTGCAGTGAAAACTGCTGTCAGATCCATCTCGGGAACGATAAAAACAAACTGCCCGGCAAACCCCAGGGCATAATAATACTCGATGATTTGACCCTCAACCTCTGCTGATGAGGTCCACCAATGATATCCGTAATCTCCGGCATCGGACCACCCTTCAAACCTGGTTTTTGATGATTCCTTGATCCATTCTTCTGATACAATCTGTTTGCCGTTCCACATGCCGTTATTTACGTATAACAGGGCAAATCGTGCCAAATCCTCAGCAGACATCCATAGACCTTCGCCTCCCGAGTGAATCATTTGAGGATCTTCCCTCCATTCCACATACTCAATTCCAAGCGGGTCAAAGAGGTTCTCTTCAGCATACTCATAGGTGGATTGTTGTGTCGCCTCTTGAATGATTGCTGAAAGCAAATGGGATCCTCCGGTATTATAGTTAAACACTTCTCCCGGTTCTTCAATAAATTCCCTATCTGTAATAAAGCTTACCCAATCTTCATTGGTGACAAGGGGCTGTATACTGTACTCCCAATCTGTCGTTTCCGGCCATTCAAGTCCTGAGGTCATTGTCAATAAGTGTTCAATTGTGATGTTTTCCCAGAAAGGATTGGCTTCTGCCCATTCGGGAAAGAAGTCAACCACCTTCTGGTCGACCCCGTCAATGAAACCCTCGTCGATGGCAATTCCCGTCAGAGCAGATGTAATGCTTTTCGTCACAGAATACAGAGGAACTGCGTTTTGATTTTCACCTTTCATATACTCTCTGGGATCATGGTATTCATAAACGATGTAACCATTGCGGGCAATGACGATGTCTGTTGTTTCAAGGATTCTGGATTCGATTTCCTTAAGGGCGTCTCCCTTCATCCCCTGCTCTTCCGGGGCGGACCTTTGCCATTCATTATTCGGCAAGGTCATGGTGCTTGTGCTGCAAGCGGTTAATAATACCATCGATAAGACTGCCACAATTAAAATTTTTACATGGTTCATAGGATCTCCCTCCAATTCGATTTGTTTCACTGCCGGGACTCCCCTGCATACGGACATATGTCTCCGGAACCCTTGTGAGCTTCAATCTGTCAGACGATGATCTTCTCTTGTTGAAGATGCTTCTTTAATTCATTTTCGGTACAGAACATGCCATACATCATCTCCTGTAAATCCTCTTTTTCTGTATAAGAGTTCAGGGGATGCAGAATCGTTGACCTTCCCCGATACGGTTGCAAACATGGCTGTTTCCTTCATCCTGTAAAGCAGCTCGTTGACGATGGCTTGCCCGATTTTCCGGCCCCAATGCTCCGGTAATACCTGGATCCATTCCAGTATCCCTTCTTGGACCTCCCTGTCAAAATCCGCAAGGCCACACCCCAGAATCTGATCGGTTTCCTCTTCAACGGCCAAGATCCACAGGTCCTCACGGTAAACCTCTGTTTTGGTATAGCCCAGGATCTGCTCCCCGGTGACACGGAGGTCTGTGTATTCTGATAAACAGGTTGGATCAAACTCACTGTCGTGGAGAATCTTCATCGTCTCCGGAAGGGTGGTGACTTTTGCTTTCCAGTATGGGATCGATAACGCTCTGCATGGATTTTTTCGATATTCATTGATGGTCATCATGGTAACCTCCTCACACCTCATTGGATTCAATCAATGCTTCCATGATCTTTTTTGTTTTTCCAAATAAAGCATCCGCATTTCGCTGATCACAAACCTTTTCGTTCTCTCTATCATACTCTCATCTCCTGTCCTCAATCACAACGAATGCATCTCATCCAACTTCTGAATCTCTGCGTTGGAAATGAAAAACACATCGCCTAAAATATCGATTGTGTCTCCCTTCACACGCACAGCGCAATCTTTGTTCGACGCATAGACATTCATTTCTTCTGATAAGGAAGAGAGTTCATCTTTAATCTGTGCAATGTTATTTTCAAGGTCAAAATGAGACAGAACAGAAAAATCGTCAAGTCCGATCCCGTCGCAGATCTCGCTTGTTTCACCTTTATTGCCCGTGTATTTGCAGAATAACCATTTGGCGGACATGTTTATCGCACCAGCACTTGCTCCCATCACAACAGCGCTGCTTTTTCTAATCAAATCTGACAAGTCATATTCCATCAGAAGACCGTTCTGTTCAATGGGATTTCCGCCTAACAGAAAAATGACCGAAGCATGTTGAATGATTTTTTGGGCCTCTTCCTTCTGTATTCTCTCATCAATTAAATGATATTCATCAAAGACAATGTCAGCCTGGTCAAGCCACGAACGTTCAGTACGACCCACTCCATCATCTTCATCAAGAGATGGATTCCCACTAATCATGACAAGGGATTTTCTATCAGTGATATCCTCCTGCAACAACCTGACCAGCTTCTCAGTTAAACCATCGTTAAACCATCCTAAATAATAGTGAATTTTCATAAGTGCCTCCTAAGAATTAATGGGTAAAGAGTTATCGGAATCCTTCCATAAAAAAAGACTGCAATCAGGAGGTTCCCAATACAGTCTTCAGTACGACCATCCATCCCAATCGGTTGCACGGCGCATAACCCTTCAGTGCCGCCGGGACAGTCTGCAACAGTGCCGCAGAGCAAATACACCGGGAAAAGAGAAAATCCTCAAAATTCTTTCTTGCGGAGAACAAAGGTTTTCTCTTCTCATCATATACATCCCATTTTTCCATGAAGCTTTCCTCCATCATGAACCTGATATTTAATCATTTTTCGTGGTATAATAGTAAATAGAAAAACCTAAATGAGGTGATGTCATGAAAGTGAAAGTAACCGTGATCGTTCAGAAAGAAGAAGACTGGTATGTAGCAAAATGTGTTGAGAATAATGTTGCTTCTCAAGGAAAAACGATTGAAGAATCCATCGAAAATTTGCGCGAGGCATTGGAACTCTATTATGAGGATATGACCCCTGAGAATCAAGACACACCAACATTTGTTACTACTTTGGATGTAGCTATATAATGGGCTCTAAATATCCCGTGCTGTCTCCTAAAGCAGTCATCAAAGCACTTGAAAAATTTGGGTTTCAATACGTCTCGCAAAAAGGGAGTCATGCAAAGTATAAGAAGACCGGTAATCCAACGAAAGTTGTCATTATACCAATGCATAATGAAATTGCTAAAGGGACACTCAAAAGCATTTTGGAACAGGCTGCTATTGAGTTAGACGACTTTCTAAAACAATTATAATACTCTTAATCTCATCCTTTCCACGGGTGAGATTTTCTTTTACGCCCCATGGTTTTGCAACGAAAACGATTTGCGTTGCACGTTCGTTGCATTTTGCTCCGATTTTTCGTTTTTCGTTTCAGTTCGATTGCAACGGATCATCCGTCAAGCTTCAATCAGAGTGGTCCGGAATCTAAGTGTGATGCTGCATCCCCAGGATAGAGTGATTCTGTTCAAGTCTGATTCTGAAATGGTTCATAATTCGGAGCTGGTCTTCATTCAGCTTCTCTGTATTCCAGTACATGTACATCAGACTGTATTCAAAGAGCTCCTTCAACTTGAGAAAAAGAGGAAGCTGATCCAGCATGGCAGGATCCAGGGCATGTTCCTCCTGATAGCCTTCGATAATTGCTTTAGTCATCCTGTCACCGTAT
>PWFQ01000026.1 GCA_003554105.1 Clostridiaceae bacterium | reverse complement strand
TGCGATCAATCCAGTTTAAAAGGGCAAACACTTAAAGAGGCAAAAATTCCCGAACGAACCGGACTAATAGTTTTAGCCCTTCAAAAGAAGGGAGAACCTGCACCCTTACTGAATCCCAGTTACGATGAAATTCTAGAGGAAGGGGATGCAATGATTGTCCTCGGGCAGGAAGAACAGGTGAACAGCCTCAGAGAGCTTGGCTGTGATGATGGGTCCAGAAATCCGATTAAGCGACTAAAAAAATAAAGAAATCCCTGCAGATTGATACTGCGGGGATTTCTTTATTTTTTTATTCTTCTTTACTCTTCTTTCTTTTTTTATTCCAGCTGGTCAACAACGCCGCAATTCCTCCCGCTAAAAAGGACACTATAATTACAAGAAACAAGGGAAGCTCTACCCTTAATAACAACAGATTTATGCGTACCTCCTGGGTATTCACAAGGGCAAAAATCAATACAAGAACCAATAAAATTATACTTACAATTGTTTGGACGCTCACTGTTCTTCCCTGAGCTGTATCACTTTGAGAAGCAGGGATCTCAGCTCTATGCCTGTTTTTTTCTTTTTCCTTCTCATCCTCTTTCCTGTTGAGTGATTTCTCCTTTGAATCAGACATCATTCACCCTCCTTTCATTAAATCCGTTATCTTTTATTCCTTACCCCGAAACTTATTCCTCAATCATAAGCCTTATCTAAGGTTTTTTTTACTTGTAAACGAATAGAAGCCCTTTCGGGCTTCTATTTGGATTTCCAAAAACCGGGGATAAAAAACAAGAAAACGGTAAATAACTCCAGTCTTCCAAAGAGCATAAACAAAGAAAAAAGCATTTTACTCGGGTAACTGAAATCCGCATAATTCTGGGTAGGACCCACCAACTCAAACCCCGGTCCAATGTTTCCCAGAGTTGCTGCGACAGAGGAAACTGCAGTAACAATTCCGACCCCTTCCAAAGAAATTAACAGGGTTCCCGCAGCAATAATCAGCATGTACAAAAAGAAAAAGCTTGTCACTGCCGTTACAATATTGGACGAGATGGCTTTTCCATTCAGCGTTACCGGCAAATAGGCTTGAGGATGAAGAAGCCTTAAAACCTCTCTTCGAATGACGACCCCGAGGATCAAAAGTCGAACAATTTTAATTCCTCCACCAGTGGAACCTGCACTGCCACCCACAAACATCAAAACAAAGATAACTGCTTTACTGAACGCAGGCCACTGATCAAAGTCCGTAGTCCCGTACCCTGTCGTTGTTGTAATCGAAGCGACTTGGAAGAATGCCTGTTTAAGGACTTCGAAGAATCCCTCATAATGGTCCAACAAAAATAAATTGATCGTAACTAAAATTCCTGCAATCACGATAATCGATATATACAGTTTAAACTCGGAGTTTTTTATAAGGCTTTTCCACTTCCCTTTATAAAGTTCATAATAGAGTGCAAAGTTCACTCCGGCTGCAATCATAAAAAAGGTAATAACCCACGTGGTGTAACTGCTGCTATATGCTCCGATACTTGCATCTTTGACTGAAAACCCTCCGGTGCCAACAGTTCCAAAGGTATGTACCAATGCTTCATACAAAGACATTTCTCCAATGAAAAGCAGAAAAATCTGCAGTAATGTCATCCCGAGATAAGCGGTATACAAAATTTTTGCAGTATCTTTTACTCTCGGAACAAGTTTGTCTGACATGGGTCCTGGACTCTCGGCTTTAAAAATCCGGAAAGCGCCTACACCTAAAGCCGGTAGTACGGCTAAAGTCAACACGAGAATTCCCATTCCTCCCAGCCAATGGGTTAAAGATCTCCAGAAGAGAATTCCCTTAGGTAGTCCTTCAATCTCTGTAAGAACTGTGGCACCGGTCGTTGTCAGACCTGATACCGTCTCAAAGAAAGCATCAATCATGCTGGGAATAACTCCAGAAAAAACAAAGGGCAGGGACCCAAAGAAGGATACGAGTACCCACCCGAAAGTCACTATACTTAATGCTTCCCGCGATTGCATTTTCTTTGATTTTCCTGCAATAGTCACCATGGTACTTCCCGTAAGAATTAACAGAACAATAGTGAAAAGAAAGGGATTTGTATTCTCACCATAATAAAAGGCAATTGCCATAGGAACTGCGAGAACAATTGACTCAAATAGAAGAAGGGTCCCTAAGACCTTTATAACTATTCCAAAGTTCACCAAATACCCCTCCTCTGGTTTTATAGAACAATTTCTTGAGAATTTTCACTTCCGACTGCAGGATGAAAATAATCAATCGTTCTTCCGGTCCTACCACCGTGTCTCCGTTAGGAATAATGACTTCACCATTACGCACAATTGCTCCTACGATCAGTCCTCTTGGAAGGTTCAATGCTTTTAATGGTTTCCCGACGATTGCAGAGTTTTCTTGAGTAATCAGCTCGATTACTTCCGCTTCTCCGCCAAGTAGCAATGACAGTGATGCAACCCTTCCTCCCTGGGTATAACGTAATATTTCGCTGGCAGTAATAAGAACCGGATTAATAGCTACGTCAATTCCCAGCTGCTCGATAATCGGAATATAATTTGGCCTGCTCACTTTCGCAATCACTTTCGGAACTCCATGTTTTTTTGCCAACAATGCCAACAAAAGATTTTCTTCATCATATCCGGTTAGAGATACTAATGCATCGGTTTCTGCAATGTTTTCTTCTTTAAGTAAGTCACTATCCGTTCCATCTCCGTGAATAATCAGTGCTGCCGGAAGCTCTTCTGCAAGATAACGGCATCGCTCTTCGCTTCTTTCCACAATTTTTACATTTACACCGGATTTAATCAGATTTTTTGCCAAATAATACCCTGCTTTTCCTCCACCTAGGATCATCACTTTCTTAGCACTCTTACTAACGCTTGGTTTCCCGCAATCGGTGCAGTAATTATTAACTGTCTGTTTTTCCCCGATGATATAGACCAAATCCGATTCTAGAATGATCGTATCACCATGTGGAATAATAATTCCCCCATCTCTTTGAATCGCTGCGATAAGCATCGGACCTGGGATATCCAGTTCTTTCAGTCTGGTATTTTTTGCAAGAGGCAGGTTCTTTGCCCGAAATTCTGTCATTACTACCCGGCCATTTGCAAAATCTTCCATATGAAGAGCTTTTCCCTTAATTACATACTTTGATATTTCCTTTGCTGTTTCCAGTTCCGGATTTGCAACATAGTCGATTTGCATCTCCTTTTTTACAAAATCGATTTGTTTGGAATATTCGGGGTTTCTTACTCTCGCTGCGACTTTCTTACACCCAAGTTTTTTCGCAGTTGATGCAATTAAAATATTGGCTTCATCGCTACTTGTTACAGCAATCAACAAATCCTTCTCGCCGGTCTTTAAACTTTTCAGCAATGATAATTGAGCGCCATTTCCCCGAACAGTCAACACATCCAATTGATTGTCCGCTCGTTCTAAAGCTTTTGCGCTGACATCAATCATAATTACATTATTATCTTCTATTTCAAAGGCTTCCGCCAGTTTATAGCCGACTTTTCCTGCCCCAACTATTATTATCTCCAATTGGCTCATCCTTTCTTCAAGCATCTTAAAGTTTTTATCATTTCTATTATAACGAATTGTCGAATAAAAACAAACCTTAGTATTCTATGGTTTATACAAGAATGTAGTATTCATTATCATTTCATGATACAATATTTTTTAATCAGAATCAAATAATAAAAATGACGTTGGTGAACCTATGGAGCTCAGAGTTAAAACCCGTGAAATAAACCCTACAAGATTCATTGTGTTAGGTTTTTCAGCTGTTATTTTCATTGGCAGCATTTTATTAATACTACCCGTCTCAACGGTAGAACGTGTAAGCACAAATTATGTGGATGCACTGTTTACCGCTACATCAGCTGTCGCTGTGACCGGTTTGGTCGTTGTTGACACCGGAAGCTATTGGTCAACTTTCGGACAAATTGTTATCCTAAGCTTAATTCAAATAGGAGGATTGGGCTTTATGACCATGGTCACAATGTTTGCGATGGCCGCAGGCAAGAAGATTTCCTTAAAGGAGAGAATTTTACTTCAAACATCCTTAAACCAGACTGATCTATCCGGTATAGTTCGTTTAACAAAGTATATTTTTCTCGGTACCTTAACTATCGAAAGTATTGGTGCCCTTTTCCTTTCAACACGATTTGTTCCGATCTATGGCTGGTCAAAGGGAATAGGGTATAGCATTTTTCATTCAGTCTCTGCTTTTTGCAATGCAGGTTTCGATCTTATCGGCGATGGAAGAAGTCTGATGCCTTTCGTAAGAGATCCCGTAATTAATTTCACCATACCTCTACTGATCATACTAGGCGGGTTGGGTTTTACAGTTATATTGGATTTAGCAGTTAACTATAGAAATCGAAAAGAGTGGTCCTTTCATACTAAGCTTGTCTTGATCATCTCCGGTTTGCTTTTGGGGATAGGTTTCCTGCTGTTTTTAATATTAGAGTGGGGGAATCCTGCCACCTTAGGTGATATCTCCATTTACGAACGGCCAATGGCTGCTTTTTTCCAGTCAGTAACAACCAGAACAGCAGGCTTTAATACTATTGATACAGCAGGACTTACTGATGCCTCAAAATTCCTCACCATCATTTTGATGTTTATCGGAGGCTCTCCGGCATCAACAGCCGGCGGAATAAAAACCGTCACCTTTGGAATCATTCTTTTTACAATTATTTCTGAAATCCAAGGAAAAAGAGATACTGAGGTATTTAGACGGAGAGTTCCCCGCCAGATCATCAACCGTGCCCTTACCATAATGCTGGTCGCTCTTGGATTAGTGGTTGTTGTAACAATGATTTTAACGATTACGGAAAGTCATCTCTCATTTATGGATATTATTTTCGAAACCACATCTGCGTTCGGGACGGTAGGCCTCTCTGTAGGAGCAACTTCATCTCTAAGTCCATTTGCGCGCATCTTGATAACTCTCCTTATGTTTGCCGGACGCGTAGGCCCTTTCACACTTGCTTTGGCACTAATGCAAAAACATCACAAAGATGCGGGAAAAATCAGCTACCCTGAAGAAAAAGTGATTATCGGCTAAACCTTTACTCTGTAAGAAAGGACTGATTCCATGAAACAATTTATCGTAATCGGTTGTGGACGTTTCGGTGGCAGTGTTGCTAAAACCTTGGTAAAGCTTGGACATGATGTGCTTGCCGTTGACAAGGATGAAGCTACAATCCAAGAGCTTTCAGATCATGTAACCCATGCAGTCCAAGCAAGTGGCACTGACGCAAATGCTCTTCATTCTCTGGGAATTAAGAACTTTGACGTAGCCGTTATTTCTGTCGCCACTGACATTGAAACATCAATTATGGCCACGCTCATCGCGAAAGAGGCGGGAATTGATTATATCATTGCAAAGGCACAAAGCGACCTGCATGCAAAAGTGCTTTATAAAATCGGTGCTGACCGGGTTGTTTTTCCGGAAAGAGAAATGGGCGAGAGGGTTGCTCACAATATCGTGGCTCATAATATTCTTGATTATATCGAACTTTCTCAGGAGTATAGCATTATCGAGCTGCAATCTCCAAAGGATTGGATCGATAAAGATCTTGCTGCTCTGGATTTAAGGGCAAAATTTGGTATTAATGTATTGGCAATAAAAGGAGGGGACGAGATCAATATTACTCCCAATGCTGAAGATATAGTAAATAAAGATGATGTTCTTGTTGTCATTGGACATAAAAAGGATCTTAGAAAAATTCAAGGATTATAAAATAAGGACTTATCCTCCATGAGGATAGGTCCTTGTTTTATAGTACATTCATTTTCCACCTTGTCACATGTATTCCTTCAGTTCAGACAGCTTAGTGATTGTGGGATACTCTTTTTCCTGAAATATATCCCAGGAATTATTGCTCCCCATAATCCCGACAAAATTAAACCCACATGCTTCTGCAAACAGCATATCTGTGATGCTGTCTCCCACATAAAGCACTTCATTCGGCAGAAATCCATGGATTTCACTAAAAGCTTCCCCCATATGAGGATCCGGCTTGCCTCGATAAAAACCGTCATCGCTTCCGATAAAGTGAAAATACTTCAGAATTCCCAACCTTTGAAGATTATCCAACGTTGATTCCTTGCTGTCTGCCGTTGCAAGACCTATAATATATCCATCTTTATATAAACTTTTTACTGTTTTAACCGCATCCTGTATCGGAACAATCTCAGAATTTTTCCCATGCTCCACCATAATCTGTCTTAGCAGATCTTTCGTAAAGTAAGGATCTGCAATTGCAGTTTCCCATTGAGAAATAATATCTTCCACCGTTGCGTACTGAATAAGACTTTCTTTTTTGAAGGAACTTTCCATGAATCCTGAAACATCTTTGATTTTTTTCGTTTTCTCTTTTGATAAGCCATGCTTTTTTTCAAGGGCTTCAAAAATGTCTTTGAAAATTTTATGCCAGGTTTCTTCAAATTCGATCAGTGTTCCATCTTTATCAAACAGAATTCCTTTGATCATTACAATGTACAACTCCTTAAATAATTGATTTTCCTCACTTCCCCATCAGAAAAACTCTTTTGTCGCCTTTACTTTCATATGCAGCCTTTAGAAGATAGACACTGCCGGTGAAAAATCCAAGAATCATCATTAACACAATCCAGACGATTTTTGCGCCTACGCTCTTTTCCCTCAGAGCAATCCAGATCGAGAAAATGATAAATCCAACATACAAGTCAACCAATGAGACGATGCCCCATGGATTTCTTAACAGCTCTCCTCCATCGTCTGTGAAATTTCCATTGAGAAATCCGTTTCCGATTGCCGCCGTCATAGCGATGACACCTAACCACCCAATGATTTTAACTGCCCTCATGGTTCAAGCCTCCTTTTAGTAGATCAACTGTAACTGCGAAAATATATACCCTTGATTTGATCCAGTAATCCGATAAACGAAGTTCGAAACTTAAAAATACAACTTTTTATTGCTTTTCTTTCAGTGATCCTCCATAATGTAATAAACGCGTTTTATAATTAACAATGATTAGGAGGAGAGATCGTATGGTTAACAAAGCACGGGGCAATCTCTATGCAGCAATAGGAGTCTCAATCTTCGGTGTAAACTTTGTCAGCATGAAATATC
This sequence comes from Clostridiaceae bacterium, assembly GCA_003554105.1. Classification (GTDB taxonomy): domain Bacteria; phylum Bacillota; class Clostridia; order Peptostreptococcales; family T1SED10-28; genus T1SED10-28. Next base: position 25,663 of record PWFQ01000026.1, on the reverse strand, counting down.
TACTGGGCTATCTGCCCCCCTTCGCTATTACGTTTTCCCGTTTTTTTATCGCCACGATCTTTTTATATGCTTTGCTGAAAAACAAATCGTTTGACTCACTGAAGCCAAAAACCGTCTTATGGAAGGATCAGGTCCAATTCATGATCAGTGGTGTTTTAGGCGTAGGAATCTATTATATTTTCCAGACCCTGGCTCTGGTTCATCTAACCGCTTCCTTAACTGCTTTAATTTGTGCTTTGATTCCCCTGTTTACCCTCTTAACAAATGTGATCATCTTTAGAAAGCCGTTGAAATGGTTTTCCATCCTTGCGTTTATCATCGCACTTTCAGGGGTCTATATGGTATTGAATACACCTTTGGGAGATTTAAGAGAATCATCAGAGCTCCAAGGCATCTTTTATATGTTTTTCGCGATTTTCAGTTGGATTGCATATACCTTCAAAACCTACACATTGCAGAGAAAATTCACCAGTTTATATCTCCTTTACAAGCAATGTTTATTCGGAACCGTGTTTCTTTTCTTCTTTGCCCTTTATGATCTTCCTGAATTTATTGCTCCTTTCAATGAGGCGGAACTGATTCTGCCACTAACCCTGAATCTTCTTTTTGTGGGAGTAATCTGCTCAGCAATTGGTTATTATTATTATGTCCAGGGCATGAACCTGGTGGGTGTTGAAGTTGCATCTTTATACATGAATCTGATGCCTGTGGTGACCACTGTTGTGAGCTTTTTCATTCTGAAAGAAGCGATCACCCCAAAAACGGTTTTTGGAATGCTCCTTGTTCTCGCTGCACTTTATTCGATTTCCCTAAAGGATCTATGGACTGCAAAAAAAGACGCCTCTTTCAAAAGGCGCCAGCTACAGAGCTGATTTAACCAAAGATCGAATAGATTTTTTTGTTGATGGGATCGGCATACTCTTTAATTTCTGTATACACTTGATCAATTACTTTCGTATACAAATCATGATGCTCGGGAATCGGTTCAAAGGAGTCCTTAATTTTCACCATTCTCTCCACAGCTGTCTTATAATCTGGATAACATCCTGCCCCCACTGCCACATTAATGGCAGCACCAATTCCTGCTGCATTGTTAATGACGTTCCTTACGCTCTTAATGCCGTAGACATCGGCGAAAATTTGCATAAATAAATCACTGTTGGATCCTCCGCCTGAAACAATTACTTGTTTCGGTTTTTCTCCCAGTTCTTTGCACATTTTATCCACACTGATTTTCATTGTCATTGCGATGGATTCCATAATCGAACGATACATATGTCCCCTTTTATGGCGGCCGTCCAGGCCAATGAACAGTGCCTTCCGGTATGGCATCGAGTTAGGGGCTAAAAATTCTCCAACAGTCATCAATCCGTCACTGCCGGGATGTATCTCTTTTGCTTCCTCTTCGAGGAGGTCTTCCACTGTTCTTCCTCTACGCACTGCGGTTTGTTCGATCTCCTTTCCGATCAGATCTTTAAACCAGGAGATGCTCCACATCCCTCTTCGAATTCCATTGCTGGTTTCATAAAGATATTCATGTGGGATTGCCGCTAAATTTGACCAATAATGTTCAGCGGAATCTGTATATTCTTCACCTCTCATCATTCCCCCAATATAGGTTCCTAATGATACAAGAATGGAGTCCTTGTTGTGGATACCGGCACCTAGGGCTTCTGCCGCTTTATCATTTGCGGTGGCGTATACCGGGCATCCTGCCGGCAGCCCGGTTGCTTCATGGGCCTTCTTTGTAATTTCTCCTAATTGTTCTCCGGGCAGTGCCAAATCAAAAAGCATATCCCTTGTCAGATTATACGGAGTATACTCTGAAGGTTTATCACTCCATTTCCAATTTTTCCGGTCAAGGGGTCCGTAAATCCCTTCATAGTTCGCTGCCGTGTCTTTAAATTCACCGGTCAACCGGTGAGTGAGATATCCTGTCGTCGTCGTAACAAAGGCTGTTTCGGGAATATTCTGCTGATATGGCTCGGATAAACGTTTGTCCATCCAATTAATTACCGGGTAGGCTAAGGATCCGTCTTTTTTTAAGTAGACCCTGCAACAGCGGATGCTCCCTAAACCGATTCCAATAATCTCTTTATGATTCCCCTGAAACCTCTTCATTAATTTACTGCTGACTTTCTTTAACGACTCCCACAGATCATCATCAGGATGTTCTGCAGTGTTTGCATCCGGTATATACAAGGGTCTGAGTTTCTGCTTTTCTTCGATAACAAGATTCCCCTCAAGATCGTATATCCCTATCTTCGTGCTCTGAGTTCCTCCATCAATTCCAATGATATATTTCACAATCCACTCCTCCTATGCCTGTGGCAATCATTTAAAACCGTTTTTCCCAAACTATCTCATAAGATATCCTCCATCAACGGTGAGAATATGACCATTGACATAGTTGGAGGCTTCACTGGACAGAAACACACAGGTTCCCATCAGATCAGTCATATGCCCCCAGCGATTTGCAGGGATATGAGAGAGAATTTTTTCATTTTGCTTTCGATCATTCCTCGTTTTTTCTGTCAGCTTTGTTGAAAAATACCCGGGTGCAATGGCATTTACCTGAATGTTAAACTCCGCCAGTTCATCACATAACGCCTTTGTGAGCCCTGCTATTCCATGTTTTGTTGCGGCATAGGCAGGCGACCATTTCCCTCCGAGGAATGAGTATAATGACGCAATGTTGATGATTTTTCCGCTCCCCTGTCTGATCATATGCTTACAGGCTTCATGGGCCATTTCATAAGCTGCGGTTAAGTTCACCGACACCATCTTATCCCATTCTACCCGGGTGAACTTCGTAACATCTTCAATGTTAATACAGATCCCGGCACTGTTAACTACTATGTCAACGCTGCCCAGTTGTTCTACACAAGCATCAACAACTCGTCTACACTCTCCGTTTTCAGTTAAATCCGTCTGTATATATCGATATTCCACTCCACATTTTTCAACTTCCTCTTTTGTAGTGTCATCATCTCCCGATATACTGACTACCATGACATTCGCACCTGCTTTGGCAAGAGCTACTGAAAATGCCTGGCCTAATCCACTATTCCCACCCGTGACAATTGCATTTTTATCGTTTAATGAAAAGTAATTCATAGTGAAATCTGATAAATTCATTCTTCTTCCCCTCCCGCTTTTTCTTTTTGACCATCCCTGTTTATTCGATATAGCAATTTAGCAATAAATTCCTTCCCATCACCTTCGACAACAATATCGGCTATACTGCAAATCGGTGCACCCTTTCTTTTGTTTACAGCAATAATATGCTCGATATTTTTAAGCCCTTCGATATGTTGAATTGAGCCACTGATTCCCATAGCAATATAGAGCTTGGGGCTCACAGTTTTTCCCGATTGTCCCACCTGAATTCTACGGGATGCGATCTGTTGATCAACAATCTTTCTGCTTGCGGCAACCTTTCCATTTAATGCTTCTGCCAGAGCGTCAAGTTCATTAAAATATGATGAAGCCCCTCTCCCTCCGGCAATAAGAACTTCACTTTCCCGAATGTCTTCACTCTCTTCTCTTCTTTCAGAACTCAATAACTCAATTCTTTGTTCTTCAATCATTTTGAAGGGGAATTCTATCCACTCGCTGTCAGCGATTCTCTTTGTCTTCCGCTGAAACACATTTTGTCGAACGCTCATCATAAGAGGACCCTTTCCCCGAATTTTTATTGCGGCCATGAGCTTTCCACTATAGGCAGGACGAATCAATTCGATGCCTTTTTCATCAGAGTTAACTGCTGTGATGTCAGCAACGAGACCTGTTTTCAAGCGCATGGCTAACCGCGGCGCAAGCATTCTTCCCAGGTGGGTTGCTGAGATCATTATACTGTCAAAGTTATATGCGTGATAGAGTTCTTCTATGCAATTAGTTATGTTCCTCACATCGAACTCATCAAACTCATAATTTTTTGCGTGAATCAGAGCATCAAAAGTTCCGTCAAGATCTTCCAATGCTTTTTTGTTTCCAAATCCATATTTTTCCCCATTTCTGCTTCCATACAACTGATCGACCACCTCGGTCAAATCATCGGCATCCCGGGATTTGTTATCCTCAACAAAAATTAAACATTTTTTCATATTATAGATACCCTTTTTCTTTTAAGAATTTGTAGACATATTCGATTCCTTCATCGTCATTATTCACTATGATGCTTTCCTTTTCTATAACATTCTTCATAAAGGTTTTCTCCACTTCCGTCATTGAACCTTGAAGACCGACTTCTTCTTCCTTCATCTGAAGATGGTGATTGGTCAAAATCTCCATTTTTTCATTGACATCCCGCTGAAACTCTTCGTATCGAATGTACGGCATTTTGTATTCCTTGCTCTTTTCAAAACTTATCACTGCCGGCAAACTCATCCGGAATTCCAGTGTTTCACCCTCGCTGTTCACTTTTACTACTGCTTTGTCTCCCATGAGTTGATCAATGTCAATATTCAACACATTATTTATATGACTTAGGTTCAATAGTTCAGCGATTTGGGCCGGTACATGGGATGTATCTCCATCCAGAGAATGGGTCCCTGTGAAAATACAATCCGGCATCCGTTTACTCAGACAGGTTCCGAGAATACGGCTTGTTACAAAGGTATCGCTGCCAACATATAAGGGGTCACTAATCAAGACCCCTTTGTCTACATCTCGTCGAAGGAGATCCTGAAACTTAGGGATTGCACGTTCAGGTCCCATACTTAAGATTTCAACGACTGTTTCAGGATTCTTCTCTTTCACCTTAAGAGCAGCAGCCAGGGCTGTTTCATCGTCGGGATTGACAGTCAGTCGAGAATTTTCTCTCATCAATACATTTTTTTTCTTATCAAATTGGATGTTCTCTACATCGGGAATAAATTTAATCAAACAAATAATCTTCATGATCGGCTCCCATCCACCCTTACTCCTGAAATTTTTTCCCTTCCTTTTGAGGATAAATCGTTCCAAAGTTCATAATGTTCTTTGGATCAAAGGCTTCCTTGAGCTTTTCCAACATGTAATAAGCAGATCCATGCTCCTCCTTTGTCCATTCGTTCCTGAACTTTCCGATTCCATGATGATGACACATGGATCCTCCCAGTTTCAGGGTTTCTTCCACAATAATTCGTTGTAGCGGATGATGATACACCCTCATTTCATCTTCAGGGGCACAATGAATTTCATAATTGTATACGAAGTACATATTCGTTCCGTTGATATAACTGTGTGAAGAATGTCCTCCCAGGAGGGTCAAGTCTTCAACCCTGTGATACTCCTCTTTAATTCGTTTGATCACATTATCATAAATTTTTGGAATGGTTTCCCAGTCTGCAGATACTTCTGTTGTGAATCCTGTATGACTGTCATTTTCCAGCATTCCTTCAAACTCATCGTCAATATCCTGTTGAGACCAGTTCAGGTTTTCGAACCATTCTTCCAAAAGTTCACTGTCAACCTTCTCGATGATCCTGTCCTTGAACTTTTCAGCAGCATTTTCGATTCCTTTTCCGGTAGCTTCCGCAATTTCTTTACTTCCTTCGGCCATAAAAATCAAGACACAGCGGTCTTTGTGGAAGTGATAAAAATGTTGCTTGGCATCCTCTTCGGAATAGCATCTTGCCACCGATGGTCGATACCCGTTTACCATCACTTCCCGAAGAACTTTGATTCCCGTATCCATATCCTTAACTAAATATCCATGAAATTGATTGTTCTCGGGAAAGTATTTGAACAGTTTTACCGTTACTTCAGTGATATAGCAAAGTGACCCTTCATTTCCAATCACGATATGACGAATATCCGGTCCTCCGGCACGTCGACTCACATTCTTAATCCTTGCAATATGTCCATCGGGGAAGACACACTCCAATCCCACGACCATGTCTTCAATGCCGCCATAAAGCGTCGACAATTGGCCAATACTTCTCGTGGCAACCAGTCCACCTAACTTTGCAACAGGCTTGGATTGTGGGGAATGACCGGTTGTGTATCCTTTTTTCCTTACTTCCTCTTCTAACTCTTCTAAAATCACACCGGCTTGGACCGTTGCCTGCATGTTGTATTCATCGATTTTAATCATCTTGTTCAGGTTTTTTGCATCAATAACAATTGTCTCTTCTTTCCAGTTTTCCAAACCACCTTCCGTAGCTGTTTTCCCGGATCGAGGAATCACATTGATTTGATTGTCGTTGCAATACACTAATAATTGGCTGACTTCTTCCGGAGAATTCGGATAGACGATTGCCTTCGGAGAGGGCACATCCAGTACCCTTCGTACCTTTGCATATTTTTTGTACCGATCGGCTGAAGCATCATACAAATCCTCTTCATTTGTATTTATTTGCTCCTCTGCAAGAATTTCTTTCAATCCATTTAATAAATCCTTCGTTTCCACTACTGATCCCTCCAAGTTTTTTTATGGGATCCTTCACCAGTATCCTGCTCAAGGCTGAGTCCCATTTGTTTGGTTCTCATGATACTATTGATGAGCTGTTTCGTCAATAAATTACTGGAAAGTTTTATATTTATATGTATCATTTCTTTTTATAGTAGAAAACTTTCCATTTATCTCTTTACTTTTTTTCCATCTAGTGCTAATCTGATTCTAACTCATACATTTCTCAAGGAGGGATCTTTCCATGATCCAAATTGATTTTAGCAAGTTAAATCCCCTGGAAAAAGAAATTCATAAAAATTTGAGTGATTCTGTCAAACATCATCCCTCAATTACAATCGGAAAAGCTGCTGAAATATGTGGCTGCTCCATGTCTAAAATATCGAAGTTTGTAAAGAAACTTGGTTTCAGGAGTTATAAACAATATATGCAGTTTCTTTACGAAAAGGATATTTCAGCCTCGAGGACCAGCACTGAGTTGGAGCGATTACATCGGTTTATTGAGGACTTTGATCCCGCTATAGTAAAAACGTTTACCGATGAAATAGAGAATCACCCGAAAATTCTGTTTTTCGGCCATGGTCCTTCTTATCTTACTGCGGAATACTTTGAATATAAGCTGCGACTTTCCACAGGCAAATACGTCAATGCCCTGTCGGAAGAGCTTATGGCAGAAAACCTGCTCGATTCCAATACCCTTCTTGTGATTCTCACCACCACCGGGGCTTTCCGGTCTTTTTCCGATCTTTATCAGTCAGCGAAAGATCAAGGGGCAAAGGTTCTTATTCTCTCAGAAGAATATAACAAATCCCTGCTGGACAGTTGCGATCAGTTAATCTGGCTGTCGAAGCATCCTCAACCGAAAGAGTTAAAACCCCACGAAAAATCCCGCACGGTCTTTTATATCTTTATCGAAGAGGTGGTAGCTTACCTGCGCCATGAACAAAAGCCCCTTTTACCAATAAGGTAAAGGGGCTTTTGTATATAATCCTCTAACTAAACGATTAGTCGATTTAATTGTTAGTCGATCAAGCCATTCTCTCTTAGGAAAGTCTCCGCTACGTCTTCCGGTTCAATTTCATGAATATCCACTTCTTCATTCAGTAGGGTTAACGTCTCATGATCAAGCAATCTTGTAAGTTCATTAATGATCTCTTCTATTTCAGGGTAAGCATCCAGTATTTCCTGACGTACCACCGGTGCCGGGTTGTATACCGGGAAAAATTCCTTATCGTCATCAATAATTACCAGGTCAAAGGCCGGTATTCTTCCATCGGTTCCAAAACCTTCGGCAACATCCACTGAACCTTGACGCAGAGCATCATAATACAATCCGGTCGCTAAGAAAGTGATGTTATCATCGCCGAATTCGAATCCATAGGTTTCTTCAATGCCTTGAACTCCATCTTCCCGTTCATAGAATACTTCATTACATCCAAGATCTATTTCTCCGGGATTGTCATTAATGTATGCCGCTAAGTCCGAAATTGTAACAATGCCCTTTTCATTGGCATCATCTTCACGCATTAATAACACGTAAGCATTGTTTGCCTCGGAATATTCCAGCCATACAAGATCATTTTCTTCCTTGTCCCAATCCTTTACCAGTTGGTAGGCTTCATCGGGATCCCCTACCGGTTCATGATGCATAAAGGTTGTGAGGGTTGTTCCGGTATACTCCCAATAAATATCTACCTCATCACTGTAAATCGCCGGACGGATTACATCGGATTCCCCCAGACCTATACGGTCTTGCACCGGGTATCCGTGGTGCTCTAAAAGATCCAAAAGCATATTTCCTAAAATCATCTGTTCTGTCCAGGGCTTCGATGCCACAGTGATTGTGGGTTCGCCCCCATCATCTTCTCCGCATCCGATAAATAATGCTGTGGCAGCTAAAAGAATCACCAATAGCACAGTCCACTTTTTGAAATTTTTACTTCTACTCATTTTTAAATCTCCTCCTCTTTTTAATTTCTATTACTTGCGCCAACAACTAACCTCCAAACTTTCTTTTGACCCGTCTTTGAAATAACCCTAATAATTGATCCAAAGTTATGGCGATAGCTGCAGCCATTAAGGATCCGGCTAAAATAAACTCAGGGCTGTTCATAGCAATACCGGTGAAAATCAGACGACCAAGGCCCCCGGCTCCAATCAAGTGGGCAATGGTTGCGGTCCCCACCGTAAATATGGTAGCAGTCTGTATCCCCGCCACGATAATCGGCGTTGCTAAGGGCAGTTCTACCTTTAACAGCACCTCTTTTTTGGAAAGACCCATTCCCTTTGCGGCTTCCAGCACATCGGGATCCAAACCTTTAATGGCAGCTACTGTATTCCGTGCAATGGGTAGCAGTGCATAAATCGACAGAGCGAAAATAGCCGGTCGTACACCAACGCCCATCAAGGGAAGAAATATGGCTACAACGGCTAAGCTCGGAACCCCCTGAGCCGTATTTAGAAATGATAGAATCTGATTAATTTTACGGTTAAAAGGGGGGCGGGTTACCAAAATTCCAATAGGGAGGGCAATAATGATCGCAAAGAAAAGCGAGACGAAAACTAAATATAAATGTCGTTGGATCAGTGATATCCCCTGTTCTTGAATAATAACAAACAAACGTTCAACACCCATTAATTCTCACCTCCCGCTTTTGATCCTTCATCACTTTTAATGCCCTCGGAAACAGCGGCTGATTCCAACCATCCGATAAAAAAGTCGATAACCACCACGAAAACGGTCACCAATATAGCTCCCACAATGATCATATCCGATCTGGATCGTTTCAGTCCCTGCTCAATCAGCACCCCGAGATTTCTCTCACCGATGTATACCGCCAGTGTTCCAATTCCAACCATCATAACTGTAGCCACTCTTACTCCGGCCAGAATTACCGGAAGAGCCAGCGGCAGTTGTACTTTACGAAGAATTTGCCGATCACTCATGCCCATGCCCTTAGCCGCCTCTAAAATACTTTTATCCACTTCATTCAAGGAAACGTAAACATTTCGTAAAATCGGCAGCATTGAGTATAGAACCAGTGCAATCACTGCACTTTGCCTGCTAAGACCCAGACCCGGTATGCTGACCAAAATTCCGTAAATGGCAACACTTGGTATTGCCATGATTAAACTGCCCAGCCCAAGTACGCTGTCTGCAGCTTTTTTGTTGCTTCTCACCAGGATTCCCAAGCTGACCCAAAGGCCTATGGATAAGGCGATAGCAATAACAATGAGTATCAAATGTTCTAACATGTACCCTGAAATACGGTCCAAATTGTTTGTGAAGTAGTTGAACACTCTTCGAAGTTCAGTCATCACTACAACACCTCGTTTTCATCTAGTTCTTTCTCGTTTTCATTTTCTTCATAGGCCTCTCCGATATAGGATTGAATGTCTCTAAAGGATACAATCCCCATAAATTTATCTTCCTCGTCCATTACAGGGAGCGCCGCAATATTATGTTGAAGCATATCCGACATGGCATCTTTTAAAGTATTATGTTTGTTCAGTGACGTAGGAAATATTCTAATGGCTTTATTCCATCCTTTAGCGGTGGAGATTTTATGATATTCTTCCTTGGCGAGATATCCTACTACATGATTCTCGTCATTTTCAATAAGTATTCGGTTTTTCTCCGGATGGCTGAAGTATTTATTGATCTCATCAATTCCTGCTTTTTCTTTTATCCGTTTAATGTTTTTCCGCATTACCGTTGTCACGCGAAGAAGATTCAGCACCTTCAGTGACCGGTCGGAACCGACAAACTCCTCGACAAACTCATTAGCCGGATTAAATAGAATGTTCTCCGGAGTATCATACTGCACCAGTTTTCCCTGATCCAAGATCGCAATTTTATCTCCCATCTTGATCGCCTCATCGATATCATGAGTTACAAAACAGATGGTTTTTTTAACCTTTTGCTGTAACTTCAAAAATTCATTTTGCAGCTGATTTCTGGTAATGGGATCCACAGCTCCAAAAGGCTCATCCATAAGCATTACCGGGGGATCAGCAGCCATAGCTCTAGCCACACCCACCCGTTGACTTTGTCCTCCGGAAAGGGCTTTCGGAAATTTATTTCGATTTTCATCGGGATCCAGGTTCATCATTTTTAATAATTCCACAACCCGTTTTTCCACCCGTTCTTCTTCCCAGCCTAAGAGATTTGGTACAACGGCAATATTATCAAACACTGAGTAATGGGGGAATAAACCGGTCTTTTGAATAACATATCCAATTTTTTTCCGCAGCTCATTGGCGTTTTGTTCGAGGATATTTTCTCCATTTACAAAAATTTTTCCGCCGCTTGGTTCGATAATCAGATTAATCATTTTCAGCGTTGTGGTTTTCCCGCAGCCGGAAGGACCTACAAAGACACATATTTCTCCTTCTTCAATATTCAGGCTTAACTTATCTACTGCAGGACGTTCCATTCCTGGATACTTTTTCGTCACCTCTTCGATTTTGATCACATTTTTCACTCCTTTAAAATTCTCTACTGTGCTTCGCTTATAATATATACCCCGCTCTCCCTTTTATTATCACAGTTTTTGTTATGAAGTTTTGTTTTTCACAAACACGATTATTATTTTTGCCTTTTCATTTTCATAAGTATATCATAAGATAAATAATATTCAAGTTTCCGGCTATTGCATGTTATAATTGAAAAGCAACCAATAATCGAAGGGAGATTCTTATGAAATGTACTATCCTTGCTGATAACAACTGCTATATAGATCAATACTATTTTGCTGAACCGGGAGCGTCATATTCTATTGAAGCAGATGGCTATAATCTGCTATTTGATACCGGATACTCCAATGTTTTTATGAAAAACGGACTCAAGTTGGGAGTAGATTTTTCCACAATTGATTTTGTTGTGCTCTCTCATGGACATGATGATCATACAGGCGGTTTAAAATCCTTAGTCTCGTACTTCAAAAGACAAGGGCGCCGGACTCCGCCTCTAAATCCTCCGCGTCTTCTAGCACACCCAGACGCTTTTCGTTACAAAGAAGGGTTTAAAGGCGATCCCCAGGGAAAAGAGCTACATAGAGCAAATCTCAATGAATATTTCGATATACAACTTCTTAAAAATCCATACTATATCAGCGAAAACCTGGTTTATCTCGGTGAAATACCTCGTATCAACAATTATGAAAACCAAAAGCCTTTTGGAAAAATGAGAACGGAATATGGATTTACCGACGATTATATGATGGATGACACAGCCATCGTCTATCGCTCAAAAGTGGGCTTGGTGATCATTACAGGATGTTCTCATTCAGGAATCAATAATATTGTCTCTGCAGCAAAAAGTCATTTTCCCGGTGATCCGATCAAATGTGTATTGGGCGGATTTCATCTCCTTAATCCCTCTGCAGAGCTCCTTCATAAAACCTTGCAATCACTGAAACAAGAAAATATCGATGAAGTTTACGCAGGCCACTGTACAGATTTGCAGAGCAAAATATTTTTGTCCAAAGCTCTCAATATCAAAGAAATGGGTGTCGGACTTACCCTTGAGTTCCCAGATTATTAATATAGCGTAATAACATTAAAGTCCGTTCCCTCTCAGGCTTTTTCTTTGAACTTAAGAAACTTTATGTTCTGTCTTGTACTATAAATCCTTCACTCAAATTTCCTAACACATGGTTTTTTCTCACTGTAAATTATTTGGGTAACGCAACATCTTTCGGGTATGAAAATAATAAATCAGAAGGAGGGATCGTTATGACTCACCCAAAAACCGAAAACGATTGGGAGAAACTGAAAGAAAAAATCAAGAGTAAATGGCATGACCTGACAGACGCAGAACTGGATCAAGTGGAAGGAAATCTGGACAATCTGAATACCTTGCTCGAGGAAAAGTATGGAATGACAAAAGAAGAAGTGAAAAAACACCTTGATGAAATGGATGTTTAAAGACTCACCGCAAAAGAAGGCAGAGATTCTGCCTTCTTTATTGTTGAAAGCAGTCTTTCCATAAACATATTCATGAAAAGAGGTGTTTCTTTAAATTATTTGTTATTTTTTTAACTTTTTATGAGTTTTGTGATATACTAAAATTATCCAACAGTTCTACTATAGCTATGACATTTCTATGATCTGAATTCTTCATTCAATATGAGCGGAGGGGGCGAAGTTAATGAGAGGTCAGGCGACCAAAGGATTTTTGTTATTATTCCTGCTCACCATAATCGTTCTGGGTGGCCATCAACTGACATCTAAAATCGTAACAGCGGGAGGAGACGAGCTTTCGAATGATCGAATAATCGGTGAGGGTGAGGGTTACAAAGGGGATATTGTTCTAGAGGTGTTTATGGAAAATAACAAATTAAAAAAGATTAAAGCCGTGGAATTTCATGATACCTCGCATGCATTTAATCTTGTTTTAAGTCGTATTGAAGAAGAGCTTCAGCAAGGTAAGATGCTCTCGGAGATTGATACCATCACCGGTGCGACCGCAACTTTTGATGGAATCATTGAGGCTTTGGAAAAAGCTTTCGACCAAATAAATGATAAAAAACAGTAAAGGAGTCCTTAAAGGGCTCCTCTATTATTATCCAACGAAATATTCATTTTCATTAATCGTTCCGCACACTATAAATAATCCGACTTAGGAAACAGGTGAGAAAAACTAATCACAGATCAAATTTAAGTCATTTCCCATTTAATTACCGGTCAGAGTCTGTATAAAGACCCTGACTACCTCCGCTCCTCCAATCATGGTCCCAATAACGCTTCCGATATTCGTTAAACTGACGACCAGCAATACCCTGGTTACTTTATTCTTCCAGAAACCCTTCAAGCTGAGAGCATCTTCCGACAGTCTTTCAAAGTCATCTACATTGGGCCTTCGAATATATGCTTCAACAAAACCTGCAAACCATCCGGCAGCAAGAAGCGGATTTAATGAGCTTAAGGGAGCAACGAGGATCGCCGTCAATATGGTTAAAGGATGGGCAAATGCAAGAATTGCACCTATTGCCGATAGTCCACCGTTCCAAATAATCCAACTTGCGACCTGACTGAATCCCGCTTCAACATTTTGTAAAAAGGTATACCCTATCATCAATAGTATCAAAATTGGGATCCCCCATGCAAAATACCCTGGGGTTTTTGATTTTTTTCGAACTTTATTCAGCTCTGTCAAATTATGATCTTTGCGAATTTCTCTAGTTATTCCAGGGATATGGGCGGCACCTAACACTGCGACAATCTTCTCCCCCGGAGCAGTTTTAATTTTTTGAGAAAGATACTGATCCCGTTCATCAATTAGTGGCTTTTTAAGTCTGGGAAAATGTTCCGTGAAATCCCGCAGCATTGACTCCAGCATGTCTTTTGACTTCAAGTTTTCCAGGTCTTCCTCCGAAATCTCCGCTTCTTCAAAGATTCCAAGGAGTAATTGAAGCATTAGCTGAACCTTCCCTTTTATGCCTAGATTCTGCCACACTCTTGAAAAGGTGATCTGTATATTTCGGTCTGCAAGAACGAGCTTTGCTCCCACTTCCTTAGCGGATTCGATCCCTTGAATCATTTCTTGGCCCGGTTTAATCCCAAATTGTTTTGCCATACGATTTTGAAAAGAGGAAATAAAGAGATTCATCAAAAGAAATGTGGTTTTCTTTTCTTTAATGATTTTAAAAATATCCGTTTCTTTCCACTTCTGACCGTCCACAACCGACCGATAACGCTGTCGATCTAATTCAACACACACGGCATCCGGCTTTTCAAAATCGATGATGGTTTTTACTTCTTCCGCACTATTTTTCGACACATGTGCCGTTCCAATTAAAATCAACTCTTTATCACTCAGGTAGATTCTTGTAACATTTTCCTCGGAATATGGAGGAGTCTCAACATTTTCTGCCATTGCATAAATCGTTCCCTTCTTAAGACAAAACCATTGTTCTTGCCCTATTAACCTATGGTTCATTATATCTTATTCTTGCCTGTTCAACAAGAAAGCTTTTCATCCGCAGATTTAAAATCCGTATCCTCAGACTAAAAAAACCCCCTAACATGAAATGAATGCTCTCATTTTGAAGGGGGGTGTTTAGAAAAGTATTTATGGTCTTGCCAGTGGGAAAATTTCACCGATTTTACCGTAATTTGTACCTGCTAACCGACTGACGGCTTTCAGTTCTTTTGGATCAACTCTCCCGGCTTTTCGAATTCCCGGATCCACATGGTAGATCAGAACACGACCGATCAATAGATCCGCCTTTGGAACTTGAAAATTATCACAAATAGAGATTACCTCTTCAACAATGCATTCCATCCGTACCTTCGCTTCTTTAATTCCCGGCACAGAGATTTCCTTGCTTTTTACCGGAGTAAATCCCACTTTTTCAATTTCACTGATTTGATACTCAAAGGCTTCTGACGTAAGATTGATTTTCTCTACATTCTCCTCATCAGTAATATGCACAACGAATTCTCCCAGCTCTTTTATATTTCTCGCAGTGTCTTTCATTTCTCCCCCAGATCGTTGGACAGAGATGGAAACAAGGGGAGGATTTGCCGAAACGATTGAGAAATAACTGAAAGGAGCGCCGTTTAAAACGTTTTCTTTGGATTTGGAAGTTACAAAGGCGATTGGCCTTGGTATGATTGTCGATGTCAACATGAAATAGTTTTCTCTTTCCGACAAATCTTGGGATCGTATGTGCTCCACTCACTTCACCTCCTGTGTAATCAATGGTAAGTGCTTTTCAATTTCCTGTCTGCGACTCTCATATTCTTTCGGCAACATTAACTCTCCCCCAAGATTTTCAAGAGGTTCGTCTCTGTGAAAGCCGGGCCCATCGGTGGCAACCTCAAAAAGAATGCCGCCAGGTTCATGAAAATAAATGGAAGTAAAGTAGTTTCGATCCCGAACTGGAGATACGGAATAACCCAATTCTTCCAGCTTTTCTTTCCATTTTGCTTGGATGCTTGGATCTTCTACTCTCAAGGCAATGTGATGCACCGTACCGATTTGAGTTAACCCTCTTACTTTTATGGTTTTATCAATTTCCAGAATCCGACCGAGATCTTTTGCCCGGGAGTCCTTAGCAGAAAGTCGTATTGAATTCTCATTTTCTTCTATCACCCGGTACTGAAAGATGTCTACCAACATTTCTTTCGTTTTATCCGGAAAATGAGAGTAAAGTACTGCTCCCTCAAAACCTGATATTCTATATTCTCCGGGGGTCATATTATGGTTTTCATTTCCTTCTCCTCTTCCTTCAACGAGGATGTTTTTTAGTCCATGAGGATCGAAAAACAATAGCCTTTCTTGGCCAAACTGTTCAACTTTATCAGTGGCGATCCCCTTCGTTTTCAACCTTCTTTTCCAATAACTCAGTGATCCTTCAGGAACACGATACATTGTAACTCCTACTTGTCCGGTCCCAATTCTCCCTTGCTGACCATTTCCCCAGGGAAAAAAAGTGATCACCGTTCCCGGGCTCCCTGTTTCATCCCCAAAATAGAGATGATAGGTATATGGGTCATCAAAGTTCACAGTTTTCTTAACTAATCGCAACCCCAAAACATCCCGGTAAAATTCTATGTTTTCATTGGGATCTCCAACTATTGAAGTAATATGGTGGATCCCTTTTGTTTTTAACTCATTCATCCCATTGCCTCCTTTTCATTTGATAATTATTCTCTTTAACCATTCTTACCCTCGATTCTCTGCTTTAATCAATGGACTCAATGAGCGTAGAGGAACATCTTCTTTTAATTACTTTACTTCTCCCGGGCCTAAAAGATGTTTGGCAGAGAGGTCAATTCCTATTGCTCCAATAGGCGCAGTGAAAACAACTGCTAACACGGAAATAGCCAAAATCAACTCCCCGCCTTCAACTCCGTAAGCCAAAGGTACTGCACCCATCGCTGCCTGCACTGTTGCTTTGGGAAAGTAGGCAATACCACAAAACAACCTCTCCCGTTTATTTAATACGGAACCTATAGTTGAGACATAGACACCTGCAACCCTAGCGAGAATCCCTATTGTAATAATCAGTAAACCGATAGGGCCTGCAGAAATGGCCAAGGAAACATCAACGATTGCACCGATAAAAACAAAGAGAAAGATTTCTCCAAAGGCCCACACTCCTTTCAGATCCTTTGAGAAGACTTCTGCCAATACTTTATTTTTTTCCAGTAAAAATATGCCAGTGACCATCACGGCGAGTAGCCCCGCTACCGGGATAGGCTCACTGATTACGTAGGAAAACAATGCTCCGATAACGAGCAGAAGCATTTTATCCGATCCTTTCAGCTGGAATTTCTTGAAGATATAAGATAAAAAAAGACCTACAAAGAGACCGAGTAAAACCCCACCGATAATTTCTCTTGGAATCGCCATAATTCCATGCCACACACCTTCATTCCCTGTGGTAAGAATCCCTAAAAAAATTGATATCAATGTGATCGCAAAAACATCGTCGATTGAAGCTCCCGCAAGAATCATTGCCGGGATTCCCTTATTCTCCCCTATCCTTTTCTCCATAAGCTTTAACATCGAGGGAACGATCACTGCAGGACTTACAGCTGCAATGATGAATGCCAGGACTCCTGCTTCCATCCACTCCATTCCGAGAAGCATTCTTGCCAAACCCATCACCACAAAACCTTCCAGAAGACAGGGGATCGCACCAAGCTTCAATGCCAAGACCCCCACTTTTTCCAAGGTTTCACGATGAAGTCCAAGACCTGCCCTAAGAAGGATAATCACCAGTGCAATTAAGCGGATGTCTCCGGAGATTTCCAAAATTCCTTCCGAGAGAAGATCCAAATAGTTTGGACCAATAATTACACCGGCGAATAACATTCCCAGTAACCCCGGCAGTTTTATCATTTCAAAGATTTTTCCTGCTACAAACCCCAGGATAAGAATTAACAAAAGATCCTGCAACACTCTCACCAGCTCCTTTTACTTAATAAAAAACAGACTCCTACCCTTAATGGGTAGGAGTCATCAGCTTATCAGCAATTTAGACTAAATTGTCCCGGCGAACTCCATCGCCGTAATTAAAATTATATTACCTTAGTTACCATCATCTGTCAATTGATTTAGTAGTCCGGTTCGTTGTGATCAGCTTTGTATTTGAGAGTTTTTCGTGAAAAAAGCACTCTTTTGCAGTAATAAGGCTATAGACAATATGGAGATATCCAAGCATTGCCAGCCCGACAAAAAACAAATTAATCACCAGATCAACCGGGCGAACAACCGGAAGGTAATCAATGATAACCCAGACCCCTCTAAACCAGAGAAGGAATAACAAATGCCGCAGAGCTAAACGCAAAAATCCGGGTTCACGGTTTTTCCTGTTTGCAATTTTTATTTTAACGATTGCCATTCCTATCGTATATCCTCCTGTGATCCAGCCGGAAAGAATAAAATATAGACCGGTGATGACAAAAACGATTGCACTGTGATGGTTCTCCAGTACATCCTTTAAATCCGGGACTAACGGAAGCACCCTCATCAACCCTATACTTATGATCCCAATGCTTAAAAGATCCAGAACGAAAGCGATCATTCTTCGAACAATTGTCACCTTCTCTTCCTCAGGGTCTGCCAAGCTTTCTTCTATCTTAGGTAAATACCGGTTTATCAATGGTACTACAAAAAAACCTATTGCTACTCCAAAGGTATTCATCATAAGATCATCAACATTGAAAATCCGATACGGTCGTGAATAGATTCCATACAGTCCGCTTAATTGAGTAAGTTCGAAAAAAAGACTCAATAAAAAACCTGATGCAACCGTGCGAAAAAAACCAAAGTAAAAGTATCTTCTCAGAAAAATTCCCAAAGGAATCATCATGATTACATTTAAGTAGACAGTGTATGCAGTTGGATGAATCAGGGCTCTCATGTATGTAGAAGGATCCGCCCAATCAATTCCTGAATTGAGGAGGAAATGCTCCACAAAAATAAAAGGTTCCAAGTTGTAATAGGGAGTGGTCATCTCTGAGACAGCCTCTCTCGAAGGAAATGGTAAAATCACTAAGAAATAAGCAGCAACAAGGTACCACATGAATGAATACCACACAAATGTTCTTTTCATCGGTACAATTCCATACTTCCGATAATTGTAAATGGCATAAGGAATTGCCATAATCAACGCGATTAGAATGGATGAACCCACACTCAAAAAAATCGGTGCCCAATATTGTTGTAGCATACTGACTCCCTCTTTCATTTTCTCCGGAAACTCACCTGTATTTTATTATAATTCAAGCTCTTTCGTATACCTGGCGAAGAAGAAAAGGTGGTCCCGATGGCGACCACCCATTAAATCCTCTATTCAATTTGATGCTGCTTTTTAAAAGCTTTCACAACATGCTTTGCCAAAATGGATGTTGTGACCGACCCAACACCTGCGGGAACCGGAGTAATCTTTGAGGCTTTCTCTTTTACCTGCTCAAAATCCACATCTCCACACAAGCTTCCGTCTTCATCTTCATTTATTCCAACATCAATGACCACGGCACCATCAGATACCCAGTCCTTTTTAACCATTTTCCCCCGGCCTACTGCAACGACTAAAATTTCGGCATTTTCAGCAACAGCCTTTGTATCTTTCGTTTTGGAGTGGGCAACTGTCACTGTCCCTTTTTTATTCATCAATAATAGTGCAGCAGGTTTTCCTACAACCATTGATGCGCCTATTACAGTACAATCTGATCCTTCAACTTGAACATCGTAGTGTTCCAGTATCTCTATCACAGCCGTGGGCGTACAGGGTGGAAATCCGGATGGATCCCCTTCTACCATTTTCCCAACGTTGACAGGACTAAAGCAGTCAATGTCTTTCTCAGGTGCAATCACATACTTAATAACTTCTTCATTGATTTGTTCCGGAAGGGGTCTGAAAACAAGGATTCCGTTAATCTTCGAATCTGTATTATACGCCTTTAACTCCTCGATAAACACCTCTTGGGTTACATCCATCGGGAGAGTTTTTACTTCAACATCGATACCGATCTTTTTGCATCGATTTGTTGCCCCCCGTTCATAGGCTAAATCCTCCGGTCTTTCACCAACTCTCAGAATACCCAGTCGGGGAATCTTCGTCAGTTTCTCAAACCCCCGTAGTTCTTCTCGCAAAGAATCTGTGATTTTATCGGCCACAGGCTTTCCTTTGATTACTGTTCCCATTTTAGTCCTCCTTTGAGTTTACTCTTTATTCTTTGGTGGTCTTGGTCCAAAATATTGATACAGGTCGGTTTTAATTCTTCCGTTATAAAGCTTTCTTTTTTTATCCGCTTTCTTTCCGTAATGCTTTTCGAAATCCTCTTTTGATGTAATAATGTACTTTGACCATGTGGCGAATTGATCAAAGGTTCTCCCCATCTTTTTATAGAGTTTTTCCACTTCCTGTTTGTCAGATAAACGTTCACCATAAGGAGGATTGGTAATAATACAGCCATACTCGAATCGGGAACGGACGTCACCGACATCCATTCTTTGCAGGTGAATGTCTTCATCCAGAAAAGCCTCCGAGAGATGATATCTTGCCAGGCTTAAGACCCGTTCATCCACGTCTGATGCAAAAATCCGTAGCTTGCGGTCTCTTTTTTCCAAATCGAAAGCTTCCCTTTTTCCCTCTTTCCATATGGATTGATCCAAGGTTGTCCATTCCTCAGCAATAAAACTCCGATAGATCCCAGGTGCAATGTTTTTTCCGATCAAGCCTGCTTCGATGGGAATGGTTCCCGAGCCGCAAAGGGGATCCATCAAAGGTCTCGAATGATCCCAGAAACTCAGTTGAACGATGGCTGCAGCCAAGGTTTCTCTAATCGGCGCTTTGCTGGAAAGCTTTCGATAACCCCGTTTGTGAAGCCCTTCTCCACTGGTATCGATTGTTAAGGTTGCTTGATCCTTAAGAAGAGCCACCTCAATCTTAAACAGTCCTTTTTCTTCCTTAAACCACTCTACATGATAATCTTTTTTTAAGCTTTCCACCACAGCTTTTTTTACAATGGCTTGACAATCCGGAACGCTAAAGAGCTTGGATTTTATTGATTTTCCAGTCACCGGAAAGATTCCGTCTTTGGGAATCCATCTGCTCCATGATAAAGCCTTGGTCTTTTCAAAGAGTTCATCAAAGCTCTCCGCATTAAAAGAGCCAATTTCAATTAAAATCCGATCTGCACTTCGCAACCAAAGATTACACCTTGCGATTGCTGAAAGGTCAGCTTCAAAGGCCACCTTCCCGTTTTCAACTTGAACTTCATCATACCCCAGTTCCTTAACTTCCCTGGCAACGACTGCTTCCAGTCCAAAAGCAGCGGTTGCAATCAATTTGACTTTATCCATTGACAAACTCCTTATTGGAAAATTTCATCGATTTCATTAAAAAGATGCCTATTCTCCTTCAATTTATCTTCATTCCCGACGACACACAGATAGTTTGCCGCCATCACATCACGGATTAGATCCGCCTGATCTTTTATGTCTTTTGCTGTTGTGGAGATAATTTCCATACGTTCTTTTTGCAAATCTTCATGGGTAATATTTGAAAAATAGTAGGTCGCTGCTTTTTCTCCCATTGCCGAAGGAGTCATAGGCACATCAATTTTCGAGATCGTTCCTAAAATGTATTTTGTCATTTCTCTTTCATCGGCTTCAAAGTTCCTCACATAATCTTCCGCTTTGCTATAAACGTCGATCGTGCGTTTCAGGTGAGGATCTCTATAGGAAGTAAAAAACATATTCCCGTTCCGTCCGAAATTCGTCATGGCGCCATAAGCACCACCTTCTATCCGCACCTTGTTCCATAAATAGTTTAGACTTATGATGGTCTTTAATACTTGAAGGTGCCCGGTATATTCATATCCCAAATCAATAAAATTATATCCCTTCGCTACATATTGAACCTTCGATGAAGTTGCGATACCCATATTATTTAACTTGAGCTGGAAATCATATTGATGGAGAACAGGCTTTTGCTCTTCTAGTTTGTCCTCTAAGATAAAGGCATCTTTTTCAAAAGCACGATAGTCCTCATGGTCTCCAGTAACGACAAAGACGCCATTCTCTTTATTGAACACCAATCGTGATACTTCCTCCAGTCGTTCTATAATCTCCTCAAAATCCTCTTCCAATCGTCGGTCAATGTCTCGTATGAACTTGTAGAATGTAACCCCGGAGCATTGCTCTAAAAACATCTCCGCTTGTGAGTAATGTGATCCTAAGTGACGTACTGCGATCATGTGAGCTTCGGATTGGATCACCATCTCCAGGCGGGATTTCATTTCTCTGATTAAATCCCTGATACGACGGCGATTATCAAAGTTCGAATGCCTCAATATTTCACCCATAAGGGAAAAGAGCTGCTGGGATTTGTCACGCAGTGCCGAGCCTTGCATGATGAGTTTAGGATAATAGTCTCCATTCTTTTTTCGATCCATAAAATTCTCAATGGTAAAACTTATTCCACCGGTGTAAATATCGATTTCATTGGAAAGTTCTTCGTATGTGAACCTTTCAGTACCGATTCTTCCTAAAAGCTTTGATAGTAATGATGCATAAGGAATCAATTCTTGAGGAACAACCCTTAAATCAAAAGCAAGGTCTGTGTATAATATCTTGTTTGTATAAATTTCACTATACAGAACCTTTGATCCGAAAAGTTCACGGATCTCCTGTGGGAGTTTTTTTGTTCTGTCTTCAATATCCGCCCTTGAAAGCTGGGGGATTGATTCCAAGCTTTCCTTTGAATCAGGTGTCGCCTGCTTTTTCTTTAATTTTTTAGTAGCTTGAACGAGATTATCCAATTCTTCCTTTGTCAAGCTCTTCTTGAAGTCCTGTAATTCCTTTTTCACTTCATTATCTCGTTTTTTTGTCAGCCCTTTTTCAGGCTCTAGAGACAAGAGCAGCTGATGGGGATTATTCATCAAGTGTTTTTCAATCAATTGCTCGAAATAATCAGAAGTCAATGCTTGCCTGATTTTCCCAAAAACATGACCGTATTCTAAATGAATTGAGGGGTGTTTATCATAAAGCCATGTATCCATGGTTTTGATGCCATAGATCAATCCTTTCGGATATCTCCCATAATCAGCTTCTCTCAATTCAAATTCTGTACTGTTTATGGACGCTTCGATTAACCGTTTATCAATTCCCTCATGAACAATTTTCTCCAATGTTTCATAAATGACATTCTGAAACCGTTTGACATCCTTGGGATTTGCTCCCTTTACAATCACAGAAAAATTATGCTGTAACAAACTCTCATCATAAGAGCTCAGAACATCTTCTCCTATATCCGCCTCAAGAAGTGCCTTTTTTAAAGGGGCAGCGGGTGAGTCCAACAACATATGATTCAAAATATCAAACGCCAGATAAAACTCCGGATCTCTTGAATCTCCTACTGCGTAATTCAAGGTCAGGTATGTTTTGTTTTTCTCGGCTTCACCTTCACCGATAGGATATTTTTCAGTGACCACCTTTGGTTCCTTAAATGGTGGATGAAGAGGAATCCCCGAGTCAATTTCTTTTGCTTCAAACTTATTAAGATATTCTTCATTTATAAAACGGAGATGTTCTTTCATATCCCCGTCACCATACAGATATATGTATGAATTTGAAGGGTGATAATACTTTTTGTGAAACTCAATGAATTTATCGTAGGTTAAGTCAGGAATCTCATCAGGATCTCCTCCTGATTCATTTCCATAAATGTTGTCCGGAAACAAGTGCTCTTGAATCTTCCGGAACAATAGCTGGTCAGGGGATGAGAATGCTCCTTTCATCTCGTTGTATACGACACCGTTATACTTAATATCATCTCCCGGATTTTCCAGCTCATGGTACCAACCCTCTTGTCGTAAAATGTCGGGATCGTTGTAAATATTCGGATAAAAAACTGCATCCAAATAGACATCCATAAGATTTTTAAAATCCTGAGGATTTTGACTGGCAATTGGATACATGGTCTTGTCAGAAAAAGTCATGGCATTGAGAAATGTATTTAAGGAACCCTTTGCCAATTCGATAAAAGGGTCCTTTGCTTTAAATTTTCTTGATCCGCAGAGAACCGCATGTTCCAAGATATGGGGAAGTCCTGTGCTGTCTTGTGGTGGAGTTCTAAAGCTGATCGAAAACACTTTATTCCTGTCATCATTTTCAAGATAGTAGAGCTTCGCCCCGCTCTTTTTGTGCATATAAAGATAGCCTATGGAATTAATTTCCTTGACTTCACCTTTTTCCTGCAGTTCAAATCCGTGTAATAACTGTCCCTCTTCAAGATTCATTGTCTATCATCCTCTCCTTTCCCTTGCATGGTATTATTAACATTGATTTTGAGTTTATTATACCATTCATCCCTAAGGAAAAACAAATTGGACTTATAAAAGCACCCTTCTTATTCCACTTCCTCTATCATCGCTCCATCTTTGTTGCCTTTAACAATTTTACAATCAGCATTGATTCCTTCTTTCTCAAAGATGTTCATCATCTGACCTGCTAGATCACTTCCATGCAATTCATTTCTTGCAATTCCGATGACCGTCGGCCCCGCCCCGCTAAGAGCAATCGGAACCTCCAATTCTCTTGATGCCTGGATTGCTTTTTGCATCCCCGGTACTAATGATGCTCGATAATGCTCATGGAGTTTGTCTTTCATGGTCTTTGCCACCAAATTATAGTCCCCGGTTTCAAAGCCTATCATCAGGAGACTAAGTCGACTCAGATTAAAGACGGCATCTTTCATAGGAACTGTCTTCGGCAGAATTTCTCTTGCTTTTACCGTAGAGAGCATGCACTTGGGGATAACAATCACATATCTCCATTCTTCAGGTAAAAGCTTTTTTTTCCAAAAAACCGTCCCATCCTCTTCAGTCATGCTGGCAACGAGGCCTCCAAAGAAAGCGGGAAGAGCATTATCAGGATGACCTTCAAATTTCACAGCAATTCCCAGTAGCTCCTGTATGTTCAAAGGGTTTCCCAGGAGACTGTTCATACCAAGTATACCTCCAACAACAGCAGAGGATGAGCTGCCTAGACCCCTTGTCGAGGGGATGTTATTGTGAAGTGAAATGCTGAAACTTTCATTGCTTTCATCAGAGAAACCTCTTTTTTTTGCAATGTTTAAAACCATTATGGCACTTTGATATACAATGTTTTCCTCTGTAGTAAGGATTTCTTCTGCGCCTTCTCCATAAATCCTGATGGAAAAGGGTTTGTTTTTTTCTATCACAATTTCATTATAAATCTCCAGGGCAATTCCCATAGAGTCAAATCCCGGACCAAGGTTAGCAGATGTCGCCGGAACCTTTACTTTTACTTTTTTCATTAATTTCACCCGCCTAATCGATTAACTTTAAAATTTCTTTTTCTTCTGCTTCTACAGGATTTATTTTCTGATTCATTGTTTCAATTGCATAGTTCGGATCTTTGAGACCGTTCCCGGTATTGACGCAAACAATTTTTTCATTTCTCCTGAAGTTCCATTTCTCTTTATATTTTAACAGCCCTGCCACAGAGGCTGCTGATGCGGGCTCAACAAAGATTCCCTCTTCTCTTGCCAGCATTTTGTATGCATCGGTAATCTCTTCATCGGTAACACTCTTTATATGACCTTTCGAGTGATTTATTGCTTCATTTGCTTTTTCCCAACTTGCAGGATTTCCGATCCGAATTGCTGTTGCAATTGTTTCAGGATTTTTAAAAATTTTCCCCTGAACAATGGGGCTAGCACCATCTGCTTGATATCCTAAAAGCCCGGGAAGTTTCTCTGCATGACCGGCGGCTTTATACTCTTTAAATCCCTTCCAGTAGGCTGTAATATTTCCGGCATTACCAACCGGAATCGCAAGATAATCCGGTGCATCTCCCAGCTCATCACAGATTTCAAATGCTGCAGTTTTTTGTCCTTCAATCCGATAAGGGTTAATACTGTTCACCAGTGTAACAGGGTGATTTTGAGAAATTTTCTTCACCAGCTCTAATGCTTCATCAAAATTACCTTTAATACTGATTACCATTCCTCCATACATTTGAGCCTGAGCCAATTTTCCCAATGCAATTTTCCCCTCCGGAATCAGGATAATCGTCTTTAATCCTGCAACGGCTCCATAGGCTGCTGCAGATGCAGATGTATTTCCGGTTGATGCACAGATTATCGCTTCAGCCTCATTTTCCAATGCTTTTGCAACTGCCATCACCATCCCCCGATCCTTGAATGACCCTGTGGGATTCAGTCCCTCATATTTTAAATATACCTTGGCCCCCACTTTCTCCGATATGCTTTTGGCATA
>PWFQ01000065.1 GCA_003554105.1 Clostridiaceae bacterium | reverse complement strand
CGTTATCGCTGCTGTTAAGGTTGTTTTCCCATGGTCTACGTGACCGATTGTCCCAATATTTACATGGGGCTTCGTTCTTTCAAATTTTTGCTTCGACATCTTTCATCCTCCTCGATTGGTTTTAGAGATTTTATGTACTCCCTAATCACTTGATAACAATTTTACTATGCTTGAAAGCGGATTGTCAACACTTTATAGGGATTTATTTGGCAGATCCTTATTGTGTTCTTCTAGGTATTTTTCAAGCTTTCTCTTTACTCTCTGCAGGGCATTATCGACAGATTTAATGTGTCGATTGAGATCAATTGCCATTTCCTGGTATGATTTTCCCTGAAGATAGGAAGTTAAAACTTCCCACTCCAACTCACTTAGGACATCCCCAATCTTGCATTCAATGGATCCCATCTCTTCCTGTCCGATTATTAGATCTTCCGGATTTGCTGTGCACTGTTGAGAAATCACATCCAGTAATGTGCGATCAGACTCATCATCATAGATCGGCTTGTTAAGAGAAACATAAGAATTTAAGGGAATATGTTTTTGTCTTGTGGCAGTTTTTATTGCCGTTATGATTTGACGGGTAATGCAGAGCTCTGCAAATGCTCTGAATGACGAAAGTTTGTCTGAACGGTAATCCCTGATTGCCTTATAGAGCCCGATCATCCCTTCCTGAATGATGTCTTCCTTATCGGCTCCGACCAGAAAATAAGATCTTGCCTTGGATTTAACAAAGTTCTTATACTTGTTCATTAAATACTCTGTGACTTCCAATTCTCCCGCATTGGCCCGTAATACCAACTGTTCATCATCCAATTCCGGTAAATTTTGTGAATGCATCCCCTGATTCCCTTTATTTTTATCAGCTAAACCGGTTGCCATTTCCATCGCCTCCACCCCTAAAGTTCAACTCAAAAACTATGAGTTAATTATAACCTAGTAAATTACAGTAAGTCAAGGGTTTAGCTTATTCTTTTCTGAATTTTTCAAGCTTTCTAAGTATTTCGCGGTCCATGTTTGATTGAATCGTATTCGATGTGATTTTTTTCTGAACATTTTTGCTGCTGCGGATTTTTCCTTTGGCTAATTGCAAATCCAAAACCAATTCTCTAACGGTGATTCTTGTTCCACCGCTCCCAAGGATGATCTGCTGTTCAGCCCAATCATTTGTCACTACGGAAACCTTATTTCTTCCTTTTGCAAGGTCCTTAATCAAAGATTCAATGTAACTGTCTGCGGTCTCTTTTTCCTTGGTAAAAACCACCTTAACCCCTTTGATCATCTCCTTGCGATTTTTTTCACCTTTTATTCGGTAAGCATCAAACACTATCATAATATCAATACCCTTAAATTTGCCATACTCTGCCATCTCATCGATTAAAGCTTCTCTTGCTCCATCTAAACTCACCTTTGCAATATCCTGCATTTTATCCCAGCCATTAATCACATTATATCCATCTAAAATTAAATATTGTCTCACCTTATTTCGCCTCTTTACGAAGATCGTTTCTTTGCCTTACCACTTCATACATCATAATTGCGCCTGCCACTGAGGCATTAAGCGATGAAATCGACCCTTCCATTGGAAGCCGGACAAGAAAGTCGCATTTCTTTTTTGTCAACTCCGAAAGTCCTTTCCCTTCTCCCCCGATAACGATAGCGATCGGTCCAAGGAGATCTGCCTCATAATGAATCTTCTCTCCACCCATATCAGCACCTGCGACCCAAATATTGTTCCCTTTCAAGTAGTCGATAGCCTGGGCAATATTGGTAACTTTTGCTACCGGGACATGCTCGAGCGCACCCTGGGCAACCTTCGCAACTGTTGTTGTCAATCCTACAGACCGCCTTTTCCCAATGATTACACCGTCGATTCCTGCAGCATTTCCGGTTCGAATCATCGATCCTAAATTGTGAGGATCCATAATTTCGTCGAGAATAAGAAAAAATGCTGGAGATTTCTTGTTTTTTTGTTTTCCTATAAGGTCTTCCAACTCGTAGGTCTCATATGCTGAAATTTCAGCAATTACTCCCTGATGACTACGACTCACTGAAAGCTCGTCCAATTTTTTTCTATCCACATATTTTATCAAAACACCTTTTTCCTTAGCAATCCCTATAATCTTTAGAATCGAACCCTTTTTATCCCCGGAATCCATATAAAGTTTATCAATAGGATGATCGGACTTCAATGCTTCCAAAACAGGATTACGACCTTCGATCCGATTTTCTGCTTCAAGGGATTCCTTCTCAAAACTCTCCGATTCTTTTTCAATTTTCTTTTTCTGTTTTCTGTAGTCTATTCCATTTTTATTTTTTTTCAATGACTCTCTCCTCCTGTAGGTTTCTAAATCTCTCTCTCACCTCAAGGACTTGCCCACAGGTCATTGAGCCCTCAGGACAAGGCTTTTCAAGACATTTTGGTCCGGCTATGTCAAAGACTGTAGGGGCAATCCTTTTAACCTTTCGCAGCATTTCAATTGCCAGTTCTTGAATCTCCCATTGCGCCCTATTACAGCATCGATGGTTAAAAAAGTGCAGAAGAGCTCTTGCATTCATTGTAACGATGATTTTTGTTTCACAGGCGTTGGGCAGGACAAATCGGGCATCCTCTATCGCTTTCTTTTTTGCTTCCTTCTTTGCCATTTTTTCAGTTTTCCCCTGATTCATTAATGATTCAATATGATCAGAATAGAGCAATTTAGTAATCTCATTATAGGCAGCAGCACTTTCCTCCATGGATTTCTCGTAAAGAGACAGGGCTCTGCTATTTTCCTCTACTGCCGGAGGAATAATGTACTTAAAGCCCTTTTCCTCCACATACCGTTGGCTCTTTTGGGAATAACTGGCACCAATCCTATGTCTGACCAGCTGGTGGGTAAGACTTCGAGAAACCCCTTCAATTCCAAACGTAAAGGAAATATGTTCAAGGGGAGACTCATGACCCATATTCACCAGCATTTTTACAAACTCCTGATTTTTCTTTTGGTCTGATTGCTCCATTGTCCCCTGAATGTCCTTTGGGGAATAACACAATTTTGCAGCACCGGCAATAACTTTTTCAGGCTCAGGCGTGTGGGTGATTAGATGAACTTGCAAACTACTCTTCATTTTGGCATTCCTCCTCGATAATAATCTCTACTGCCTTATTCATAATTTCCATCAGCCTCTCCGTTCGCTCACTGATGAATAAGTGCCCCAGTAAGGCTTCAAACCCTGTTGCATATCGATAATCGGAAACCGTTGAGTTTTTGGGCATCGTTTTCGACTTTTGATTTCTTCCCTTTTTCACAATCCCCCACTCCTCATTAGTCAAGTCTTTCTCTAAGGCCAACACGATTCTCGCTTGAGAGTTTGCCTTGACATAACGGGTAGCCTCCTTATGCAGCTTGTGTACAGATAAGTCAGGATTCCCCATTAACTGCTTCCTCACAAAAACTTCATAGACCGCATCTCCTATATAGGCAAGGGCTAAAGGACTTGGTTCCTTTCCATTTTCATAACTCAATTCCGGGAAACTCCCTAAAAATCCTTCCATATTCTCAACCTTTCTTTTATAGACTCTTTTCTGCCAGCAATCCAATTACTAGGTCATATTCCTCTTCTAATTACCCTTATTATAGGTGAAAAAAAAGAAAAACACAACAAAGCTTACTCCTAAAAAGAGTCCTGTTCTGTCTTTTCCATATGCACACTCTTTATAAAAAAAGTTTTAGTTATTTCGATGATTTCAAAATTGTTTTTCATCATTTTTATCCTTAAAGAAAAGCCCTTGGCATTGCCGAAGGGCTCAAATATTTTAAAGGGTAACCTATTGGATTTTTTCGATTCCTAAAACTCTCTTTAAAATCTTCTCTCGTCCAAGAACTTTCATTACAAGACCCATGTCCGGACCTTGGGTTTCCCCTGTAACTGCTACGCGAATGGGTTTGAAAAGCTTAGGTCCTTTTGCACCGGTTTCTTTTTTTAAGTCTTTAAAAACCTGTTTACCAAAAGCCTCATCGATCACTTCGGCATTCTTTACTTTCTCGCCGAAGGCTTCCAAGAGTTTGGGAATGTGGTCCTCCTTAAGAATTTCCATTCCCTCTTCACTAATTTCAGTTTCTTCTTTAAAGAACATTTCAGCTTTTTCCGGTACTTGGGAAAGATAATCAACGTACTCTTTCAATACCTGCATTAAATCTATGACCCAAGCTATTTCTTGTTCCCCTTGTCCCTCTTTAAGATAACCCGCTTCTTCAAGGAAGGGAATTGCCAGCCTCGCTAGCCGCTCCGGGTCACAGTCTTTGATATAGTGATTGTTCATCCAGTTCAATTTCTCCACATCAAAAACTCCGCCACTTTTTGACACTCTTTTTAGATTAAACTTATCCTGGAGTTCTTCCATCGAGAAAATTTCCTGATTATCTTCAGGACTCCAGCCGATCAAAGCGATATAATTTATCAAGGCTTCAGGTAAATATCCCTTGTTTCTGAAATCACCCGCAGCTACATCCCCTTGACGCTTACTCAGCTTTTTCTTGTCTTTATTCAGGATATTGGGTAAATGAACGTACTGAGGTACCTCCCAGCCAAATGCTTTATATAATTGAATATGCTTAGGTGTTGATGTAACCCATTCTTCCCCCCTGATAATATGGGTGATCCCCATCAAATGGTCATCCACAACAACAGCAAAATGATAGGTTGGGTACCCATCGGATTTGATAAGCACCTGATCATCGATATCCTCAGTAAGAAAAGACATAGACCCCCGCACAAGATCCTCAAACGAAATTTCTTGGTTTTCAGGTAGTTTGAGGCGGATGACATAGTCTTCTCCGCGATCAACTCTTTCTTCGGTCTCTTCTCTTTTTAACTCTCTGCAATGCCCATCGTATTTCGGTGTTTTCCCCTCTGATTTCTGAGCGTTCCTGATTTTTTCGAGACGGTCTTTTGAGCAAAAACATGGATATGCATCACCTTGATCAATCAATTGACCAATATATTTTTCATAGATTTTCAATCTTTTAGACTGTATATACGGGCCATATTCTCCCACTTCCTGCAACTCATCGCCAATAGTTTTATATCCTTCGTCATGAATCACGCCTGCCCATTCCAAAGCTTCTAGCATTCCTTCAATAGCCCCTTCAACAAAACGGCCTCGATCAGTATCTTCAATCCTTAGTATATATTTACCACCCTGTCCTTTTGCAAACAGATAGTTGTAAAGTGCTGTTCTCAAGCTTCCTATGTGAACGAAACCAGTTGGACTGGGTGCAAATCGAACCCTCACTGACATAACTACACCTCCTTTAACTCCAATTAATACGCCTTTGCAAAATAGGTCGTGGATTTTGCATCACGGCCACAGAACGGACATTTTTCTCCCAGGTCTTCCTGTTCGAAAGGAATGCACCTCATTGTTGCGCCGGTCACAGTTTTTATATCCTCTTCACACTCTTCGTTTTCGCACCATTGAGCCTTTGCAAAACCTTGAGATGTGTTCATAACCTCTTTTAAGTGATCCAGATCTTTCACGTAGTGGGTGTTCTCATCCCGCATCTTTTTTGCTTTTTGGAAAAGTGAATGGTTGATCTCTTGGAGCAACTCTGGAATCAACTTTGATAGTTCGTCAATTTTCACAGGAGTTTTTTCCATTGTATCTCTTCGGACTAACATGACTTGTCCATTTTCGATATCTCTAGGGCCAATTTCAATTCGGATCGGCGCACCTTTCATTTCCCATTCATTGAATTTCCATCCAGGAGAGTAATTTTCCCGATCATCCAATTCGACTCGGGCTGTATCCTTCAGACTCTCGAACAGCTCCCGGGCCTTCTCGAGAACCCCCTCTTTGTGAGTTGCAATCGGAATAATAGCCACTTGTGTGGGTGCAACTCCCGGTGGTAGCACGAGTCCCCTATTGTCCCCGTGAACCATGATGATCCCACCGATCAGACGCGTGGAAATACCCCATGAAGTATGATGAGGATATTCCTGTTTTCCTTCTCTGCTCAAAAAACTGATATCAAAGGCTTTCGTAAAGTGTTGAGCCAAATTATGAGATGTCCCTGCCTGTAATGCTTTTCCGTCATGCATCAATGCCTCCATCGTATAGGTTGCATGTGCTCCTGCAAACTTTTCTTTTTCGCTTTTCTTTCCGATTATCACAGGCATCGCCAGTAGATTCTCTGCCATCTCCTTATAGATGTTCAGCATTTTCAAGGTTTCGTCCTGTGCCTCGTCAGCTGTTTCATGAAGAGTATGGCCTTCCTGCCATAAGAATTCCGCCGTTCGTAAAAACGGTCTTGTTGCTTTTTCCCATCGGACAACATTACACCACTGATTATAAAGAAAAGGAAGGTCGCGATATGAATTAAGCCATCTTTTGTACATTTCGCAGATGATGGTCTCCGAAGTAGGCCGGATAGCCAGGCGCTCTGCCAATTCTTCGTCACCTCCATGGGTTACCCAGGCGACCTCAGGTGCAAAGCCTTCAACGTGATCAGCTTCCTTCTTCAGTAAACTTTCAGGGATCAACAATGGAAAGTAGCAATTCTTATGACCAGTCTCCTTAAACTTTCTATCGGCATAACTTTGAATATTTTCCCAGATGGCATACCCATAAGACCTGATCGCCATAAAACCCTTAACCGGAGTATAGTCAACCAGTTCGGTTTTTTTGATTACATCCGTATACCATTGGGCAAAATCCTCTTCCATCGGAGTAATTTCTTCAACAAATTCCTTTTTCTTTTTCCCCATTCTTTTTCACACTCCATCTCTCTAATAGTCAATTAAGCTATATTCTATCCCATTCATTTCCCAGGGTCAAGGGCAACCACTGCCATTGAAGAGATTCCTTCTTTTCTTCCTTCAAAGCCCAAACCCTCTGTTGTTGTAGCTTTGATGTTAACCTGTTCTGTTGTGATTTCTAGAGTTTTTGCAATATTATTTCTCATGATATCGATAAACGGAGCCATTTTGGGCTCCTGAGCAATGATGGTTGCATCTATATTTCCCACCCGATAGTTCTTGTCTTTGATCAATTGATATACTTCTTTTAATAAATCGATGCTGCTGATTCCCTTATAAGTTGGATCCGTATCGGGAAAGTGTTTCCCAATATCTCCCAGTGCCGCGGCACCTAAAAGAGCATCTTTAATGGCGTGCAGTAAAACATCTGCATCAGAGTGCCCAAGCAACCCTTTCTCTGAGGGAATTTCCACACCTCCAATGATAAGCTTTCTGCCCTGCTGAAATTTATGCACATCATAACCCATTCCTACTCGCATTGTTCACACTCCTCTGAGATTTTGTCTGAAAATTTAACCAAAACCACAATGTGTATATATTATATAAGACTGAACGGCAGAATAAAAGCCTGAAAGAACATGTCTTTTAGGCCGAGGTGTTTTTGTTAATGTTCATTGGGTGAACTGCCTTTTTGTTTTCTTTTCAATATGGCTTTGCCAACATCCAAATCTTCTGGTGTTGTCATTTTAAAGTTATCATTGTCACCCATTACCATCTTTACTTTTTTCCCTAAAATCTCCAACAGCATTGCGTCATCCGTTACTTGGAGGTTTTTTTCTTTTCTCATTTCATGTGCTTCTTTTATCTGGGAAGCCGGAAAAACCTGGGGTGTTTGGACCTGCCAAAGATCTTGTCTTTTCAGAGTCTCTTGAATCATTCCATCTGCACTCACTCTCTTAATCGTATCCTTGACAGGAACTCCGACAACAACTCCATCGCAACCTTCCAATCCTTTAATGCTTCTTTCAATAATTTCATCACTGATAAACGGGCGGGCTCCGTCATGTATAAGGACGACATCAATATCTTTTCCAATTTCTTGAAGACCATTATACACTGAATCATAGCGCTGTGTTCCGCCTTCAATGACTTTTTTTATTTTTTTAAGACGATAGTTTTCGACAACACTTTCTTCACAAAAACCGACTTCACCTTTAGCAACGACCAAAATGATTTCCTCTATCAGAGAACATCGTTCCAGGTTCATAAGAGTATGGGCAATGATGGGTTTGGAATCTAAAAGGATATATTGCTTATTGTAAAATCTTTTCATTCTCGTTCCCTTTCCTCCTGCCACAACAATGGCTGAAATTCTACTTCCCACTGCTATTCCTCCTTTGATATATAACAAGTGAAGATACATAACAAGTGAAGTATGCAAAAGGGCCTCCTGAAAGACCCTTTGCCCTTACTTGCATTTTCTTTACGCTGATTTTCCTTCCATTCCCTTGGGTTTGGCAAAAATCATTCTTCCTGCTGCAGTCTGTAGTACACTTGTAACCATAACATCTATGGTTTTCCCAATATGTTTTCGTCCACTCTCAACAACGATCATCGTTCCATCATCCAAATATGCCAGTCCTTGACCTGCTTCTTTTCCATCCTTTATGACTTCCACTTCCATCTCTTCACCGGGAAGTACAACAGGTTTAACCGCATTCGCCAGTTCATTAATATTAAGAACCGGCACCCCTTGAAATTCTGCAATTTTATTTAAGTTATAATCATTTGTTATTACTTTCCCTCCAAGTTGTTGAGCAAGTTTAAGCAGCTTTACGTCCACTTCAAGGTTTTCCTCATAGGCTTGTTCAAATCCATGATCAAGAATCTTAACTTCAATATCAATTTCTTTTTGTATAATATTAAGAATATCCAACCCTCTTCTGCCACGGTTTCTTTTCAATGATGCAGAAGAATCCGCAACGTGTCTTAACTCTTCCAAAACAAACTCCGGAATCACAAGTGGACCTTCCAGGAATTTCGTTCGGCAAATGTCTGCGATCCTTCCATCAATAATAACACTGGTGTCAAGAATTTTAGGACACGGCTGAGTAACAATGCTATTCACATCTTCAACCTCGATTCCTTTACTTTCATCATCTTCTGTATTTCCAAACAAGCCGTTAAACAATGGCAGGTCTCTGCCTCGCTTTGTGGCCAGGCTGACACCAAGATAGGCAAGAAAAATACCCACTAAAACTGAAGAGATCATTCCCACAAAGGGAATCGGTATATTCATCAATAATCGACTGATTAAAAACGCGATCAACAAACCGATAATCAGGCCGATTGATCCAGATATAATATCGCTCGTAGGAACTTTAGATAGTTCGGTTTCAATCCAAATAGCGCCCCTTCTCCCAAAGCGAATAATAATCGGCGAGATTAAAAATACCACAAAACCACCAAATATAAAAGAAAGAATAAGTCCACCGATATAATACACTACATTATCTCCAATTTCAGCATAATATTGGACGACGTGATTAAAAAGCAGTAACGCTGTCACTCCCCCAAGTAACGTTAAAATCCAGCGTACAATTTTATTAACCAATCTTTCACCCCCTTTATTGTCACCTTCAATTTTCAAGTACTCAACTTCACCTCCCAAGTATATCAAGAATTTTAATGAAAGAAAACAGAAAAAACTAACCTATGCATTGCTCGATTGCATCATCGAGTTCCTGTCGGTGCTTTTCTGTTGCTAAAACCAGCTCGCTCAATAATACTTGTTTTGCATTTTGCATAATCTTCCGTTCCCCCGTAGACAGAGTCTTCTCTCGATCTTTAATGGTCAAATCCCTGACAACTTCCGCAACTTCAAAAATATCTCCGGTTTTAATCCGATCAATGTTCGCTCGATATCGTTTGTTCCAGTTCTCCGACATTATCGAGATTTTGGCAGATAATACCGCAAATACCATTTCCACTTCATCTTCGGTGATCACTTCTCTTATTCCAACCTGATCCATTCCATCAAAAGGGATCATTACTTTCATATCATCCAAAGGCATTTTCATGATATAATATCTTCTCAACTCTCCAAGAATCTCTCTTTCTTCAATACCCTCAATAATCCCTGCACCATGTACCGGGTATACAATTTTGTCTCCAATTTCAAACATCGCTTTTCCTCCGTAGGTTTATTTACTCTCGTATAAATTATACACGAAGCTTCAATAGTAGTCAAATAAACCAAATATTCTATCACAGGACAGTTTTCTTGTCAATTAACACTCTTAGGGAATTTATACCGAAATTTTATTGACAATCCCAAGACCTTATAAGTATAATGTTTACAAAGAAGCATAAACAAAATCAAGGGGTTGACAATAT
The DNA here is from genome assembly GCA_003554105.1 of Clostridiaceae bacterium. Lineage (GTDB taxonomy): Bacteria > Bacillota > Clostridia > Peptostreptococcales > T1SED10-28 > T1SED10-28. The sequence continues at coordinate 78,872 of PWFQ01000065.1, read as the reverse complement.
GGACGGGAATTTTTCACTGAAAGAATTTCAAGAGCTTGTCGATGATGTTCTCATTCGTCACAAAAGCATATTAGATATTCTAAGTAAAGTACAGGAAAGCAGTGCTCGTGTTAATCGTTCGGTTGCAAAGGCTAGCACTAATTGCGGTTGCATTAAAATTCATGCTGAAAAACCGGACATCCCTGATGATGTAACTTTTTCAAAGCTCAAATCCTACATGTCCAATCATGTCGAAGGAGATCTTTGTCATACTTGCGAAGAAAAGATTAAACAGGAAATTTCTAATAACCTCTTTTATCTATTCGCACTTTGTAATAATTTTGAGTTCGATGTCGAGGAAATGACAGAAGAATATTACAAGCAACTGAAACTGCTTGGGAAATATGGGCTGCTTTAATGAAATCCGATTGCCAGAACGAGCTAGTAGTGTCTAGCTCGTTTTTTTAGTATCTTTTAAGAGTTTCAATTGCATCATGCAAATCGTCAACTCCCAAAATCTTAATTTTTATAGATTCCGGAAGCTTCTTTTTGTTTCGATTGGAAAGCAGGACAGCTTCAAACCCCATTTTTTCAGCTTCCCTGATCATCTTCTCTGCTTGAGTAACAGGGCGTATCTCACCTGTTAAGCTAAGCTCTCCGAGAACCATGACTTTTTTCGAAGGAAGATCGATCCCCTCATAACTGGAGTAAATACTCACAGCCACTCCCAGATCGTAAGATGTTCCCTCAAGTTTCAATCCTCCCACCACATTGATATAAACATCATAATTCTCCAAAGGAACTTTGATTTTTTTCTCGAGGACTGCGATAATAAGATTCAGTCGATTACGGTCGATCCCTACAGCAGTACGACGTGCAAACCCTATATTGTTTGGTGTGACAAGTGCTTGTATTTCAATGAGTAAGGGTCTTGTCCCTTCAACTGAGGATACAACCACCGCTCCTTCGTTTCGCTCTTGCAATGTCTCTAAAAAGATCTCAGAAGGATTGAAGATTTCCACAAGACCCTCTTCAGCCATTTCAAAAACTCCGATCTCACTGGTTGTTCCGAACCGATTCTTTAAAGCACGGAGGATGCGGAAACCCATTGAACGTTCCCCTTCGAAATGTAATACAGTATCAACCATATGCTCAAGCACTCGAGGACCTGCCAGCTCACCTTGTTTTGTAACATGAGCTACAATAAATATCGGAATGTTTGTTGATTTTGCGATTCTCATAAGATTGTTTACACATTCTTTCACTTGGGATACACTGCCGGGACCCGAAAATAGTTCTTCCCGATAAAGGGTCTGGATTGAATCGATCACTAAAAATTTTGGTTGCAAATTTGAGATGTATTCTTCAACGACTTCAATATTCGTTTCCGAAACAATATAGAGATCCTCCGCAATAGCATCCAGTCTCTCCCCTCTCATTTTAAGCTGTTCTACCGATTCCTCGCCCGATACATAAAGTGCTTTTCCGTACTTATTCGCCATATTACTGATGCACTGGAGAATCAGCGTTGACTTTCCGATACCCGGTTCTCCGGAGATCAAAGAGAGGGATCCCATCACAACTCCTCCTCCCAGAACACGATTCAATTCTCGAATACCTGTATCCAGTCTCCCATAGCCCCCTGATTTTATCTCTTTAATTTTAACAGGTTTAACACTGGGACCTGTTGTCGCCGATGGCTGTTTCCCCTTTTTTGCGACGATCCTTTCTTCTTCAAAGGTATTCCATTCATTGCATCCAGGACATCTTCCCATCCATTTTGGTGTTTCATATCCACAACCTGTGCAAAAGAATTTTGTTTTTGATTTTGCCATTACAAGCTCCCTTCAGGAATTATGAAAACTGCATCCTAGTATTTTTTTGTAAGCATCATTTCGCCCTCTTCAAATACCAAATCTAATCGATCACCCTCTTTAACTGTACTTCTGAGCATTTCCTCAGAAATTTTATCTTCAACCAATTTTTGAATCGCGCGTTTCAGTGGGCGTGCTCCATATTGAGGATCATATCCCACTTCTGCAATATGCTCCATCGCACTTTCCTTGATTTCCAGGTGAATGTTAAGTTTTTCCAAGCGATCTTCCACACCTTTCACCATCAGTTTAACAATTTCATGAATGTGCTCTTGATCAAGACTGTGAAAAACAATTGTGTCATCGATCCGATTTAAAAATTCGGGGCGAAAATTACGCTTGAGTTCTTCCATGACATTCTCCTTCATTTTCTCATACTCATCTCTCTTCTGGTTTTCTCCCTCGATTGCAAAACCCAAAGTCCGCTGCTTTCTGATTGTACTGAGTCCTACGTTTGAAGTCATGATGATTACGGTATTTTTGAAGTCAACAGTTTTTCCCTTAGCGTCTGTAAGTCGTCCATCATCCATTATTTGCAATAATACATTAAATACATCAGGGTGTGCTTTTTCGATTTCATCGAAAAGCACGACTGAATAGGGCTTTCTTCTCACCTTATCTGTGAGTTGTCCTCCTTCATCGTATCCTACATATCCCGGCGGTGACCCGATTAGTCGGGATACGGTGTGTTTTTCCATATATTCGGACATATCAATGCGAATCATTGCATTTTCATCTCCAAACATCACTTCAGCAAGAGCTTTTGAAAGTTCTGTCTTTCCAACCCCGGTCGGTCCGAGGAAAATAAATGACCCAATGGGTTTTTGGGGATCCTTTAAACCTACTCTCGCCCTTCGTATTGCACGGGATACAGATTTCACTGCTTCATCCTGCCCTATCACACGTTGATGAAGAATCTCTTCCATATTCAAAAGCCTCTCAGTTTCTTCTTCCTGTAGTTTATTCACAGGGATTCCAGTCCAATTGGAAACCACAGTTGCAATATCTTCTTCCGCCAAAACTGCCTCTTTTTTTGTGCTTCGGCTTTTCCACTGACTTTCTTTTTCCTTTAGCTCTTTTTGTATTTCCGACTCTTGATCCCGTAGTTTCGCAGCTCGTTCGAAGTCTTGGATGCTTACTGCCTCTTCTTTCTCTTTTTCAATTTTTTCCAGTTTTTCATGTAATATTTTCAAATCCGGAGGAGCAGTAACAGTCTCCAGTCGTATTTTCGATCCTGCTTCATCAAGAAGATCAATGGCTTTATCAGGAAGATAACGATCACTGATATATCGATGAGAAAGTTCTACAGCTGAAACGATAGCCTCATCAGTGATCTTCACTCGATGATGGGCTTCATATCTATCTCTGAGACCTTCCAATATTTTTATAGCATCTTCCTGAGAAGGTTCTTCTACTAATATTGACTGAAATCGCCTCTCCAAAGCTGCATCTTTTTCAATATGCTTCTTGTATTCATCAGTTGTTGTTGCTCCTATCGCCTGTAGCTCTCCCCGTGCAAGTGCGGGTTTAAGAATATTCGACGCATCAATTGATCCTTCAGCTGCACCTGCTCCAACAAGTGTGTGAATCTCATCAATGAAAAGAATTACATTTTTTGCTTCTCTCAACTCTTCTATTACTTTTTTCAGACGTTCTTCAAATTCCCCACGATATTTTGATCCTGCCACCATGGATGAGAGGTCCAAACTGACGATTCTCTTTTCTTTAAGTATTTCAGGAATATTCCCTTCAAAGATTTTTTGAGCTAAACCTTCAGCAACAGCAGTTTTCCCTACTCCTGCCTCTCCTATTAAGCAGGGATTGTTTTTTGTTCTTCGGCTGAGAATCTGTATCACCCGCTGAATTTCTTTCTCTCTTCCGATTACCGGATCCAGACGGTCTTCAGAAGCCATTTTGGTAAGATCCCGCCCATACTGGTCCAGAGTTTGAGTTTTGGATTTCCCAATACTCTCGGTATTACTCTCATCTCCCTGATTTTTAGAGCCGGAAAGTTGTCTTGCTATTTCGGATTTAACTTTGTCCAGATCAATTCCTGTTTCAACAAGAACCTTTGCAGCGATTCCTTCTCCCTCTTTAATGAGGCCCAGCAATAAATGTTCTGTTCCTATATAATTTGTACCTAATTCCCTTGCTTCATGAAGGCTTAACTCAAATACTTTTTTTGTTCTTGGTGTGAATCCCAATAATGCTCCTTCTTCATCTCCACGACCAACGAGCGTAACAATCATCTTCTCAATTTTATTGAAGTCCGCACCCAACTTTTTTAATGTTTCTGCAGCAATGCCTTGACCTTCATTTAGCAAACCAAGAAGCAAATGTTCTGTTCCGACATAGTTGTGACCGTAATTTTGAGCAATTTCCTGGGATAGCAGAATCACCTTTTGAGCTCTATCGGTGAATTTTCCATTCATTGACATATTGGATCACTCCTCTGTATTATTATTTTCCGTATGACGCTTTATTTCTTCACGGATCATTGAACTTCGTTTCTGATTCCTGACACTGAGTATTAATTCGTTATTGTAATGCTTTTGCAATGATCCCGGTTGTATTTTAATAAACAACTGGTTAAGAAAACCGCTTGTAATGTCCTTGATCAGACCTAAACTTACTCCCAATTGAAGGTTTGAGAGATGATTCATTGCCTCTTCACTGGAAATCATCCGTGAATTTTCCAAAATCCCTCGGGAACGATAAACCTGGTCCTCTATTTCCGGTCGTTTATTTTGTATGAGCTCCTCCCGCAGTGCCCTTTCCTTTCCAATGATTTGCTGGGTCACATCCTCTAACTTTTGAATAATTTCCTCCTCTGTTGCTCCAAGAGAAATCTGATTTGATATCTGATAGAGGTTTCCAGAGTAACCGCTCCCTTCTCCATATACTCCCCTTACGGCAAGACCCACTTTATTGGAAAATTGCAGAATGCTGTTAATGTGACCGGTCAACGTTAGAATTGGAAGATGTAACATTACAGAACCTCGAATTCCAGTTCCGACGTTAGTCGGGCAAGCTGTCAAATATCCTAAGCTCTCATCAAAAGCATAATCCAATTTTTCTTCAATTAGGTCGTCAATTTGATTCGCCATTCCAAATGCCTTTTTTAATTGAAATCCTGGGAGCAGTGCCTGTATTCGAAGATGATCCTCTTCATTGATCATGATGATCAAATTTTCCTCTCGATTAAACAACACTGCGGCTCCTTCTATTTTCTCTCCCAATTGAGGACTGATCATGTGTTTTTCGACTTTTTCCATTCGTTCAATATCCGTCAAATCTTCCATTTGTTTCAGTTGGAAATCCTCTTTCATGTTTTTATTGACGGAGAAAATGCTTTCTCCAACCAATTCAATGATTTTAACCTCTTTTCGCAAATCTTTCACGGTCGGGAATGAGTAGTTTCTCAAATTACGTGCTAATCGGATTCTACTGCTTACAACAATGTCCTGATCCGGGCCTTCTTTCGTCATCCAACTAGGCATTTGTACCCTCCTTTAATCGATCTCCTGTTCAAGAGCTTGTATTTCATCCCTGAGTCTTGCAGCGTCTTCAAAGTTTTCTTTTTCAATTGCTTGCTTCATCTCCAGTTTCTTATGACGCACCTTCTGTTTAAGATGAAAGTTCCCTCCACCTCGTTTGGGAATTTTTCCCCTGTGATCTTCATTCCCATGAATTTTTCTGAGAAGAGGTGTTATTTTTTCGCGAAAGGTTTCGTAACATTGAGAACAACCAAACCTTCCAAATTTCTTAAATTCCATATATGTCATCCCACATCCATTGCAACTTAATTCTTCCTCTCTGTTAATTGTAAATCCTTGATTGCCTTTCTCAAGCTCAAGGAGTCCTGACAGAAATTGGTTGATATTGAACACTTGTTGATGATAGGGTTCCTTTTTACCTGCACAAATTTCACATAGATGGAATTCTCTTTTTTCACCATGAATGAGTTTCTTGTATATAATCGTTGCATTCCTTTGTTTGCATTCCTGACATAGCATTATCTCTTCTCCTTTCTATCCTTCTTTTTCAGATAAGACTCCGATGGCTAACTTTAAGATTTGTGCTCTTAAACGGTTCTTCTTTTCTACAGGAATTGACAAAGTATGATCCTCTAAAATCGTTTGAAGCATCTTCCTTTCCCTTTCTGAACAAACTTTGTATTCTTCCAAGAAATCAAGAATGCTAAAAGCCTTTCCCTTCGAAATTTCATCGCCGATCTCTTTCAACAATTCATTTACCAGATGTTCACGATCCAAAACCATTTTTTCAATACGCACATATCCTCCACCACCCCGGTAGCTTATGATTCGGTACCCTTCTTTCAAAGAAAACCGGGTTCTCAGTACATAGTTGATTTGTGAAGGGGAACAGTCAAAATCCTTAGCAATGTGATTTCTTTGTATTTCAATGTTCCCATCCCGACTTTCTTCAATCAGGTCTTTCAAGAATTCTTCGATCATATTACTAATTTTCGCCATAATTCCACCCGCTTTTTGACTTTCTTTGACTTTATAGTTTTATCATACCAAAATTCAATTCTTTTTTCCAGTCTCCATAGATTAGTTATCCATTTTCCTGTTCTTTAAACGACCTGTTATTATAGAAAAATTGCTTTTTGAAACAAGATGTCTACACTTCACTAGAGAACATTCTTTGAAATCGATAAGGTCCATAAATAAAGAGAGCGTTTTCACGCTCTCTCAAACTCTTACTATTACATTGTCTTTATGGATGCTTTACTCTTCTTCTTCTTTCAGAGCTTCAACAATTTTACCGGTAAGATTAGCCGGAACTTCTTCGTATCGAAGGAATTCCATGGAAAATTTCCCGCGGGCCTGGGTCATTGAACGTAAGTCAATGGCATACTTAAACATCTCGGATTGTGGCACCTCAGCAATAACAACCTGTTTACCATTGTTCTGAGGCTCCATCCCGTTGATTTTTCCTCTTCGCTTATTGAGGTCTCCCATTACGTCCCCCATGTAATCTTCGGGAACCAACACTTCAACTTTTACAATGGGTTCCAGAAGAATCGGTTTTGCTTCCTCCATACCTTTTTTAAATGCTATGGATGCAGCTATTTTAAATGCCATTTCCGAAGAATCCACATCATGATATGAACCATCATACAATGTTGCTTTAATTTTCGTTACAGGCTGTCCCGCCAATACTCCTTTTCCCATGCTCTCGATAATCCCTTTTTCAACAGCAGGTATATAGGACTTTGGAACCGATCCTCCAAAAATCTTTTCTTCAAATTCAAAATCCTTTTGGGATGGTTCAAATGTCATTTTTACATCCCCGTACTGTCCGTGACCACCTGATTGCTTCTTATGCTTTCCTTGGACGTCTGCTTTATTTTTGATTGTCTCCCTATAGGGAACTTTCGCATCCTCCAACTCAACATCAACACCGAACTTATTCTTCAGTTTATTGCAAATGATTTTTATATGAAGTTCTCCCTGTCCTCTTACCAAGACCTGTTTCGTTTCTTTGTTTCTTTCAAAAAGGAAGGAAGGATCTTCTTCCGATAATTTTTGAAGCCCTGAGCTGATCTTTTCTTCATCTCCCCTGGCTTTTGGACGAATAGCTAAATATAGTTGCGGCTCTTCGAATTCAATCGGACTGTACACAATAGGTTTGTCGATATCACAAAGGGTATCCCCCGTCATTGTGTGTTGAAGCTTGGATACAGCAGCGATATCACCTGCACGGACTTCGCTAATTTCGATCTGATCTTTTCCCCTAAGCAGGAAGGGGGCACCTAATTTTTCCTTTTCATCTTTGTTCGCATTTAAAACTTCCATGTCATTTTTCAGGATGCCCGAGAACACCTTGAGCAAAGTGATTTTACCAAGATATGGATCAACAATGGTTTTAAAGACTTGCGCAGAAAATGGAGCATCTTCCTCAAAACCTCTCTCTTCAGGTTCCTCAGTTATGGGATTTATCCCCTCTTTCGGCGGCATATCCTGTGGAGAAGGGGAATAATCGATAATCATATCCATTAATGTGTGGACTCCAACGTTTTTTACGGTTGATCCGCATACAACCGGTACAATCTCACCATTAATGACACCTGCCCGTAATCCCTGTTGAATTTCTTCTTCAGTAAATTCTTCGCCTTCAAAATACTTCTCCAGTAAATCTTCATCACTCTCCGCTACGGATTCAATCAGAAGCTCCCTCATTTCATTTGCCTGATCAATCATCTCTGAAGGGATCTCCTTTTCATTGCAGTTTTGACCATCATATTCTCTTGCTATCATTTTAACAACATTAACGTTTCCTATAAATCCGTCCTTTTCTCCTAATGGAATTTGGAAAGGAGCAATCTTCTTCCCGAATTTCTCTCTTAAGTCTTCAAGAACCTTTGTAAAATCAGCATTTTCTTTATCCATTTTATTCACAAAAATAAACGTAGGCCGATTTTTATCCATGGCATATTCCCAAGCGCTTTCCGTTCCAACTTCAATTCCGCTGGTGGCATCCATCATGATCAGCAAGCTGCCGGCAGTTTTTCTAGCACTCTGTACTTCTCCGATAAAATCAAAATACCCTGGTGTATCAAGGAAGTTAATTTTGTGGTTGTTCCATTCAACGGGAATTAACGAAGTGCTGATTGAAGTTTTCCGTGCAATTTCTTCCTTATCAAAGTCTGATGTGGTGTTTCCATCATCAACACTCCCAATTCGATTTTTCACTTGCGTCGTGTAGAGTGCTGCTTCAGTAAGCGTTGTTTTTCCGCTCCCACCATGTCCTAAAATCGCTACGTTTCTAATTTCTTTGCCTTTGTAGACTTTCATAGACTTCCCTCCAATTTTGAGATAAAGTTTTTTGACTTACTATAATATTCTATAAAATATGAAAAAACCCTTCTTTTATGATTAAAAATTTCCCTGTAAATTATCCTCTATTCATTCCTTTCTATGTTATAATGGTTTTTGAATAGTTCAAATAAATTCACAAGGAGGTTATTTCATGTCTATTGAATTCCGCCCCCAAATACAAGATCTGGTGGCATATAAACCAGGAAAACCTATTGACGATGTCAAGAAAGAATATGGTTTGGATCGCGTAATAAAATTAGCTTCAAACGAAAATCCCCTGGGGTGTTCGGAGAATGCAAATAATGCAATTCAAGATGCTCTGAGCCACCTTCACATTTATCCCGATGGAAATTCCACTAATCTCAAAGCTGCTATTGCAGATAAGTTTAATATTAAACCAAGTCAAATTCTTCCCAGTAGCGGATCTGACGAAATGGTTGATCAAATTTCCAAAACCTTTATCCAGGAAGGCGACGAAGTAATTATGGCGGACATTACATTTCCTCGCTATATTTCAACTTGCAAGATGATGGGGGGAATCCCTGTTATTGTCCCTTTGCTGAATCACACCTATGATTTAGCAGGCATGAAAGAGAAGATCACTGACAAGACAAGAATGATCTGGTTATGTAACCCGAATAATCCCACCGGTACCATGTTTACCACTGACATCCTTGAAGATTTCTTAGCATCTGTGCCGAAAGATATTGTTATTATTTATGATGAAGCCTATCGCGAATTTGTCACGCGGAAGGATTATCCTCAAAACTCATTAAGATACCTTGAAAAATATCCTAACTTAATCGTTATGCGGACATTTTCAAAAGCCTATGGATTAGCAGCTCTTCGTGTTGGTTTTACCATCGCCTCGGAAGAGATTATCGATCATATAAATCGTATTCGCGGACCTTTTAATGTCAACACTCTTGCCCAGGTTGCTGCTATTGCCGCACTTGATGACGATGCATTTATAGAAAAGATTTATTCGGTTAACAAAGAAGGCAAAGAGTTCTTTTACCATAACTTTGATGAATTAGGTTTAGAGTATGCTCCTTCAGAAACCAATCACGTTCTCGTAGATGTGAAACGGGACGCTCAGGAAATATTTGTAGAACTTCAAAAGCGGGGAGTAATTGTTCGACCAATCTATGGAACTTTCATCCGTGTTTCTGTGGGAACAATGGAGGAAAATACAATCTTCGTAAATAATCTTAAGGATGTATTATAAGTAGCGCGAAGTTTTTAGACATTCAAAAGAAGACGGGGAGAGCTCTTTTAAGCTTTCCGCCGTCTTTTTATTCTTGCCTCTTAAATTAAGACTTGCAAATGAAGCCTTATTCATTAAAATAATCTTCTAATGCTCCATTTTTTCCAAGCCGTCATAAAGCATCCTGTAGTATTTCTTCTTAAAGCCCATTTTTTCATAAAGTTTAATAGCGTTTTCATTCTCAACTTCAACGTGAAGTGATAAATTTCCTTCGCAAAGCTCAATCGCCTTTTGCATTAGCTGAGTTCCTATTCCCTTCCCCTTGATCTCTTTTTTAGTCGCAATATAGGATAAGTGATATTTCGGGAAGAACTCGTCAAAACTGGTTGCGGAAAGTACAGTAATCCCTGCTAATTCTCCATCGAAATAAGCAGTAAGGACGAACCCTTCTTCCAATGCATTATCAAAAGCTTCACGTATTTCAATTAAAGGATCTGAATACTGTACCAGCCAGCTATCGAGAAGCTTTAAAAACTCGCCATAGGGAAGAGGCAATGAATCCTTTCCCACCTCTCTGATATCCAACTCCACTTTCCCATCTTTCAGAACAATAACATGCATTCCCTGATCAATCTTTCCCATCTCTGCCAGTTTAATGAAGGCTGCAATCGGGAAAGCATTCTCAGTGCTAATATGAATGTTTTCGAGCTCTTGAAATTGATTTTTGTACTTGACTAACTCATCGTCACTTATATCAACAACTTCTCCCCCTGTATCGTATACTGCATTTAATGCTTCTTGGCTATTGGAATTCTCTTGATGCAAGAGGTTTCTGTTGACTTTACTTTCTGATATATCTTCCTCTTTAACTCTTAGAATCTCTTTGCTTTTCTTTTTAAAGGATTCAACAATCGGGTTTCCTTCACTGGTAGAGCATGCATAGATCTTTGGAAGTTTTTCAATTTCTTCATTAATCCATGACTGCTTAAAGCCTGAATAAAGACCTGCAACAGAGAATCCTTCTCCGGTTTGAGCAAAAAGAGTGGTAGGATCTTCCTTTAATCTTGTATTAATCTCTTTTGCAAGATAGGAGAAACTATAGAGATATAAGATATTGTTTGTCATTCCAGGATTTGCATTGTAGTATCCCTTCTCTTCTGCTCTTTCGTTACTTCTTCTTATGCATTCAAGCTCCGTTTCTCCGCCATCGAATATCTGGATTCTATCATTTTCTTTTACTGAGGGTTCCTCCCTTATATTCGAAGTTCGAGGAGCAAAAAGTTCAAGATGAATATCGAAATAGATTGACAGATGAGCAAGAGAATAAAGCAGTTTTCCTGTGTTACCAAGGCATATAATGTTTTGATCTTTTGATAAAGCATCCCGAATAATTAAATATGCCAATCGGTCCTCTAAATGTCCCGAGGGATTATTACCCTCCAATTTCAAGTAAATTTTTCTGATACCCAGAGCGTTTTCAAGGTTTTTTGCACGAATTAGCGGTGTTCTTCCTACATAGGTTCGTATTGCACTCATTTCCATTGTCTTACCTCCTTATTGATCTGTATATATTTTATGCCCATTGCAAGGAGGTCTAAACATCTGAAGTGTCGGCATTTTCTTCAGAACTTGAAGGTTCGATAACGAACTCATGTTCTCCTGTGTAAATCTCGATGGTTTTAAGAACAACTTCCTCATTTGTAAAAATAAGTTTTTTCCCTAGAATTTTCTTCGTATTCGGAAGAATAAACTGGACTCTGATTCCTTCTCCGCCGGAGTTTATAATAAAATCACTCAAATCCGTCCATATCAGTTTTTTCCCCTTCAGGCGGAGTTTTCCTAATTCTTCGGCATTTGATAGATCAATGATTCGTATTTGCTTCCGGTTTACTCTAAAAAAAATCACTATTGGAGTAAGTAGAATTAATAAGAGAATTCCCCAAAGAAGTAACCGCCCTGCATAATCTTCATTTCCCATAGTGCCATCATCACTTTCCGTTATCTCATCAATTAATGACTCCTCTTCTTCCGGTGGTTGTTCCCGAACTGTCACTTGAGATTCTTGTGTTTCATCAGGCAAAACCACCTGCAGATAAATAGATGGCGTATTCTTTGAAATTGAAACAGTAGTAACTTCATGGATGGTGCCTACGCCATCAAATTGATAGGATACCTCATAGTCTCCGAAAGGCATATCAGCAAAGTAAAAATTTCCTTCTCCGGAGGTGTAGGTTGAGTAAGAACCGGCAATCACTCTAACTCCCTCTTCGCCTCTTCGTTCAGCGTCCAAGATCCTTCCTTCAATTTTACCAATGTTCGCATCAACTTGAGAATCACCAGATCGGTCATTACTATCTCGCCAAAAGAAAACAGAATCCAGTGCCTCATCAATTGATTCCTGTATTCCCTCTACTGACTCTTTTGTGGATTCCCTCAGATCATCAAAGCTTTCTAGGATTCGATCAATCATACGCAGATCATCCAACGAAAAATAGTCTTCCACCCTCTCTTTTATGCCCTCAACAAATCCCGGACTTTCTTCGTCAGCATGGATAATTTGAGTTGAAAAACTGAATAGAAAAACGATTAATGTAACCATTATATAAACGCGGAACTTTGTCATAATAATCTCTCCTTATTAGCTCCATAAATTGTGCTTTATCAGCCTAGACTCATTATACCTGATTATCAAATTATTGATAGTTCTCATAGTGGAATTATTAAAATCATCATTTTATTCCGGGGCGATACACCTTCCCTCATTATTATAATTATAAATAGTTCTGACTTTTTCGGACCAAATTCCATTTCACTCTCAAACTATTATGTTTCATTTTAATAATGTGCCATTTTTCAAATAGCTTATTCGTTTCTTCCAAAAACCTGAAAACCAGAAGTAAACCCTCTGCTTTTCAACAAAGGGTTTACTTCTAAGAGTTCTAATTTTCTATGATTTTATATATTACAGATTCTATCCAAGTATTTGCTTGGTATTTATCTAGTGAAGAATAAAGTTCAGAATAAAAATCGCAACTAGAACATAAGCAATAGGAGATACTTTAGTCCCTTTTCCTGTTAAAACTTTAAGAAATACATAAGAGGTTACTCCAAAAATGATTCCTTCTGCAATGCTGTAGGTGAGAGGCATCATGATTATTGCCAGGAATGCGGGTATTGCCTCTGTATAATCACTCAAGTCGATCTTTTGAATTGGTGACATCATAAACAATCCGACGAGAACCAAGGCGGGTGCTGTGGCTGCACCAGGTACAACAAGGAACAGAGGGGAGAAGAACAATGCAACGCCAAACATTACTGCAGTCGTCAACGCCGTCAGCCCTGTTCTGCCACCTTCTGCTACACCGGCTGCACTCTCTACGTATGTAGTGACTGTACTGGTTCCCACGCAGGCACCAAAGGTTGTACCGACAGCATCGGCAAACAACGCTTGCTTTGCACGAGGTAATGAGCCGTCTTCTCTAAGGATGTTCGTCTTTGAAGCAACTCCGACCAGCGTTCCAATCGTATCCAGCATGTCTACGATTAATAATGTAATAAGTACTACTACCATATCATAGGTGAAAATTTCTGAGAATCCCACAAACTGCAATGCAATCGGTCGTATTGAGGGCGGTGCGGAAAAAATTGCCGATGGAAGATCTGCTACACCGAGGGGAATGCTGATTGCCGTAGCAACAAAAATTCCAATTAGAAGGGCTCCCCGGATTTTTTTGATAAGTAATACCCCAGTAATTATAATTCCGGCAAGTGCAACTAACGCCGGTGCACTTGTCATATCTCCCAGTTGTACTGACGTTGCCGGAGATGCAATAATCACCTCGGCATTTTGCAACCCGATAAATGCAATAAAGAGACCAATTCCCACTGATATAGCATGTTTCAAGCTTACAGGAATGGCGTCAACGATCTTATCACGAATGTTGAAAAAAGTAAGAGCAAGAAAAATTAGTCCTTCAATAAATACTGCAGTTAAAGCAAACTGCCAAGAATACCCCATGATCTGTACAATTGTAATTGCAAAAAATGCATTCAGTCCCATTCCCGGTGCCAGTGCAAAGGGATAATTCGCATAAAATGCCATTACCAGTGTGGCAACAAGCGATGCAAGTGCGGTCGCGGTAAAAACAGCATTCACATCCATTTCAGCGAGACCGAGATAATACGGATTCACCGCTAATATGTAAGCCATCGTCATAAAAGTAGTAATTCCTGCAAGCACTTCCGTTCTGGGGTTCGTGCCGTTTTCTGTGAGCTTAAATTGGTTTTCTAGAAATTTATTAGTACTCAATATTCGTGCCCCCTCAGTTTATTTTTTTCCTGCTGCATAGAAAATTATGCCCGCTCCATTCTTCATAATCAATGAATCATATACAAGTCGGAACGATAGTATTATAATCGATATTGCCATAGTCTTCAATAGCATAGTGGAAAATATGCGATGTTTTTCCGGCTATTATTTTTTTCATACGTGGTTTGACGAATTATTACTGCTATTTATTTGTGGATTATTCGTTTTTACTCCCTGCACAAACCTTTTGTGCGTAATGGTGATGTGGATTCTTCCTGTTTCTTGCATCGGTAGTAAAACTTTGCTTAATTCAACTTGCTGTATACCACTTCAAGAGTTTCATTTTTAAGACGATTCCCTTCGCTTTTCAATGCATCACACTTTTCCCGTATTTCTTTCACATACTCCTCATCCTTGATGCTCTGTAAATTTATCAGGACATTAAACAGTGCTCCTTCAAGACCGGCATAGGCAAGAAGTGCTCCTACGCCAACATCTGTAATTGCATTGGGATTGCCAAAATCGCCAAAACTCTTTTGAATTTTCAAGACTTCCAAGGATTCCTTGGCCACAGTCAAAGGCACTTCCAAAGCTTCCTTCATTGCCTTTTGAATCTCCTCACTGCGTTTTTTCTTTTCTTCTTCCGTGCCTTTAGGCAATTTAAACGCTGCCATTACACCGTTAAATGCAGTTGTATCCTCTTCAGTTAATCGATTTAATGCTTTAATTAGTTCTTGAGAGCGGACAAAATTATGATCGAGCTGCTTCTTTTGTTCTACAGTTAACTTCTCATAGGCTTTACGACCAATTGTTAGATTCCCTACCATCGACGTCAACGCTGAACCTAAGCTACTGGTTAATGCGGCAACACTTCCCCCACCAGGAGCAGGCTTACTGCTTGCAACATCCTCTACAAAATCTTTTACTTTCACTTCTAACAGCATATTCTTCCTCCTTATCAGTGATTAAATATAGACAACTATAGCCATAGAATATCATATTTTAAATTGATATTCCATGGCTATAGTTAAGAATTGAATGATTTGGTGTCAACTACTCTAGCAGGGATCCCTACTGCAGTCATTCCAGGAGGTACATCTCCAAGAACCACTGCGTTTGCACCGATTTTTGCTCCTTTCCCAATGAAAATGGGTCCAAGAATTTTCGCTCCCGCTCCGATAAGAACATCGTCTTCAACCGTAGGATGCCGTTTCCCCTGATCCTTTCCTGTGCCGCCCAGAGTCACCCCATGAAAAATTGTAACATTGTCTCCTATCTCAGCAGTCTCACCAATGACAATACCCATCCCATGATCAATAAAAAAACCTTTGCCGATTACTGCTCCGGGATGAATCTCGATGCCAGTAAAAAAACGGCCGACAGTCATAATAAAGCGAGATAATACGAATCTGTTTTTTTTGTATAGAAAATGCCCGATTCGGTAGAATCCCATAATGTGTATTCCTGAGTAGTTCAAAAATACGTCCAAAGCATTTTTCGCAGCTGGATCCTTTTTTTTAACAAGTTTTGTGATCGAAATCTCTTTCACATCCCTTCAGAAAGAATTCGAGCATATCCGAGTTATTTGATCGGATATATCTGTCTTATTTTACCCTTGATTCTTCAGGATGTCAATATCGTCAACCGTTATTTCTAAAACGAATTGTCAGCAAAGAAAGAAAAAATCCCTTCCCCTTATGAATTCTCAAAGAGAGGATTCTTGATTCTTTATTCCATCTTTGATAAAACAGATTCTATTTTCCCCTTCATTGTTCCTTTTCGATCTCGACGGTCATCAATTTTTATCAACGTCGAAACTCTTTTTGCATTATTTCGAAAGGGCATCTCATGCATCTCTTCGATCGCTTTTAAGATTTGTGAAAGTTCTCCTTCGAGGATCGTTCCCATTGGCGTTAATTGGGAGTGGATCTGCGGATAACTTTTTAAAACTTTGTGACAATCAGCAACATACTGACTAACGCTTGGGCTTTCCGTTCCAAGAGGTGTAATTGATACTTCTACAATTGCCATGGATTATTCTCCTTTCTTGATTTTTTCTTTTATATCTTCAAGAGAAAATCGGCCTATAATCCCATTGTTACCAATAACATTGAGATGTTTCACACCTTTTTCAATCAGACGTCGTATGCCTTCTAAAACTGATGCATCCCCATCAATGGTTTCGATTATTTCATCGCTTACCTTTTTCTGTTTGACAAGAGTGCACACTTCCTTAATCGTAAGTTGTCCCAGATATGCATTAAAGCCTTTTGATTCAAGAAATCTCTTTGTAAACTCATTGTTCGGAGAAAATACCATTTCTTCTTTTGTTCCTGCCTGGACAATTTCCCCTTGATCCATCAGAACCATTTTTGTTCCTAAATGGATGGCTTCCTCAATATCATGGGTGACAAAAACAATTGTTTTTTCAAGCATTTTATGGAGCTGCTTCATTTCTTTTTGCAAAATTTTACGAGTGATATCATCCACAGCACCAAAAGGCTCGTCCATCAAAACGATTTCAGGATCTGCCGCCAGTGCTCTAGCGACACCAACACGCTGTTTTTGTCCTCCGCTCAACTCCCTCGGATATCGCTTTAGATAGGATCGTTCAAGTCCTACGAGATCAATCAGTTCTTCAGAGCGTTTTCTTTGTGTTTCTCTTTCCACTTTTAAGAGATCAAGGACATAACTGATGTTTTTTTCAATGGTCATATGGGGGAAAAGAGCGATTTGTTGAATGACATATCCGATCTGTCTCCTTAATCGAATCATATCCCATTCTCTGATGGATTGACCATTGATTAAAATATCTCCGCGATCAAAAGGGATCAATCCATTAATCATTTTTAGCATTGTTGTTTTACCGCATCCCGATGGTCCGATTAATGTTACAAATTCTCCCTTTTCAATAGAGAAATCCAATTGATGAATTACCCAATCTTCAAGTATATAAGCCTTGGATACATTGCGAAACCTAATTATTTCCATCTATATGAGTCCTTTCATCTCTAAAAAGTCTCTTGCAACCTTATCGGCTTCCTGGTTTTCTTCTTCCACCAGATAATTCATTTCTATCATTTCCTCATCGCTGATCATTCCCCCGAGACGATTCAGCACTTCTTCCAGCTCAGGATATCGATCCAGTGTCTCCTGCCGTATCACAGTCCCGGCAAAATAGGAGGGAAAAAATCTCTGATCGTCTTCAAGCACCTTCAGATCATAGGCATTGATCAGTCCATCGGTGGAAAATGCATTAATTACATCTACTTCCCCTTGCCCGATTGCTTGATATTTCAATCCGATGTCCAATTCAATCTCCCGTTGGAAATTAAAGCCGTAATGAGCCACCAAGGCATCATAGCCGTCATCCCGCTCATAAAAATCGTATTCTGCTCCGAATCTAAGCTCCGATGAGACTTCCGCCAGGTCTGAGTAGGTATTCAGTTGATACTCATCAGCGATCTCCCGTGATACTGCTAATGCATAGGTGTTGTTAAAGCCGTATAAATCCAGCCAAGCAATATCAAACTCTTCCATATAGGCCTCTTTGGTTTTCTGGTAGAGTTCCTCAGGATCTTCGATCAGATCTTCATTCAGCACAAACATCCATGAGGTTCCCGTGTACTCGGGATAGAGATCAATATCTCCTGCGAGTACTGCTGGATGAATATTTGATGTTCCTCCACCGATGCCGAGATTTCTTTCAACTGATAAATCCGTATGTTCTTCTATAAGAATGCTCAGCATTTCTCCAAGAATATACTGTTCAGCATGGGGTTTCGATGCAACGACGATCGTTTCATCTTCATCATTACCGCAACTGACTAGAGACATGCTCAGAACCAAGACTAGTATAATCAGTATTGCCCCTCCACTTATTTTTTTCTTGTTTATTCTCATCATCATTTCTCCTTTCTTATTTTGGCACTTAAGACAGTTTTTCAGCAGTCCCCAATACCTTCTTCCGAGTTATTTTCTCAAGAAGTCCGAGGATTAAGTCCACAAAAATCGCTAAAAATGCAACAAGCAAACTTCCTGCAACAGTCATCTCAGGAAAACTGGTGGTTATCCCCCGCCAAATAGCAACGCCGAGACCACCTGCTCCAATAAAAGATGCAATCCCTCCTAAAGCAATTGTCATCACCACCATGATTCTGAATCCCGCAATGATGACCGGTAACGCAAGGGGCAGCTGAATTTTAATCAGCAATTGCTTTTGCGTTGTCCCCATTCCGACAGCTGACTCAATAATCAACTCATCAATTTCAGTGATTGCCACATAAGTATTCCGAATCATAGGCAGCAGACCATATACCACCAAAGCAATCAAAGCACTGCGGTTCCCGATTCCTGTTATTGCAACAAGAATACCGAATAATGCAATACTTGGTATCGTATAGATAAAGTTTACTAAGCTCAATACCGGGTCAGCCAACCTTCGATTTTTGGCAATCACTATCCCGATTGTGAGACCAATGATTGCAATGATTAAAATTGCAATGAACGACAAATAAATATGCTCAAGGGTAAGTCGGATAAAAAATTCCGACCGTTCCTGATATAGCCTTGCTACATTCCCTATAAAATTCATATATACCTCCTTCCCTTGCTATTCTTCCTGTTTTTCTTCGTCGACAAATTGTTTTTTATATTCTCCATAGCCTTCTTCATCTAATTCTTCAACAGGAATAAACCGTAGTGCTGCACTATTAATACAATACCTCAATCCACCCTGTTCTTTCGGTCCGTCAGAAAACACATGCCCAAGGTGACTGTCAGCATTTTTCGATCGCACTTCTGTTCGAACCATCCATAGACTCCGATCAGCTTTCTCGATCATTTCCTCAGAGTCAATTGGTTTTGTGAAACTCGGCCACCCGCACCCGGCATCGTATTGATCTTTCGTAGAGAATAATGGTGTTCCATCGACCACATCAACATAGATCCCCTGTTTTTCATTATTCCAATAAGGATTATCGAAGGGTGGTTCTGTGCCATTCTCTTGGGTTACATAGAACTGAATCTTCGTCAGTTTCTTTTTTAACTCTTTTTCTTTATTCTTATCCATTTGATCAATTCCTC
Source organism: Clostridiaceae bacterium (assembly GCA_003554105.1). Lineage (GTDB taxonomy): Bacteria > Bacillota > Clostridia > Peptostreptococcales > T1SED10-28 > T1SED10-28. The sequence goes on along the minus strand of PWFQ01000065.1, from coordinate 59,570 downwards.
CCAATAATCTCATTTGTCAGGAAAATACCCTTGCATGTTCCGCCGCGTCACGATCTTCCACTTCCCTCAGAGCAGTGTCTCAACATTCGGAACAAAGATCTATCTCTCTCAGAATCATAGCAGGATGTATATTCGATGTTCCCCAACCGATTTACAATTTTTTATACAAGCTGCTATGTCCTATAGTGTCTCTGTAAATTCACTTTTACTTATATATACCTAGATTCTTTTCTTTTACACAATTATCATAAAAGAGAAAAACACCTGCAGAAGATCTCCTTCTCCAGGTGTATGATAGAATTTGCTATACATTATGTATTTCTTATCGGTTTCTCGGTGTGGTATGCCAGTCCTATTGCACCTGGACCTACATGGAATCCGATTACCGGTCCGATGTCATGAATTCGAACAGGAACATCGATAACGCTCTCAATATTCTTTAATAATTCTCTAGCTTCATTTATCACATTAATGTGATGAACAACAATTTCTTTTACTGTATATCTCGTATGGTCCAGGAGGAGTGTATTAATCAATTCGGTTACGGCTTTTTTCTTTCTTCTGACCTTTTTATAAACTGTGGTTTCTCCGTTTTCCATCGTTAGTATTGGAATAATGTTTAGCAGTGTCCCCAGGATTTCGCTTGCCTTTCCTATTCGCCCTCCACGTTTCAGGTGCTCGAGGTCATGGGGTATAAAAATGAACCGGCTGCGGTCAATTATTGCTTCAGCAGCATTCTTGATTTCCAGCAATTCTTTCCCCTGCAATGCCTCCTTGGCAGCCGCTTCTGCAGAGAATCCCAACTGCATACAGCAGGACGTGGAATCCAACAGGATAATTTCTGCTTCGGGATAGTCATTTAATACCATGTCACGTGCGAGCATCGCCGTCGAAAAAGTTCCGCTGATTTTATTCGATAAAAAAACTCCTAAAACATGATCCCCTGCTTTAATTTGATGTTCAAAAAGATCTTTAAACTCACCAATTGAAGGCTGGGAAGAGGTTGGTAATCCTTTCTCTTTGATCATCTCATAGAATTCTTCGTTATTAAGATCGACTTCTTTTAAAGTCTCCTCACCAAAAACCACTTTTTGTGAAATAATTTCAATTCCTAACTGTTCCTCGTTTTTTAGGTAACTGGTACTGTCTGTAATGACTACGGTTCCCATTATACTACCCCTTCCGACTTCATTTTCTTTTCATCATACCAATTTTCCCATTCAATGACAATCAAAATATTTATGCTTTTCTAAATAATGATTTGCACTATGGGATTCCTTTAGATATAATTATAGTGTTATATATAAAAATATTTTTAAGGGAGTGCTTCTATGAATACCAAGGAAATCATGAATGTTGCATTGGAGTTGGCAGGATTAAAGGAAGTACCGGAGGATTCCGGAATTATTGTTGAAGGGAACAATATAAAAAAAGTCGCCATTGGTGTGGATATGGAATTAGCGGAAATGATGCTTTCCGAAAAGCTTGGTGTGGATTTAGTGATTACACATCATCCCAGCGGTGGTGAGCCCCGTATTAATCTACATAAAGTCATGGATAATCAGATCGATTCCATGGTCAAGTCCGGTGTTCCTATTAATAAGGCCCAAAAAGCTCTTCAAGAAAAAAAAGGACAGGTAGAGCGGGGGCTTCATGTTTCAAATTATGACCGGGCAGTTTCCGGTGCTAAATTATTGAATATGCCTTTTATGGCTATCCATACGCCAGCTGACATCCTTGCAGAACGTGCTGTACAGAAACTTTTGGATGAGAAGTTGAAGAACCAGGATAAAGCTACTTTGAAAGATGTCATTGAAGCTCTGGAAACGAAAATCGAATACCAAAAAACTACCGCAAAGCCCGTGATTCGAGTCGGTAGTGAAAAAGACTATGCAGGGAAAGTCGTTGTCACCATGGCCGGAGGCACAGGTGGTGGTGTGAAAGTCATCAAATCCTATTTTGAAGCCGGAGTGGGAACTCTTGTCTGTATGCATATGCCTGAAGATGTTATTAAAGCTGTTAAAGAGCAGAATATTGGTAATATCGTTGTTGCCGGTCACATGGCTAGTGATTCAGTCGGAATCAATCAATTTGCTCAAGCTCTAGAGGATCAAGGACTTGAGGTCGTCCGAATGAGTGGAGTCATAGATCCAAAATAATATGTAGACTCGTTTTTTATCAACTGAATCAGAAAAAGCCGATTCGAAAGAATCGGCTTTTTCTCTTTTCTTTTCCTTTTCTTCAATCTATAATGAGAGAGAACATGTAACCGGGTTTTATTAAAGGAGGAAATTCCATGAGTCGTCGAAATATAGGATATTTAGCTGTCATTTTATCAGGGATGATCTTCGGAGCTATGCCGCTATTGGCCAAAACCATCTATTCCCAAGGTGGAAATGCCATCAGTCTTGTATTCTGGCGATTTTTTTTCGCATTACCACTTTTATTTATTCTTGTACGAAATAATCCTAATACAAGTTTCTCCCTCACCAAGAAACAATTTAAAAACCTTCTGTTTGTTGGGGTCTTGGGATATGGTGCCACAGCAATGACCCTCTATGCCTCATATAACTATGTTTCAACCGGGATTGCAACTACACTTCACTTTATTTATCCGATTCTGGTGATCCTTGCATCGGTGATTTTCTACAAGGATTCAATCACCTTTATCAAAGGATTAAGCGGAATCTTAAGTACAGTTGGGATCTTTTTACTCTATAACGGAGATCTGGATGGTCAGTTTTTAGGGATTTTCCTTGCCCTTGTCTCCGGTGTAACTTATGCGTTTTATGTTCTCTATATTGATAAAAGTGGATTAAAAGAACTATCCTCTTTTAAATTGACTTTTTATTTAAGTCTTATCGCATCGGTCACTATGTTTTTCTTTGCTCTTTTTACCGGTAATTTGACTCTGGGCATGACTTTCACCGGATGGCTTCTGGCAATCATCCTCTCCAATGTGGTCACCCTCGGTGCCGTTAATCTTCTGAATGTGGGTATACAAAGAATCGGAGCTCAAAGTTCAGGAATTTTAAGCACTCTGGAGCCAATCACATCTGTAATCATCGGATATTTTGTTTTTCAAGAGCTGGTCAATTTTCCTATTCTGGCAGGAGGATTTCTTGTTTTGCTCTCTGTCATTTTAATCACAGGATTTGATAAGGAAAATCGAGGACTTCAAGTCCTTGAAACCCCTGTAAAGACAAAATAGATGTGATTTTTCTGATGTCAACCATTTTGAATAAGCGGTTGACATCTTTTTTGGATTCTTTTATAATAAAGAGACTCATAAAAAGGACGGTGTTCACCCATGAACATAAAAGAACTTATTATTGTTTCATTATTTGCATCCATTACAGTCGTATTGTCAATTTTTCTCATCCCATTACCCTTCACTCCGGTTCCTATCACTCTGCAAATTATTGCCATTGCTTTAACAGGATCAATTTTAGGCCCGCGCCTGGGATTGCTGAGCCAGAGCTTGTATACTCTGCTCGGAGTGATCGGTCTTCCAGTATTTGCAGGAGGCAATGCAGGTTTTGGAGTCCTCCTGGGACCTACAGGAGGATACATATTCGGATTTCTTGCAGGGGTCTATGTAATCGGACTGATTACAGAAAAAGGGTCAAGCTATTTTGCAGCATTTAGGCAACTTCTCTCTGCGAACGAGAAATTCGTTTCATATCTCCACCATCTTATTGCCATGTCGATTGGAGTTTTTATCATCTACCTCTTCGGATCATTGCAGCTAATGGCATACACAGGGCTGACATTCCAACAGTCTATTATTTCCGGTGCCGCACCCTTTATCTTGCCAGATTTCATGAAAATTTCTGTCGCAGCTTTTATTGCTGTTATCCTGAAAGAGCGACTTGTCAAAGCAAATCTTATTAATCATCAAGGAGCCCTTCACTAACTCAAGGCTCTTTTTTAATGCTCCCCATGTTTCAATACGAAACCCAATAGGAGAGATTTCAGTTCATTTTCTTTTTCGAAGATTGAAACATGACCGCTTTTAGGTAAAATGAGGTACTCTGCCTGAGGAATTTTTTCAGCAATCAAAGCCGAGAATTTCCGAGGCTTCAACCGATCCTCTTCTCCGGCAATGATTAATGTAGGCGCCTCTATTTTCCATAGTTCATCCGTCATATTCACATCATTTAAAAAAGTATCGTATAAGTGTATCTGCCCGTCAAAATACTCTTCTTCCAATTTATTCATGGCTTTTCCTCTCTTTACCAGGGTTTCTTTTTCTCTGGTTAAGTACTCACTGTGATAGATCGTCGGTGCCATTGTCCAAAAAAAACTTTCTCCATGTTTTCTCTTTGCTTCATTTTTCCACCCTTCAACGAAAAGTCTGAGTCCTTCATCGATCTCACTTACCGAATTAATGATTGTCAGACTTTGCACATTTTCAGGGAAGTGAGAGGCAATTTTCATTCCTACCTCACCACCGTACGATGTCCCGATAAAATGAGCCTTGTGAACATTAAGTCTTTTCAAGAGCTCTATAGTTTCCTCAGCATGTTCAATAAAACGATAAGGTCCATCCGGTTTTTCTGAAAGCATCTGTCCTTTAAAGTCATGGAGGAGGACCTGGAATCCACGATCTGTAAACATCTTCTGATATGCCCTCCAGCTGCTTACTGATGCCATTACTCCATTTAAAAAAACAATGGTTTCCTTCCCTTCACCTTGGTGCTTCAACTCATAATAGATCTTTACATCTCCAATCTTTTCATATGCCACGCAACATCCTCCTTTTTATCGGTTTTACTCTATGACTTCGACATTCACGTTCTATTTCCTTTATTTTTTCATAAATCCTTTCTCCAGGCAAAGATTTTGATATAATGAAAGCAAATGTACAATTATTGATATAAAAAAATCCACCAAAAAGGGGGGGATCTCTTGATTTCCGATTCGGTTTTAGAAGAGCGTTTACATCTTTATATACGTGGGCTACGGAAAGAATTTCAGGCGTCCTTTGTTTATTGTCAGGAAGAGACTACGGAAGACTGTGTCCACGACTGTCGTGTCTATCTTCGCCGATGGATGGCGTTATGCGATCTGCTCGGAGCAATGTTCCAACAGTCCAGTCCTTCATATGTTCTCCACCGGAAAGAATTCCGAAAACTACACAAAGCCTTCAGTCCATTAAGGGACCTCCATGTTTCCATATCTTATCTTCAAAGCTATGAAAAAAAGGAAAGTCAAGTAACTGAGCTGATGAATGGGATGGAAAAACTGTCCTCACAGGAAAAAAAACTGTTGGAAGAAAAACTCCGTTCTTTGCGGGTAAAAACCTACAACAATATTCAAAAATCCATCAAACATGAATTTCAGGGACTGACAGAGGAGCGTGTTCTGTATAAAGGCTTGCAAGATCAAGTTTCAGCAATATACAAAAACACGGGATCCTATGTGAACGCATTAAAACTTGAAGAGATCGAAACCTTTCATGCTCTTCGTATTAACTTGAAAAAGCTTCGTTACACCCTTGAATTTCTTCATTCTCTGGATAAGGAAAAAACCGGGGTGATCAAAATCTTAAAGGAGTTCCATGATGAACTTGGTGTTATTCAAGATTTTGAAGTTCTGGGACTTAACATTGACACAGTTCTTCGTTCCTCGATCATCAATCAGATGTCATCCCTCTACAAAGAGGAAATGAAGGTCCAGCAATGGATTAAAGAGGAGATTCACAGTCGTACTGAAGTTTTTTTTCATAAAAAGAAAAGGCTTTTGGGACTAGATTTGTAATCCAGCAAAGATCAGCTCTTCTGACATTAAGAGGGGCTGATTTCCCAGTTTGTCAAATGAAATCATTTGAAATTCAGTCGAAACATTAAAAGAAGACTGTCCTTGTCCCATCATCAATCTCAACACTATCCCCTCTTTCTTTTTAGGAAAGAATTCTATTTTGACTTTTGAAAATTCCAAAAGCTCTTTTAAGTAATCAATTGCATCGAAAAGTCCTCCCACTTCATCGCAAATTCCATTCTTTTTCCCATCGTACCCTGACCAAATCCTTCCTTGAGAGAGGGCTTCAACCTTTTCAGCAGACAACTTCCTTTCTTTCACGACTTTTTTCTTAAATCCTTCATAAATATGATCAATTTGCTTCATAATAAGTACTTCCTCTTTCTCTTTTCTTTCTTTCCATGGTGATAGCAGGTCACTGAATTCTCCGTCCTGTATACCGTCATGATTGATTCCTTTCTCTTTTAGAAAACTCCCTATATAGGGGAGCATTGTAATCACACCTATAGATCCTGTAATTGTTCCATGCTGTGTGAATATTTTTTGTCCCGGCAAGGAGATATAATACCCGCCGGAGGCTGCTAAACCCGTTTGAAGAACGACCAGGGGTTTCTTTTCCTTCAGCTTGTTCAATGCGTGATAGATTTCTGCCGAAGCACTTGCCGATCCACCCCCTGAATTAACCTTAAATATCACACCTTGAATTTTTTTGTTCTCTCTTAGTCCATTAATTTCCCGAATCATACTTTCATCTCCACAGGAATTCCCTAAAGGACCTCTTTTTTGATTTTCTCCATCGATAATGTTTCCATCAAAACTTAAAACACCAATTTTTTTCCCTTTTCCGATGGATTCTTTCTTTATCTTCTTTTTCCACTTTTTTTCTCCTTGCTTCATCCACTGTGATATCAGGGCAAACTCATAATCGATCTTTGTTATGATCCCAATGTTTTTTCCTTCTTCAGCAGACAGATACTCTCCTTGCTTAAACCATGAAAAATCATTCTCACTCAGATTGAATTTCTTAATTATTTCCGCCTCAAAACTTTCAACTGAACGCTTCAATAACAGCTCTGCTGCTTCAGTTTGATATTGATCCATCTTTTCCGAGCGAAAGGAATCTGCCGCGCCTTTATAGCTCCCCCGTCGATAAACATCCACTCTGATTCCCAGTTGATCGAGCAAACCCTTGTAGTAGTTTCGCTTAATTTGATTTCCCAGATAGTAAATCGTTCCGTCTTCAGGAATCATTCGATGATTGCAAAAGGAACTGACGTACAGTTCTTTGAAATTGTAGTTTTTGGAGTAAAAATGCAATTCTTTTCCTGCATCTCCCAGCTTTTTAAACCATCTGCCTATTTCTTCCAACTGTCCGGGGTAAAGCTGAAAGCTTTGATCCATAGTAATTAGAACATGACGGACTTTCTTTTCTTCCATGATCTGATTAATTCTAATGAATAGCCGATCCATTGACAGTTGGTTATCGCCCTCCAAGAAAGGAATCTTTTTGAAAAGATTCCTGGTTTCCACAACTTTTCCCTTCAATACCAGTCTCTCAAATGCCATGAGTACCACTCCTTCATCACCGACTCAATATAATTTCCCTTTATTCCTTCTTTATTCCTTCTTAATTACTTATTCCCTAATCTCTCCGCGATAATCGCAAGCGCAAAAATCATCAATGCTTGAATGGACGAACAAAAAAATAAAAGTTTTAAAAGAGTGGTCATCCGACGACTAGATGACCAACTGATCTTTTAAAACTTTTTTAAAGGTGAGTATGATTCAAGTATACAGGGTACACTTTCATCGTGTAACCATCTTGAGTCTTGATCTTTGTCCTACTGAAGGGCAGTATTTTCTCCGTCTTCAGGCGGAGAACTTTTTTCAGTTAGGTATTTCCAATAGTATTTCGGCATAAGCTGTTTTTGCAGTTTCGGATTTCTTCTTTCTTCGATCGCTAAACTCCGGTGAAACGCCCTCCACAATTTTCGGTACTCTTCTTCCTGAGAATGAAAAACCACCTCGGGATCATCCGTGATTTCTTTTCGAATCCAATTTTCATCCTGCCCGAATACTGCAGTTTTTCTTTTTTTATCATAGATGACCCAACGTTCTGTTAGAAGTCTTTCCGAAAAATGAGGAGCGATTAAGCTTAAAACATCATATTTCGGCTCAATGACACTAAAGAGAGTTTCATCGTCTAAAATTGAAAATCTCGTTAATCCCAAAAGACGGTGCTGTTCTCTGGTAACTTTTTTCCTGAGATCCTCAACAGTCATTACGATGGGATGAGTAAGATCCTCAGTAATGATTCTTCCTTGAGAGAAACCCATACGTATGAACTCATAAATTTTTACATTTTCCGTTTGTATCTCGGCTAAATGAGCCATATAGCACTTTTTAAGAAAATCTGATCCCAGCTTTATCTTGATTGCATCGTATACCTTTTGGGACTTCTGTTCACTCGTAGCAATTTTTTGATAGGAATAGATAAAATTTCTAATCGCAGGCTCTCTTCGGAGAATTTCCAACGGATAGTATTTTTTATAATAACATTCATAGACAGTAGATAAAAACCCTTCAAATGATCCATCGTAAATTAACACCTCCATTAGAAACCTCCCATCACTTTTGACTTTTCTTCTTCCTTCAAAATCCTTTGATGCTGCTGGTCAAAGATCGAAAGCTGTACTCCCTGATTCTTATTGAAGCCCAGTAATTGGGCTCTAACATTATCTGGATATAAAGAGACGCCCCCATGATATTTCCCATTGCACAGAATGAAATACTTTGCCCGTTTAAGTACAACTCCCATTTTTTTAAGATCTTCAAAAGAGAGTTTCTTAATTTTTCTGGCCCGAAGAATCTTCATCGCAGATCGAACTCCAATTCCAGGAATTCTCAGTAATACATCATAGCTGACCAGATTAATTTCCATCGGAAATCTTTCGAAGTTTTGAAGTGCCCAGAAACACTTGGGATCGAGGTTTAAATCGAAATTCGGATTGGACTCTCCAAGGAGTTCTTCCGCCTTAAATCCATAAAACCTCAGTAGCCAGTCTGCCTGATACAGTCTGTGTTCTCTTAATAGGGGAGGTTTTGATTGTATACTTGGAAGAAGAGAATGCTCTTCTGTTGGAATGTATGCAGAGTAGTAAACTCTTTTTAGCTGATATTTATGATAAAGCCCCTCCGTTAGTCGAATGATCGTACGATCATTCTCGGGGCTGGCGCCGACTATTAGCTGAGTACTCTGTCCCGCCGGGAGAAAAGATCGTTTCTGTGATAAGCTCCGATGTTCCTCTCGATTTTCACGAATTCCCCTCTCCAAAAGATTCATCGGTTGAAGAATTCCCCTTCGCTCTTTTTGCGGAGCAAGGAGAAGCAAGCTTTTTTCCGATGGAAATTCGATATTCACACTCATCCGGTCAACATATTCCCCTGCTTTATGAACCAAGAAGGGATCCGCTCCCGGGATCCCTTTAAGATGGATATAGCCATTGAAATTTGTTTCCCTGAGTTTTTTCACAACTTCAATCATTTGTTCCATAGTATAGTCAGGATTTTTAAGGACTCCACTGCTTAGAAAAAGACCTTCAATATAATTGCGTTTATAAAAGTTTAACGTCAACTCAACAACTTCCCGAGGAGTAAAAGTGGCCCTTTCCCGATCTTTCGATCTTCGATTGGTACAATAAACACAATCATAGATACATGCATTGGAATAGAGAATTTTCAGCAGAGAAACACAACGACCATCCTCCGTCCAGGAATGACAAATACCCGCCTGTGATGCGTTTCCCATCCCACCCGGTGTATTTTTACGCTTGCTTCCGCTGGACGAACAGGATACATCATATTTTGCTGCATCGGATAGAATTTTAAGTTTCCTATGTAGTTCCATGACATCCTCCCCCTTACTCTAAGTATGCCATGGAACAAATGTTTTGTCAAACATATGTTCTTATTCTCTTTCAAAATCTCTGTACAGATAACTCGGCTGAATCCCTGTATTGTTTTGATACTTTCCACTGCTATATGGCTCATATTCACCCTCAATCGTGTGGTAATATAATTGACAGATTTCCACATGCGGGTAGATTTTAATCGGTTGAATGCAGAAGATTTCGAGAGTCCAGTACCCTGCAAATCCAACATCCCCAAACCCTGCAGTTACATGGACAAAGAGTCCCAGACGTCCGATTGATGATCGCCCCTCCAGCATAGGAACCACATTTTCCGTTTTCGTATACTCATGGGTTCTTCCCAAATACAGACGATTTGGAGAGAGAACCAGTCCCTCTTTAGGAATTTTAAGCTTTTCCACTTTATTTTCCTTTTTCATGTCCAGGATGTCATCTGTATACATAAGTAACTCATCATGAAGCTTCAGGTTATAGCTGTTTGGATTCAGCTGCTTCTCTTCAAAGGGCTCAATGATAATTTCCGTGCCAATCCTCTTTTTGATTTCTTTTCCTGATAAAATCATCTTACTTCCTCCTTCGCAACGATCCCGATTGAAATGAAGTTATTTTATTTTTTTGGATTTTCAAAAGGAACAGGCTTTTTCCTGATGATTTTCAGCACTTCCTCCCTCTCCTGAGGTAAGAAAGGGAGAATTAGCATTTTTCTTAAAAACAAATCCCGTCTTTTCAAATAGATTCTTAGAGATGTTGAATTCTGTACCAGAACAATTCTTTCTATTTTATCCCATTCATAGAAAACTCCTTTGATATTCACTCCGTTTTCATGAATCTTTCGCGGTTGAATCAGATAAATTCCGAAGATCACTCCTAATGCCATAAGCGAGACATTCTCAATCGCAAACCATAAAATTGCCAATAGAACAAGTACGATCACCGCCATCGTTTTCATTTTCATTAAACCCTGAACCTGCATTTCCAACTTCTTCCCTTTTTTTGCCGCCATATACTGCTGGATAAGCAAAGTAATGAGTAAATACCCTTTAATGACCCAAACCAGTAAGTCAGTACTATTCTCCGTTAACAAAGAATCCCTCCTTATATTCATCCTTTAGTATTCCCATATTAATCTTATCACGATAATGACCCTTATGAAAGTGACACTGTCTTTGCCGCCCTTCTTCTTTGAATCCTGTGCTCTTATAGCACCGATATCCCCGTTCATTAAAATCATACACTTCAAGCCCTATGCGATGAAGATTCATACGGTTGAAAGCAAAATCCAGGAGTAAGCTGATTGCTTCTTTACCGATTCCTTTTCCCTGTTGTTCTACACTGCCTATGGTAATGGCCAATTCTGCGCAACGATTTTTCCAATCGATTTTAAAAAGATCAATTTGACCGATATATTTCCCCGATTGTCTATGTCCAATGACAAATCCTTTTATATTGGGGTTTTTTCCCTCCATCATCATGTCTAAAAATCCTTCCGTCATGTCCATACTATGTGGATACAAAAAGACGTCTGAAAGTGTCTCGGTAATCAATGGGTCATTGACCCAGTTGCGAATATATCGCAGGTCTTCCCGTTGATATTCTCTTAGCATGATGTTTTTTCCGTATATTCTGGCCATATTCATTCCTCCTCTTCCAATTTCATTATTGCTTCCATAAGTGCGATTCCCTTATCTCCCACTTCTATCTCGATATTTTCTCCATTGTACTCGTATATTTTCCCGCTATAGGCATCTCTAAGCATCCCTTCTTCTTGAAAGACCTCCCCGGTAGGTAAGATTGCATTACCCGGGTCACCGATATAAACGATTACGCTATTCTCCCGGTCACCTTTCTGGTAACTTCTGGAAAAGATAAAGGGGTCCCCATTATGAGTATAATGACTCCCTGCACCGATGCTGATATTTCTTTTTCGGAACTGGCCTAATTTTTGAAAGTGCTGCAGCAACTCCTCATCCATTGTCTCCCAGTTCATTGGTGAGCGGGTTCCCATCGTTGCGTCGCTTCCTCCAGCTCCCACTTCCCGAGCAGTCTCATCACCGTAGAATATTTTTACCATACCCGGAAGAAGCATCAGATAGGTTCCACCCTCCTCCAATCTTTCTCTGGGATAGAGACTTGTATCATGTTGTGATAGATAACTGAGGGTTGTAAAATCTTCCACCCCATTGATTGCTTGTGAGTAATTCTCAAAGATCCTAGGCATCCTCTCCGGGAAATATGCGGGACCGTCACGTCTTTCCCCTTGGAATGTGAAGTTGATCAGAGCATCAAACCCACGATCATAATAATAGTTTCGATTCAGACCATGACCCCAAACCTCTCCAAGGAAAAAAAAGTCTTCTTCAAACTTGGCTCCCGCTAACTCAGGATGGGATTCTCTAAAGATCCGTAAAGCTTCATTGGTTCTTTCCTTTAATTCTTCCCAACGCTGTATTTCCACATGTTTTGCTGTGTCAATTCGAAATCCGTTGATTCCGAACTCTTCAACCCAAGCCGCCAGCCATTCAATAATGTATTCAGCTGGAGAGAGACCCAAATCCTTCCTCAGCTCTTTTGCGCTAGGGACTATCCATGGATCGTATTCAGGAGATTCCTCTTGTTCCCATTTTTTTATAAGAATCGGAGGCAAGCCCAAATCCTCTTCAACTTCCGTTCGTATGTCGGGAAGCCCGTACAGTGTCTGTGTATAAACCGTCTCCCCCGGCGGATGATAACCGGGAAGATCAGCTCTTACCCAGTCCCCCCACCAATTTCCCCAGGCCTCTTTGCTTTCCCAGTCAACAAATTCTGTCCATTTGTGAAAATTTTCTCCTTCTGACGGTTTTGCTTCTTCCGGAGAAATTGTTGCTCCACCGAATCCAAAATCGACCATGTCACGAAGAGTCGGATATCCCACGTGATTCATTACCACATCCAGAAAGACTCGGATTCCCTGCTCATGAGCAGTATTGACAAATTTTCTGAACTCTTCCACCGTTCCGAAATTACGGTCCATCATGGTCCAGTCCAGAGCATAATACCCGTGAAAACCATAATGAGCAAAGTCCCCGCGACTGCCTCCTCCAATATAACCGTGAATTTGTTCATAGGGAGCTGAAACCCAGAGAACGTTTACTCCCAGTTCAGAAAAATATCCTTCCTCCAACTTTTCCGTCAAGCCTACAAAATCGCCTCCATGAAACGTTGCAATAGAAGTGCCTAATGCGTCCTCTCCTGCTCTTCCGTAAGAGTTATTATTTGTTGGATCTCCATCCAAGTACCGGTCCGTCATTATAAAGTATACAGTGGCGTTCTCATAGGAGAATCCGAAATCTTCTTGGACTATATATTGTTCAGCAGGAGATTCGGATACTCTACATGAAATGAGCAGGATCATTCCCAAGATTATAAGCCCCATCATAAGCGCAACTCTTTTTTGTCGGTTCATTTCATTAATCTCCTCCTTGATTACTGTCTTAAAAAATTCGCGACAGAGAAAGAAAACTCCTGCAAAACTCAGCAAATATCTTTGACGAACTCTGAGCAAGTTCTTCCACTGAGAAAAAGAGTCCCTTTGGGGACTCTTTAATTCATCCTTTAAGCAGGTTTTGCTTTTACCTTTTGGGTTCCATCAAAATGTTCTTTCCCATCGATCAATTGATCTCTACGATCAATGTGTTTAAAAGCAAAATAGTAATAAACTGCCGAGAGTGCATAGAGACCTCCTGCAAGATAAAAAATTAAATCGTATCCATGCTGATCGATAATGATCCCGCTCAAGCGTCCGCACACTGTCCACCCTAACTGGAAAACCATTTGATTCAAACTGTTGGTCAGACCTTTCAGGTTTTCCGGAACTTCTTCCAACATAACAGCAGAAGTTATAGGGTTACTGGCATTCATAATTGCCTGACGAATAAGAAAGGCAAAGACGGCTAATGAGAGAATTCTTGTATCTCCTAACACTAACATGAAAGGTACTGAGAGAATTTGTAGAAAGAATACCGTTTTTACACGCCCGAACCGCCGGCTGAGGTAAGGACCCAACATGATTGCAATAACTGTTGTTGCCTGCCCTAAAGACATAATCATTCCGATGGTTGATGTAGGGAGGTGGAACTGATTTTCAAAATAAAGGTTGGAGAAGGGGACAAAAAGCCCTGCCCCGAACCCTACAAGGACGTTGGCGAAAAGAAACTTTCCAATCAATAGGGAATGTTTCCGATTTTTCAAGCTTTGTAAAACTCCGCTTTCGATTTTTCTTTTCTTCTTCGGAATTTCTTTTACTCTGCTGAGGGGAATCAAAGCAAGAATGCTTAATCCTGCTGAGAAAATAAGGGTTGTACGCTGTGCGTCTGCCATGGTGAAGGAAAAAACATTCAGTAAAAGATCCGGCAAAACTCCCCCGATGATGTTTCCCATCATTGATGAGAAAAGCATTAAAGCAAAGTTGATGCTGAATACCTTCATCCGTATGGTCTTATCCGTGTTCTCTATAAGAAAAGGGGCATTGGCGACCATAAAAAAGGCGTTCAGTCCTCCAAGCAAAAAGCTGAAGGTTAAAAGGGCTGAACTATTCAAGAGAATTGCCCTTAAAACCTGAAAAATATCTGCAAATATAATTCCAAAGATCATGGTTTTCTTTCTTCCGATTTTATCACTTAAAAAGCCTACCGGCACTAAAAACAGTGCACTTGCAAGGGCTGTCATGGATATTAATTCTCCCATAAAGCTGGCACTAAAGCCAACCTCTTGCAGGTAGAGATTATACAGGGTCATAAACATTCCTTTTGCTATATTATTCAGCAGAACAACCAAAAAGATCAACCGTATATTTCTTGGTAATTCCTTTATATTATTGATTTTGTCTAAAAGAATTCTCATTGTTGAGGTCCTCTCATGCTTTATATTTCGAGATGCTAAACACTCTCATCATCCTACCAGACTCCATTTATTTTTGCAATCGTTATTTTTCTTATCTCACCGGAATTTCTCTCTTGAAAAAAATTGGTGGCTGATGGGATTATATAGTGATAAAATAATTATATATTTAAATAATTTTTAAAGGAGTGACAATATGCAAAGAGAAGAAATACATGAGATGGACAAGTGGGATCTTAGCGATTTATTTGCCAGTAATAAAGACTGGGAAGGCAGTATTTCAGATATCAAACGGGATGCTGAGACTCTTCTGTCATTGAAAGGAAACCTTTTGAAAGATGTAAGTACGTTTAAAAAGGCTTTGGGACTTTATGAGAGTCTCCAAAGAAAAATGATCAACCTGATCAGCTACGCGAAAATGAGAATGGACGAAAACACAAAAGTCGGAAAATATCAGGGAATGGTCTCCCGGGGGGAGAAAGTCACCACGGAAACTCAAAAAGACATTGCTTTTTTTGTTCCTGAACTTCTTAAGGGAAGCGAGGAGCTCATTAAAAGCTATTTACAAGATGATGAATTGAAACATTACCGTAAATTTTTCGATGATCTATTGCGAAAAAAACCTCATATTCTTTCAGAGGAAATGGAATCGGTCCTTGCTCAGGTCAACGAACTGGGAGAAGCGCCAAGCAACGCTTACGGCATGCTGCTGAATGCGGACATGACTTTTGAAGACGCAGTGGATTCCGATGGTGAAAAACATCCGATCACCAATGGCTCGTACATTCCTCTTTTAATGTCCAAGGACCGCATTCTTCGAAAAGATGCCTTCGAGAAATATTACAGTGTCTACTATGGGCATATCAATACATTATCAAGTCTGCTTCAGAGTGAAGTCAACAAGAATATCTTTTTTAGCAGGATGCGTAATTTTTCCTCCGCACGTGAAGCTGCTCTTTTTGAAAACAGAATCCCAACTACTGTTCCTGATCGTCTCATAGAGGCAGTAAACCAAAACCTCGATGCTTTTTATAAGTATATGCGATTAAGAAAACAAGTTCTTGATCTAGATGAATTGCATCTTTATGATGTATATGCTCCCATCGTTAAAAATGTTGAATTTAAAATTCCTTATAAGGAGGCCCGGGAAACCGTTCTCGAATCTTTAGCACCATTAGGGAAGAAATACCAGGACACCGTTGCCTCGGCTTTCGAGAATCGTTGGATCGATGTCTATGAAACTGAAGGCAAGAGATCAGGAGCTTATTCTTGGGGTACTTATGATTCTCGACCCTACATTCTCCTCAATCATAAGGAGAATATGGATTCCATGTTTACTTTAACCCATGAGTTGGGCCACTCCATGCACAGCTATCTCACGCAGGAAAAACAGCCCTTTGTCTATGGAAATTACTCCATCTTTGTTGCAGAAGTCGCTTCAACAACCAATGAGGCTCTTCTAAATCATTATCTGTTGGAATCCATCGATGATTCCGAAAAAAGGAAATACATCCTGAATCACTATCTCGAGCAGTTTAGAGGAACCATCTTCCGTCAAACAATGTTTGCCGAATTCGAGCGGGACATCCACAGCCATGTGGAAAATGGTGGAGCGTTGACAAATGAGTTCTTGTGCAACCACTATTTAGAGCTTAATAAACGGTATTTTGGACCTGACGTTGTCATCGATGAGGAAATCCAGTATGAATGGTCGCGGATTCCCCATATGTACTATAATTTCTATGTTTATCAATATGCTACAGGTTTCTCTGCAGCCATCGCTCTTTCCAATCAGATCTTGAGCGAAGGAAAGCCTGCAGTTGATCGTTACCTTGAGTTCCTCTCCAGCGGATCAATGGATTATCCCATTGAAATCCTTCGAAAAGCGGGGGCGGATATGGAATCGGAAGATCCCGTGAACAATGCGATGCAGGTTTTCCGCGAAGCAGTGGACGAGTTGGAGAAGTTAATGGGTTAATGGGTTAATGCAAAAAAGCAAACTCCGGTTTGCTTTTTTCTATGTATTCTCATTTAGATGGGATGTATCCGCTTCAAGCAAAAAAGATTCCCCATCGGATGTCTTTTCGATTATAGTTAGACTCGTTCCTTTGGGAAAGGGAGGGGACCAGAGATCTTTTAAAGGCAGATTCTTTATTCTTGCATAAATGCATTTGATCACCACGCCATGAGCCACAACTAGCACGGCACCTGATCTCTTTTCATGATGGATTTTTCTCAGAAATTCATCAGTTCTTCGACAAACTTCATTAAATTCCTCTCCTGACTCATCCACGGGAGTATAATGCTGGGGTTCATTCCAAAAGTGAAAAAACTCCTCATACCAAAACTCTTCTATCTCCTGTCGACTTTTTCCTTCCCATACTCCAAATCCCATCTCTTCCAATAGCGGGTCCAGAGTGATTCCTATTTCCCTTTCCCCTTTTAGGATTTTTGCAGTCTCTTTCGCTCGTTGGAGAGGTGATGAGTAGATTTTTGAAAAATGCACTTCCTTCAATTTCTTCTGAAGTGCTTTTGCATGATCAATCCCTTTCTTTGTTAATTGTGAGTTTTTCTTTCCCTGTAAACGTCCCTCAACATTCCACTCAGTTTCACCATGCCGTACAAGATAAATTTTCAATGGGATTACCTCCTTTCTTCTCTTGGTCGCTTTTTTCAACTTCCACCTGTAAAATGTTCTGCGAATCAAATTATAATGGAAAGTATAAATCATATGTAGTAAAATGTCTATATATATAATACTTTCAATCAACTATATTCAAGGAGGAGTTTAGATGGAGCGGATAGAAAAATACGCTGAACTTTTGGTTCGAACAGGAATTAATCTTCAAGAGAATCAAATTCTTGTGATCAACAGCCCCATCGAATGTGCGGATTTTGCACGTACTGTCACCGAAAAAGCCTATGATGCAGGAGCTAGAGAGGTTATCATTCGATGGATCGATGAAAAATTATCGAAAATACGTTTTAAAAGAGCTAAAAATGAGGTTTTCGACGAATTCCCCGAATGGGTCAAAGTAATGCTGGAAGGATATGCAGAAAAAGGAGCTGCTTTTCTAAGCATTGCGGCATCCGACCCGGAATTAATGAAAGACGTGGATCCCAAAAAAATGAGCCGCCAAAATAAAGCAATGGCTCAAGGTCTTGAGTTATATCGAACACGCCTGATGAGCAATCAAAATGTCTGGTGCGTTGCATCAATTCCAACAGAGGCCTGGGCTCTAAAAGTATTCCCTGACGTTGAAAAGGATCTTTCTGTAGAAAAATTATGGGATGCAATATACAAGGCCGTCAGAGTGGATGAAGATGATCCCGTAAAAGCCTGGCATGATCATCAGAAGCAATTGAACCGACGCTTGTCCTTTCTTAACGGTCATCGATTCCACGCACTCCACTACAAGAATGGCAAAGGCACTGATGTGACCCTGCAATTACCGGAAGACCATGTATGGGTTGGTGGTGGAGACCGAGGACCCCATGGTGCGATTTTTTTCGCCAATATGCCAACAGAAGAGGTTTTTACAATGCCAAAGGCCGATGGTGTGGATGGAACGATCAAAAGTTCCATGCCCTTGAATTATAACGGTAATCTCATTGAAGAGTTCTCTTTTACATTTAGAAATGGAACTGTTGTGGATTTTGATGCAAAAAACGGCAAAGAAATTTTGAGGGAACTCCTCGATACCGATGCGGGCGCCAAGCGGTTGGGGGAAGTTGCCTTAGTTCCTTATGATTCTCCAATTTCAAACCAGAACATTCTTTTTTACAATACCCTCTTCGACGAAAATGCATCCTGTCACTTTGCATTAGGAAAGGCCTATCCTTCCTGCATTAAAGGAGGAGATGCATTATCAAAGAAAGAATTGGAAGAGAAAGGAGCCAACGACTCCTTAACCCATGTGGACTTCATGGTGGGAACAGAAGATTTAGAAATCCTTGGGATTAAAGAAGATGGCAGCAAAATTCCAATTTTTAATAAAGGAAATTTTATCGATCTTTAGCCGAAAATCTTTCATTGAAAAGGGCGATATGGACATTAGTCTCCAATCGCTCTTTTTTTTATAGTTCTTGTCCTTCTTGCCTACGATTTCTTTCTTTTTTAAAACTTGCCTGCATAAAGAGGTAAAGACCGATGAGTATAATCCCGGCACTAATGAACTGCATATTACTTGGAATTTCCTGCAAAATAAGCAATCCCAGCAGGGTAGCACCAATCGGTTCTCCAAGCATAGCCATGGAAACCCGATTCGCCTCCACATATTTTAAAGACCAGTTGAAAATCGTATGCCCTCCTATCGTTGAAAAAATAGCCAACCCAAGAAATATTAACCATTCTGAGGCATCATATTTGAGTATGGGGACACGCCAAAGCAGGTTCACGGAAAATAACACAAGGGTACAGCTCCCGTATGCCATATAAACATAATCCAAGTTGCTTATGGTTTTACGCAACCCTCTCCCGATAATGACATATAAGGCAGCAAAGACTCCTCCCAAGATTGCCAAAGCATCTCCGTATAAGTTTCCTCCTCCTGACATAAAATCTCCGAACCCGATGACAAAGCTTCCGGTGATCGCAACAATCATTCCGATTCCCTGTTTCATATTCATTCTTTCTTTATAAATCATAAATCCCAGAAGAGATGTGAATAATGGCTGCAGACTTACAAGAACCGTTGATGAAGCGATCGTGGTATGCTTTAAGGATTCGATCCATGCAATAAAATGAAGAGCAAGGAAAAATCCGCTGAGAATTGCCAACAACACTGATTTTTTACCGATTTTATTAAGATCCATCCCTTTTTTCTTCATAATGAACGGTGTGAAGAGTATGAATGTAATCAGCATTCGATACATTGCAATTACAGATGAGGGTGCATCACTTAATCGAATGAAAATCGCGGCAAAGGACACTCCCAGAATCCCTATTCCCATTACAAAATATACACGCTTGATATCCACAGGCTTCCTCCATTCTGTCAGTTGTGTAATTCGTTATATTTATGTATAATACCTTCATATTAAATTTTTCTAAAAGAGGGTTGCCCTATGAAACGAACAATGCTAATTCAAGGCTTAAAAGCAGGAATCCCCATCGCCCTTGGCTATATTCCCATTGCAATTGCTTTTGGAATTCTCTCCCGCGCAGAAGAGATCCCTATCGAAGTGAGCATGTTAATGAGCCTTACTGTGTTTGCGGGAGCCAGCCAATTTGTGGCTGTAAACCTTCTCAGTCTCGGAACAGGAATCGGAGAAGTAATTGTTACAACTTTCATTTTGAACTTCAGGCATTTTCTGATGAGCGCTTCGCTTTTTCAACGCATAGAGAAGAATCTTACAATGAAAAAACTAAGCGTGCTCTCCTTTGGAATAACAGACGAAACCTTCTCCTTAGCTTCAGTTACTGAATTGGACCATGAAGAAAGACTTCCTTTTAACTATCTGTTCGGGCTGATGCTGATTTCTTTTTTTGCCTGGAATGTTGGGACCTGGATTGGTCTTTTTATGGGAAATATTCTTCCCACCCTTATACAGAATAGCATGGGAATTGCACTTTATGCCATGTTCATTGGCCTCTTAGTTCCTGCAGTTCGTAAATCCATCCCTCTACTTTTCGTTGCTCTTATCGCCATGACCGCTCACAGTCTTTTAATCCTGCTACCATTCCTTCCGTCGCTTTCATCAGGGTGGAATGTGGTTATCGCAACAATACTTGCATCATTTATCGGAACACTGATCATAGAAAAGGAGGCTTTCCAATGACGAGCGAACCGAATCTTTTTAGAATTTTCATCCTTGTTATAGGCATGTCTCTTGTCACCTATATTCCAAGGGCTTTACCAATGCTCTTTCTTAAAGAGTTTCGACTCAATCCCTCTGTGGAGAATTTTTTGAAGTTAATCCCCTATGCCGCACTGGGAGCTCTTATCTTTCCTGAAATTCTATTTTCCACAAATCACATGGCCTCCTCTGTAACCGGCGGAATTCTTGCAGCAGTGGTCGCTTATTTCAAAGGGAACTTATTGATTGCTGTCGTTGCAGGAATATTTGGAACTGTTCTTTATCAATGGTTGTTTTTATAATCTCTCGAATATCATAAGCGTTCCCATAATTCACTTTCCTTATTTGTGATTTGCTTCCCTGGTGCTCTTTTTATTGTCTTCGGTTATTTTCCTCGACCATAGTAGTAAACGACTGAAAAACCAAGTATACCGACAATCACCACAAATGGCGTCCATACTTCAGGAAGTAGTGCTCTCGATGAACCGATAATTAATCCTGAGAATCCATAGGCAATGGCTTTCCTGTAATGCGTGTACATGGATTCGAGTCCTTTGGCCAACCCCAAAATTCCGATGATTCCACCTGCACCGAAAACCGCAAGCTCCAACAATTGAAATTGGCTGAGATAGAACAGAACATCATCATAGATCCCCATGATAATCATTACTCCGCTCCCGGGAAGACCAGGAACGATCATCGTAGCACTCGCTAATGCACCTGAGAGCATAAGATAAGGCAGAGATGCATCACCTACACTATCAGCAATTTCAATAGGCTCTCCCGCCATTAGAAATCCAATAATAAACCCTGCTGCTAAAATAAAGTAATGCCTGGGGTTCTTCGTTGCTTGCCCTCTTAATATTGGTTGCAGGGAAGCTAATACACATCCCAATAAAAACATCGCACTGGGATCTCTATACTGCTCGAAGATAAAAGCAAGGCTTAAACCCGCTATGAAAATTCCCACAGTCATACCAATTACCAGAGGAAGATAAGGTTTAAGATTAAATTTTACAAGGTCTTTAATCATCGTTTCATACAAACCGAGAATAAGAAAAACCGTCCCTCCACTCATTCCCGGCAAAACAATAATCAATCCCACAATAATTCCTTTCAATGCCAGCTCCATATTTATCTCCTTCTAGGTCATCTTTATATGCCCGTTGATTCAATTGGAAGTGATACAAGAAACTTTGTTCCTTTTCCCTCTTCCGATTCAACAAAAATGTCTCCACCGTGGCCATTTGCAATCTTCTTCGCAATGGCAAGTCCTAACCCTTCCCCTTTTTCACCCTTGGTGCTTTTCGTTCTCGTCTGACTATAGGGTTTGAACAACAATCCGATATCTTCCTTGGAAATTCCAAGCCCTTGATCAATGACCTCAATTACTGCATCTCCTCCGATAATCTTCACACGTACGCAGATTTCGCTTCGGGCATAGGAAAATTTAATCGAATTACTGATTAAATTGTTGAGAACCTGATTCATTTTGATTGGGTCAATGTCGAGCAAAAGGGTCTCCGCATAACACTCATAGGTCAGAAGAATCTCTTTTCTCTGTGCGACAATTTGATTAATCGATACATTGCTCTTCACTAAGTCACAAAGGTTTGTGATCTTTTTATTAAGGATTAATTTTCCCACCTGAATCTTCGATACATCCAGAAAATCGTCAATAAGCTTCAGCATATATTCACTGGATTGATGAATTGTTGCAATGATCTCCTGTTGTTCCTCGTTGATAGACTCCGTAAGCTCGTCTTTTAAAATTTCACTGTAGGCCATAATATTTCCGATAGGATTCCTAAGATCGTGGGCAGCCATTCCCAAGTACTCATTTTTTTGTACATTTAAACGCTTTAGTTCAACATTTGTTTTGGTTAGCTCCCTTTGGGTATTGAGCAACTCATTATTAAGGGTGCTTATTTTGTCATAGGGTCTCTGATCATTTTCCGGTTCCCGATTCTCTATCTTTGTGATTTTCTTCATCATCCCCCGAATGACATTCACATGCTCATTATTTAATTTCACCAGTTCTTCATAATAAGCGAGCATTCTTCCTGTGCTTTCCGCTGCCAGTATGATCAATCCTTTATCATGCACCAGTCCAGAGAAGCTCAAAGGAATAACCTGATTCGTCCCCTGCACATTCATTTCCCATCCCATACAGGATCCTTCAGAAAATACTTCCCCATAAAATTTATGGTACTTATCATTGCTCTTATCCTCGAGATAATCCTGGAAATAGTTCATTGTATTGAGCATCAAATCTTCCTGCATTTCATTCCTTATTATTTCAGTAATGACTCCCTCCCTGTCACATAAAACAATGAAGCCATTACTGCTATCATTGATTCCCATTCCTTCCCTCTCCTTCTTCTTCAAATCTAAGAACCGATCATCGCAACTTCTCTGGAATACTTTAAAGCATCATTATAATTTTTTCCGAAATAATCTGCTCCCGTGTAGCTATAGAGATCAGGGTTAATCAAAAATGCTAATCCTCCTACCATAATTGGAACATTTTCGTTGTAGTTTTTCCTCAGTTTCACTACCAGTTCCTTGATCAAATCTTTGTTTGCAGCCATTGTTGATGAAATTCCCACAAGATTTGGCTCCTCTTCCATGGCTAAAGCCACTACTGAATCCACAGGCATATTCGCACCAAGATACCGAACGTCCCAACCATCCATCTCAATAAGATCTCCAAGCATACGGGGTCCAAGCTCATGCAGTTCATCTCCTACACAGGTTAAGATCATTTTGCCTTTATATTCGCTTTTTTTGTTTAAGAAGACATACTCATACAAACCGGAAATTACACTTTGAGTAATTGCTGTAGCCAAATGTTCCTGTGCAACTGTCATTTTATTCGCTTCCCACAATTCTCCCACCTTGATCATCGATTGAGTGAAGACTCCTTCATAAATTTCTTGAATTGATGTTCCTTCATCAAGGGCTTTTTTTACAATCTGATAGCATTGATTTCTATCAGATCGAAGCAGACCGTCAAAATACTCCTTCTGCAAAAATTCAAGGTTCACTTTTATCCCTCCTCGCAAGATGTTTATTTTTAAAGAATTTAAGCGTTTCTATACATTATACCCTTTTTCACCAAAATTTTCTTAATCTTCTAGTAAATATTGTTATGTTTTATTATAATACATAGTATACTATGTTTATAGTCATTTCACTACTAGGGGGGATTGCATGAATCGAACTGTAAAATCATTGCTAATTGCTTATTTCATGATTACCCTCATTTTTCTTGCAGTTTTTCTCTACTTCAGACTCCCTTTTTTTCGCTATCAGCTAAACGAAGAAGAACGGATCTCCATTGGAAACTCTGATTATATCATTGCTGTTCAAGAAAATAATGCCCCTTTTTCTTTCCTGGATGAGACAGGATTGCTTCAAGGATATGAGATCGATTTACTTCAATCTCTTGAGGATGAGTTCGGCTTTTCCTTCGAGTATCGATTAATGGATTGGTCGGATGCCCTGTCAGCTCTTGAAAGTGATGAAATTCATGGAATTAGCGGTATCTCCTTAGGAGAACACTTGGAAGATCGTGTGCTTTACAGTCATCCTTATTTTACAGTAACCCAGTCCCTCGTTTCATCGCGTCCTATAGAGATATCATCGACATCCGGAATGTCAGATTTTAATCTGATCTTTCAAAACCAAATCGCAAGAGAGGCATTTGCTTCAAACAATACGGTGAATGATGTAATTCTCGTTGAAGATTTTCATCACGGAATCGAAACCCTTTTGGCCCAGGATGAGTATTATCTCATGGAAAATTCCATCGTTGCTTCTTATTATCTGAGAGATTTGGGTCTTGAGTCTTCCTACTATATCCATCCCCTTAATAATACCCGCAAGTCCTACGGAATTGCCATCTCTCGAAGCGAACCCCTGTTGGCAAAAACACTTTCAAAAATAATCCGCTCTCTCGAGGCGGAAGGCCGCTTTGAAGAACTTGATCATAAATGGTTTGGAATGAACGTTGAACGGAATTATCTAACCGCTTCAAGGATTCAGTTTTTATTGGTGATTGGTTTTATTGCTTTCAGCCTTTTATTTATCCTATACCTTCGTGCAAAGCTCTTAGCAGTTCAGCTGCAAAAGCGTACAAGTGATTTACAGGACCTCAACAAACAGTTGGAAAAAGAAGAGCATAAGATGAAGCAATTTGTATCTGAAGTTGCCAACACCTTTGCTGCAGCAATTGATTATCGGGACCCGTACACCGGGAATCACAACCGGAGGGTTGCAAGAATCAGCCTTCTCTTAGCTAAAAAACTTGGCATGCCAAAGCAACAGCAGTTTGAAACCTATATCGGTGCACTCCTTCATGACATGGGAAAAGTGGGGATCCCTGATGAAATTCTCAGAAAACCGGGACCGTTATTGGATAAAGAATACATACGAAT
This sequence comes from Clostridiaceae bacterium, assembly GCA_003554105.1. Taxonomy (GTDB): domain Bacteria; phylum Bacillota; class Clostridia; order Peptostreptococcales; family T1SED10-28; genus T1SED10-28. Next base: position 34,765 of record PWFQ01000065.1, on the reverse strand, counting down.
GAAAAAGCATCCGGAGATCGGTAAGGAGATCCTGGAAAATATCAATTCCTACGATACTATAAAGGATATAGTGTTTTATCATCACGAACGATGGGACGGTAACATATATCACAAATTCTCTTCATATCCGGGTCTGCTCTGTGGGGAGGAAATCCCCTATCCCGCACGAATCGTTGCGGTTGCTGATACCTTTGATGCAATTACAAGCTCCCGTCCCTATCGAAAAGCTGAATCCATTGAATTCGCCATTAAGACAATCAAGGAATGCAGCGGCAATCAGCTGGACCCCAAGGTTGTCGATGCAATGTCTGAATTAAGTATCTCTTCCTATTCTTTAATTGAAAACATTGTAAAAGACATATAATAGGATGGTCTTCCTGACCATCCTTTTTCCCATTCGCTACTACATTCTTCACCTTACCCGATTAAATCAACAAAAAGAAAAAATCATCCCGCAGGATGATTTAGATGTTTAAACTAGTCACTGATTTTTCTTATGGCATCCCATGTGTAATTATTTTGTGCATTCCACAGAACCCATTCCTCGATTTCTCTGTCATAGGTTGCTTGGATTTGAGTCAACACTTCATCAACTCCATAGGGCATCCAATTCCCTGATCCCAAATAACTTGCTGTAAAATCTTGAAGCCAGGGACGAATTCGTGCCAGTTCCTGCTCGTGGTATTCCACCATTGCATATCGCTCCTGGGCACTCTCCAAAGTTAAATATACCATTTCATAGGGATGAAGATCAGGCTTGCTGAAACCGAAGATCCCCGGACCATAGTGGGAAGGGTATACCATGGGTAATATGATGTCCACTGAAGGTATAATCGTCTCCAGATGATGACCTACACTGGCTCCCCCGGTTTCCACAAGTGCCCAGCCAAAAATATCCGCTGAGACAATTGCACCATAAGGCTTTAATTCCTGTCTGACATATTCAAGAAAATCTGCGATGGCTTCAGACTGGGTGCCTCCTTCATCATAGCCCTGATAGTCTATTGCGCTGGTTCTTCCATCTGTGGGAAAACGAACGTAATCGAACTGAATATCCTTAAAACCCATTCTCACTGCATCTTTAGCAATACTCACCAGATAATCCCAGCTCTCCTGCTTATAAGGATTCAGCCATGCATCCCCTTTATTATCTCTCCAAATATTACCATCTTCATCTTTCAGGGCCAACTCAGGCATCTCCACTGCTCCTACCCGGTCCTTAAAAGCAACAATCCGGGCAATCGGATAAATATCATGTTTTCGTAGTCTGTCCATCATAGAAGGCATATCTCTCACGATTCTCAGAGAAGATTCAATTTCTTCGACGATTGGGATTTGAGCAGAATATGTCACGTAGCCATTATCATTTTTTACATTAATTACCCATGAATTGATCACCGATTCCTCAGTTTTCCTGATCAGCTCACTTACAAATTCTTCTCCTCGTGAAAGAGTGTATTCAGTGAAATAAAGCCCTTTTACTTCCCGGTCAACTTTATAGGGTTCCCAGGATTGAGTAGGTTAAGCATTTGTTGATGATTTTCTGCTGGGAATCCAAGGATCTTCTATCCGAAAACCAATTTCATCTGTATAGACAACTTCTTCTTCCCCATCACCATCGTCAATTTCTATCTGAGGATTAATGTCGTCTTCTGTACAACCTGATGTCAGCAAAATAATCAATACTATTCCTGCCAGAATACTCCATTTATTGCTGTTAAAAATTAATAACTTCAACCCCATTTGGTCATCCCCCTCAATATCCTCCGCACCAATACTTTTTACTCTAATGGTTTCATGGTCGGGAACAAAATAACATCTCGAATAGACGGTGAGTTAGTTAGAAGCATCACCAATCGGTCAATTCCTATTCCCAATCCACCTGTAGGAGGCAATCCAACCTCAAGTGCATTAAGGAAATCTTCATCCAGCATATGTGCTTCGTCATCACCGGATTCTCTTTTTGCAGCCTGCTCTTCGAATCGTTCCCTCTGGTCAATCGGATCATTCAACTCGGAAAAGGCATTGGCAATTTCCCAACCATTTACAAAAGCTTCAAACCGATTCGTCAATTCCGGGTGTTCCGGATTCCTTTTTGCCAGGGGAGATACTTCAACGGGATGATTTGTGATAAATGTCGGTTGAATAAGGTGTTCCTCCACATACTCTTCAAAAACCGCATTAATGATATGTCCCCGTTTCATCCCCTTTTCCACATCAATATGCAGTTTTTTAGCAACCTCAAGGGCTTCCTCATCAGTCTTGATTTCATGAAAATCGACACCGCCATATTCCTTACAGGCATCAATCATGGAAATCCTCGGCCATGGAGGTGTAAAGTCAATCTCCTTCTCTCCGTAGATAACCTCTGTCGTCCCGAGAGCTTTTTCTGCTGCATAAGCAACAATGCTTTCTGTGATCTCCATCATATCATTATAGTCTGCATATGCTTCATATAATTCAATTGTAGTAAACTCAGGATTATGCTTTATACTCATTCCTTCGTTCCTGAATAATCGGCCGATTTCATATACGCGATCCATTCCTCCCACGGTTAACCTTTTTAATGGTAATTCCGTTGCAATTCTCAGATACATATCGAGATCAAGAGTCTTGTGGTGAGTAACAAAAGGTTTTGCATTTGCACCCCCTGCGATTGTACTCAAAATCGGTGTTTCCACCTCAATGTACTCTCGATTGTTTAGGAACTCCCGAAATGCATTAATCACTTTGGAACGGGTAATAAAGGTTTCTTTGACTTCAGGATTCATGATCATATCAACATAACGCTGTCTGTATCGCAAATCCTGATCCTTTAAACCATGAAATTTCTCAGGCAGAATCTGTAATGATTTAGTAAGTAGTCGCAAGGCTTCCGCCTTAACCGTTACTTCGCCTTTTTTTGTCTTAAAAACTTCTCCCGTGACCTCGAGGATGTCTCCGATGTCAAAGGTTTTAAAGATTTCATACAGTTCCTCGCCTATACGGTCCTGTCTGATATAGCATTGGATTCTTCCATCTTTGTCCTGCAGATGAATAAAACTCGCTTTCCCATGACCCCGTTTCGCCATCAATCTCCCTGCAATAGTTACTCTGCTTCCTTCATTTGCATCATACCCATCGATAATCTCTTTGCTGTAGTGAGTAACCATGACTTTTTCAATTTTAAAAGGATCCATCCCTTTTTTCTTTAAGTCCTCCAATTTCTCTCTACGTATCTGTATGAGTTCATTTACATCTCGTTCTTCCGTGGTCATGTTTTCACCTTCCTTCAGTCTCTACTCTTCCGCTTTGTCAATGCTTAGAATTTCATATTGTATTACTCCGTCGGGGATTTTCACATCAACAATATCTCCGACCTTATGATTTAGTAAAGCTTTTCCGACAGGAGATGAATTAGAGACCTTAAGCTCATAGGGGTCTGCTTCTGATGAGCCTACAATTATATATTCAATCTCTTCTTTTTCATCCATGTCAAGAACCTTCACTTTCGTACCAATACTAACATGCTCCAGACTTATGTCACTCTCATCAACAATCTTTGCAGCCTTTAAAATGTTGGAAAGCTTTGTAATTCGCTCTTCTACCTGGGCCTGTTCATTCTTTGCTTCATCATATTCCGAGTTTTCGCTGATGTCTCCAAAATCGATAGCTTGTTTAATCCGTTGAGCTACTTCCTTACGCCTTACAACTTTAAGGTGCTCTAGTTCATCCTCAATCTTTTTTCGTCCCTTCACCGTTAGTACTATTTCATCTGTCATGATCACTTCTCCCCTTATCCTCATAGTTTTTACATTGATTTATGTGATTATTTCTAGTTTGATTCTTATGTTTCTTCTATTATAAAGAAGCACTGACGGAATCAGTGCCTTTGAATTGAAGACATATACATTGAGGCTATTATAAGGCAGAGCCCTTAAAATGTCAAGCATTCACAGTGAATTGCCCCTTGTTTTTCACTTTTTAGACTTTAGAAGAGCTCTTCGACAATATTTCTCATCGCAGAATACTCCTTTGTCTGATTAATACTATTCTTAATCGCTCCGGAACCCGGTTTTCCTTTTAAATACCATCCTAAATGTTTCCGCATTTCCTGAACTCCCCTGTGAATTCCTTTATATTCCACAATCTTCTCCATGTGTCGAAGTATCACTTTCTTCATTTGTGAAGATGAAACTCCTCTCCATCCATCTCTCTGTTTTATTTCATTGAAAATAAATGGATTTCCCCTTACACCCCGTCCTATCATAATTGCCTCAACGGCAGTTTGCTTTAAAAGATTTTCAGCATCTGTAAATGAGAAGATATCTCCATTTCCAATTACAGGTATGGATAATGCTTCTTTTAACGTTCTGATCGGCTCCCAGAATGCTTTCCCTGAATAAAACTGTTCTCTGGTGCGACCGTGCAGAGTGATAGCTTTAGCACCTTTTGCTTCAAGTCGTTTCGCGATTTCGAGATAATTGATTCGATGATCATCCCATCCAAGTCGAATCTTCGCAGTTACATCTCTGTCCGATGCTTTAACAGCGGCATCCATTATTTTTTCCGCTTTTAGGGGATCCAACATCAAAGCCGCTCCATCACCGTTTTTTACAACTTTCGGAGCAGGACACCCCATGTTGATGTCAAGAATTGAGTGGTTTTCCCCTCCTAATCTCTTTACAGCTTCAGAAATAACTTCCGGTTCCGAACCAAAGATTTGGATTCCATAGGGTTTTTCCTCTTCACCCGTGATTAATAGAGATTTTGTCTTATGGTCATTATAATTCAGTGCTTTTGCACTAATCATCTCCGTATAGACAAAATCCGCTCCCTGTTCAATACAAATTTCCCGAAATGCTCGGTCAGTAATACCTGCCATCGGTGCAAGAATTACTTTCCCAATGATATGCTCCTTTACTGACATGAATATCACTTCCTTTACAGCAGTTGAAAAAACCAGGTTGAATTACCTGGTTTTTTCAAATCTCTCTAGTTTTCTCATGCGTTCTTCAAGGTTTCGACCATAAATAATTCTAAGACCTTCCAGTGTCAAGAACCGATCGATTTGATCGATACAGTCTGTTTCACTGTCAATCAATGTTGAAAGACCTCCTGTTGCAATCACCTTGATGTCCAGATCTTTAAACTCTCTTTTCATTTTTTTTACAATATGCTCCACCAAACCGACATAGCCGTATATGATCCCCGATTGAAGTGAGTTTACTGTATTTTTACATATAGTTTTTCCCGGTTTAATCAGTTCGACCCGGGGAAGCTTTGAGGCTCTTTGGAAGAGTGCCTCACTGGAAATTTTTATTCCGGGTGCTATCGTGCCTCCTAAATACTCCCCGTTTTTTGAAATTGCGCAAAATGTGGTTGCTGTTCCAAAATCAATGACGATTAAGGGACCCTTGTATTTTTCATAAGCCGCCACTGCATTTACAATGCGGTCTGCCCCTACTTGTCTGGGATTATCATATTTTACGTTCATTCCGGTTTTGACTCCTGGTCCCACGACCAGGGGAGCAATTCCGAAGAGCTTATAAACAGTGTTTTCAAGGGAATGCATGATATCAGGTACCACAGATGAGATAATTACATCCTGTACTTCTCCACGGTCCAAACCCTTGTAGCCAAAAAGCTGGTCAATTAAGACGCTATATTCGTCCGAAGTTTTTTCCTTGTCTGTACCAATTCTCCAAAAATCAAGCAATTCCTCATTCTTATAGACTCCTAGAACGACATTGGTATTCCCGACATCGATAACTAATAGCATTCCTTCACCTACTTACATAAATTTATCCTCGAATCCTATTTGAAGATTCCGCCCTTTTCCAACGACTTCAATACCGCGAGAATAATCACCGCAGATGCAATCATCTCAGCAACTCCATTGGTCGCCGCAATTCCGAGCACAAAGCTCAAAGGCATATATCCAAATAGATAGATGAGACTTAACACTCCGATCGTATTTGTTGCTGTTCCTGCTACTGAAGCAATGACAATGGCTGTGCTTTTCGCTTTGCCTTCTGAAACAGATAACTTTGACTCTAAGAAGTAGCGGATTCCTACGTAAGAGTAGTAACTCGCAAGTCCTATGAAAAGTCGGGGCAGAATTGCAACAATCGGATTCGCAAAAAACGGATTTGTTGCTCGAACAAAACTACTGACTCCAAAAATCAATCCTACCAATACACCTGTAATCGGTCCACCTACGATGGCAGCCATAATTGTTGGAATATGCATTGTAGTTGCAGCAATTCCAGATGGTAACGGTATGAATCCCACCGGAGTCATTCCTAAGACTATCGATAATGCTCCTAACATTCCTGCTAAGGTAAGTCCTTTCGTTCCCAAGGCTTGCCTTTTTGAGAAACCACCCATCCCGTGAAGTTTGGTTCCCCTTGACATCACTTTCTCTGACATTTTCACGCACCTCCGTTCCAGCTCTTTAGATAAAGATGCTGGTCGTATAATAGTTTTTTGTGATTCATTCAGTCCAGCGAAGTTGCCGGCTAAATTCACGGTATAATTGTACCAGTTTATTGGTTAAAATTCAACATTTATTTCATTCTGTTGTCCCTGTTGAGAGAAATCTTTCATTTGTTGAGTTCCTGCATGCTTTCCCGTATTGATATCTCTCCTGATCGAAGCAGTTCTACGATTCCCTCTTCATAACGTACTTTCAGGAATCCTTCTCTGGTAATTTCCAATGCAGTGGCAGGACTTCTTCTGCTTCCCTCGATCACATCAATTTCTTTTCCAAGTACACTTGAGGCTTTACAAAGATCGTCGAGCAGGAAGTCAATATTTCTTCTTTCCAAAAACGTATCATAGTTTTTAAAAAACTCTTCAAGCAGTGCCTCTGAAAATTCATGTCTTGAGACCTTTAGGTTCTTCTCCAAATATAGAGATGTAGCTTGATGCTGTATTTCCTTGTGAAAAAATTCATTGTGTAGATTAACTCCCATTCCCACGATCAGGTTGTTTACTCCATCCAGCTCTCCGGAAATTTCCGTTAAAATACCAGCGATTTTTTTGCCTTCCACGACCAAGTCATTCGGCCATTTTATCTTAACCGGAACATCGTAGTTTTTCTTCATAATCCTATAGATCGATACTGCGACAACACTTGTCATTGCAAATATTTCATCAATTTGAAGAGACGGCTTCAACAAAAGAGATAAAAAAAGCCCTTTCCCTTTAGGAGAATACCAATCTCTTCCCATTCTTCCACGTCCCTTTGTCTGTTCATCACTAATAACGATTGTTCCATCTTTGTGGAGCGGGAGATTTTCTTTTAAATATCCGTTTGTTGAACCGATGGATTGGAAATAAAACACCGGTTTACCGAACTTCTTCTCTAAAACGCAGGGAAAAATGCTGGAAGGTTCAACCACTAATTTATACCCTTTTTGCGGAATGGATTCGATGGGATAGCCTTCATCCCTTAAACGGCCAATGTGCTTCCAGACTGCTGTTCTGGAAATATTTAAGGATCGGCTGATCTCTTCTCCGGATACGATCTTTCCCTGATTTTCGTAAAGATAACATAAGGTCTCCGCTTTCATATTCCCTCTCCTTTTAAAAAAACCCTTTGGAGACCGGTTGCTTCTCCAAAGGGTTTTTATCGCCTTTAACCTCCAAATAATGACAACATAACACCGGCAGCTACGGCAGATCCGATGACTCCCGATACATTAGGTCCCATGGCATGCATCAAAAGAAAATTGCTTGGATTCTCTTTTTGTCCTACAGTTTGTACAACCCTTGAAGCCATTGGTACTGCAGATACACCTGCTGCACCGATTAGAGGATTGATCGCTTTTTTCGAGATTTTGTTCATTAATTTAGCAATGATAACTCCTGCTGCAGTACCAACCCCGAAGGCAACTACACCCAGGACAATAATCTGAATCGTTTCAAACTCTAAAAACTGCTCTGCTCTTGCTGAAGCTCCAACACTCAGACCTAATAAGATCGTAACGATATTCACAAGTTCGTTTTGTGCTGTTTTTGATAATCGATCGGTAACAGCACATTCTTTTAAAAGATTACCAAACATTAGCATCCCGATAAGAGGTGCTGCCGCCGGCAAAAGAAGTGTTACAATAATTGTTACCATAATCGGGAACACAATCTTTTCCTTTTTTGATACCGATCGCAACTGTTCCATTTTGATTTTTCTCTCTTCACTTGTGGTCAACGCCCTCATAATTGGCGGTTGAATAACAGGCACAAGAGCCATATATGAATATGCAGCCACTGCAATCGGTCCTAACAGGTGAGGAGCAAGCTGCGAAGTAACCAAAATTGCTGTTGGACCGTCAGCGCCCCCGATAATTCCAATGCTACCCGCTGCTTCGGGAGAAAATCCCATAAGAATTGCTCCGATAAATGTAAAGAAAATTCCAAACTGGGCTGCTGCTCCTAAAAAGACACTTTTAGGATTTGCAATCAAAGGTCCAAAGTCTGTCATTGCTCCGACACCAAGGAAAATTAATGGAGGGAAGATCCCTAACTGATTTCCTTTGTAAAAGTGTCCTAATAGGCCACCCGTATTTTGGACTGTCTGTTCAATTTCCATTCCGGCTTCAATCGCACCTTGACCGCCACCGGGAGTAACGATATTCAATACCACAGTCATCGGTTCCATTACCCCTGCCATAGGAAGATTTGTCAGTAGCATACCAAAGGCAATCGGCACTAATAAAAGTGGCTCAAATCCTTTCCCAATGGCTAAGAATAACAGAAAACAGGCTAACACAATCATAATCAGTTCTTGAATACTGATATTCATAAAGCCCGTTGTATTGATAAAATCGATAAAAATATCAACCATTTGTGCATCTCCTTTCAATCGTATTCGCTTTTTCTTTAGCTAAGTGATACTAATACATCGCCATTGTCTACAGATGCACCTTCATCAACATGTACTTTTGCTACAGTTCCTGCTGCAGGAGCGCTTATTTCATTTTCCATTTTCATCGCTTCAAGGATAATCAGAGCCTGTCCTTCTTCTACTTGATCTCCTTCTTTCACAAGTACTTTCCACACATTCCCCGGCATAGGAGCTTCAATTGTCTGAGCTCCTGCAGGTGCTGATGGTGCCGGCGCTGCTTCCTTTTTCGGTTCTTCTTTTTTTGGAGCAGGAGCAGCAGGCTTTGCCTGTGGTTGTGCTTGCTGTTGTGACTGTTGAGCTGCCGGAGCTGATGGTGCGGCAGCACCTTGTGCAATCTCTTCGACATCAACATCATACGCAACTCCGTTAACAGTAATTTTAAATTTTTTCATTAATGTTTCCTCCTTAATTTTCGGTTTGATTTCATAAGTAAAGGTTGGTTTCTCTTTTATCTGGTAAACATCCGCTGGGTTTGTTCAACTCTTCCTGCTCTTCCCCAAGTCGGAGTCATATCATTACTTCTCACTATGTTTCGAACAACAATGTTATGGCTGGAAGTTTCCATGCTCGCTGCAATTGCGGCAGTAATCACTGCAATTAGCTCCTCTTGATCTTCTTGCTCTACGGCGCTCGCATTTTCCCGAGATTGTTCTTGTGATGCTGTCTCCTGTTCTACCGGTTTCGGCTTAGGGGTTGGCTGTTTCTTGTCACCGAAGGCTCTTTCCATTCCGTTAATTGCAACGTAAAGTAATGCCAACGCGATAAAAACAATCGAAACTCCTAATACTGTTACCTGGAGACTTGCTGCTAATTGATCTCCTATAGACATTTCCTGATTTGGATCTTTCAATCGATCCAAGAGGGTTTGTCCGGTTAGAAGAACCTTATACATATTCATCTAATCACCTCTCCGTTTATTTCAGAACTCGTTTTTCTATACAGGAAAGTTTCCGTGTTTCTTTGCCGGTCGTGTTTCCCGCTTGCTTGCAAGCATATCAAAAGCATCCACAAGTCTCGCTCTCGTTGCAGCCGGTTCAATGACATCATCAACGAACCCTCTTTCCGCTGCCTTGTATGGAGTTGCAAACTCTGCAGAGTAGGCCTGAATCTTTTCTTCTCTTGTTTTTTGCGGATCGTCGGATTCTTTAATATCTCTTCTGAAAATGATATTTGCCGCCCCCTGAGGACCCATTACTGCAATTTCTGCTGATGGCCACGCAAATACCATATCCGCTCCTAAATCCTTGGAACACATCGCAAGGTATGCCCCTCCATAGGATTTTCTGACAATCAATGTTACTTTCGGTACTGTAGCTTCACTATACGCATAGAGCATTTTCGCACCATGTCGAATAATTCCACCATGCTCTTGCCCTTTTCCAGGAAGAAACCCGGGAACATCTACTAGATTCAGGACCGGGATATTATAGCAGTCACAGGTTCGAATGAATCGTCCCGCCTTATCTGATGCATTAATGTCCAAGCAGCCTGCTAAAACCTTTGGTTGATTTGCTATCACTCCGATCGAGTTTCCATTAATCCGAATAAACCCGGTAATCATGTTCATTGCATAGGTTGGTTGAACTTCATAGAAGTCCCTATTGTCCGCGATAGAATGGATGACATCCTTCATATCATAAGGCTTGTTGGGATTTTCCGGTACGAAACCCTCCATTTCCGGAAGCATGCGGTTCAAGTCGTCTTCTACAGCTAATTGGGTTGCCGTTTCCATATTGTTGGACGGTAAAAAGCTAAGCAATCTTCGAATTTCTTTTAAACACTCCTCATCATTGGCAGCTTTAAAATGAGCAACCCCGCTTTTTGTGTTGTGGGTTGTTGCTCCCCCGAGCTCTTCCGATGAAACCTCTTCACCTGTGACACTTTTTACAACTTCGGGTCCTGTGATAAACATTTGACTGGTTTTGTCAACCATAAAGATAAAGTCTGTCAGCGCAGGAGAATAAACCGCGCCTCCCGCACAAGGTCCCATAATTGCAGATATTTGAGGAATTACACCTGATGCGATAGTATTGTTATAAAAAATCTGACCATACCCTGAAAGTGCATCAACCGCTTCTTGAATTCTTGCTCCACCGGAATCGTTAAGACCTACAATAGGGGCTCCCATCTTAAGAGCCAGTTCTTGGGTTTTAACTATTTTCTTCGCATGCATTTCACCAAGAGATCCTCCGACGACAGTAAAGTCTTGAGCATATGCATAGACCAATTTCCCTTCAACTTTCCCGTATCCCGTAACAACACCTTCTCCGGGAGCATCAACTTTCTCCATGCCGAAATTTACACATCGATGCTTTACATGGGCATCCAGTTCAACAAAGCTTCCTTCATCGAACAAGAGATTGACCCTTTCTCTGGCGGTCAGTTTCCCCTTTTCGTGCTGCTTCTCGATTCTTTTCTCTCCTCCGCCTTCCCGGATCTTCTGTTTCCGCTGACGCAACTCTTCTAATCTTTTTGTGGTCATTGAACATTAACCTCCTAATAAAAGTCTTGTATAATTGTTGCCAACTCTTAATACAGTATTATAACATATGGTTTTGATGTGGGAAGATCTTTTTTATTCTACCCGCTCACTTAACTCAATTAATACTCCATTGGTATCTTTGGGATGACAAAATGCTATTTTCGCTCCCCCTGCACCGTATCGAGGTTTTTCATCGATCATGCGAATTCCCTTCTCCTTCATTGTTGCAATGGCTTTTTCAATATCATCCACACGATAAGCCATATGTTGTATTCCCTCGCCTTTTTTATCAATGAATTTAGCGATGGGTCCTTCAGGGTCGGTAGACTCCAAAAGCTCAACTTCAGTGTCACCGATGGGAAGAAAAGCAACTCTTACCTTCTGTTCCTCAACGGTTTCCTTTCCTTGACATTTAATACCCAGCACCTCTTCATAAAATGCCAGGGATTTCTCCAGATCTTTGACTGCAATGCCGATATGATCCAGTTTAGTGGTTTTCATAATTTTTTGCCTCCTTTGTAATTACTTTTTTCAATAATTCTTCGCTGGCCCTATAAGGATTATTCTCTCTTTGAGCCACTTCTCGGGCACATACTTCCAAATCTTCTTGAATGTCCTCTTCCTTAATAAAATCTTCCATCAAACGTTCTTTCATTAACTCCATGATTTCGATCCTGCTGCTATTGATCCTTCGATCAATCAGCTGATTTGTGGTGTCTAAATAATTCAAATGATCTAAAATATGGTTCAGAAGATTATCGATCCCCTGGTTTTGTAAAGCGACAACCTGTTCAATGGGAGGTTTCCAATCTTTTTCGACAAAGTCCAACATATTTGCAATCTCTCTATGGGTTTTTGCAGCACCATCCCGATCTGCCTTATTAATCGCGAAAATATCACCGATTTCCATAATTCCTGCTTTAATTGCCTGTATATCGTCACCGAGTCCCGGGACCATTACCATGACAACAGTGTCAGCTGTCTTTACGATATCCACTTCTGACTGACCTACACCAACCGTTTCAATGATAATATAGTCCATCCCGTAGAGGTCCAGGGCTTTTACAGCTCCCTGGGTTGCTTTTGAAAGCCCTCCCAGGTGACCGCGGGTTCCCATACTTCGAATAAAAACTCCGGGGTCTGTTGCCAAATCCGACATACGTATACGATCTCCAAGGATGGACCCGCCGGAAAAAGGACTTGTTGGATCCACTGCAATAATTCCCACCTTTTTGTCTTTCTTTCGTAAACCCTTTACCAGTTTATCAGTTAATGTGCTTTTGCCAGCTCCGGGCGGTCCGGTAATCCCTATAACCTTCGCATTTCCTGTTAGAGAATAAAGGTCAGCAAGGATTTCAATTGCAGATGGATCTTGATTTTCTAACATCGTGATCATTCTCGCTGTTGCCTTCATGCTTTTTTTTATGAGTTTTCCCTTTAAATCCTTCATTCTCTCACCATCCTTTAATAATTTCCTCTTTGATGATCCACATATGACTAATAAGAAACTCCCCATTCATTATATAGGTTGTTTTATTGTAACAGACAACAAAATATGAATTCATTCAATCCTCATTTTTGTTGATATCCTCTAAGTTTTTTCCATTAACAAAGGGAAGACGATGACTCTTAAGAATTCATCGGCTTTCCCTTATCCATTCTATTTGCTTTTATTTTTTTAAGTTTTCCTTAATAAAGTTAATAGTTACGCCTGTGGGAGTTCCCGGTGTAAATACCGCCTCAATCCCCGCTTCTTTCAGTCCCGGGATGTCATCATCCGGAATCACTCCACCTGCCAGAACCAGAACTTCGTCATAGACCCCTTCTTCCTTCAAACGATTCACAATTTTGGGAAGCAAGTGATTGTGTGCTCCGGAGAGAATACTTAAAGCAACGACATCCACATCCTCCTGAATTGCAGTCTGTACAATTTGCTCCGGAGTTTGGCGTAGACCCGTATAAACAACCTCCATCCCGGCATCTCTAAGAGCCCTCGCTATTACTTTCGCCCCTCGATCATGACCATCCAATCCCGGCTTTGCAACTAACACTCTAATCGGTTTATCCATGAAAAAACCTCCTTATTATTATCCACTAAACACGTATTTTTAGATCACGACGCTTTGCTGGTATTCACCAAAGACTTCCCGCAGAACTCCACAAATTTCTCCTAGAGTTGCATATGCTTTAACGGACTCAAGAATATAAGGCATGGTATTTTCATTGCCGGAAGCTGCCTGTCGAAGTGCTTTCAGATTATCTTGAACCATTTTTTCGTCCCGATTTTCTTTCGTTTTCTTAATTTTGTCCCTTTGCAGCTCTTCTACTCGGGGATCAAGCTTCAGAAGTCCTTCCACCGGCTTTTCTTTGACCTGGAACTTATTCATTCCCACAACAATTCTTTCTTCTTTTTCCAGTTCTTTTTGATAGTTATAGGAACTGTCCATAATTTCTTTTTGAATAAAACCTTGTTCAATTGCTGCAGGTGCTCCTCCCAGTTCATCGATTTGCTCAATGTATTCCATTGCTGCATCTTCAATTTCCTTCGTCATTTTCTCAACGTAATAGGAACCTGCCAATGGATCTACAGTATCCGCAACTCCACTTTCATGAGCCACAATTTGTTGTGTCCGCAGGGCGACTCTCACTGAATCTTCAGTTGGCAAAGCCAAGGCTTCGTCTTTGGAGTTTGTATGAAGTGACTGGGTTCCGCCAAGAACAGCCGCAAGGGTCTGTATTGCCACACGAACAATGTTATTATCCGGTTGCTGTGCGGTTAGAGTGGATCCTGCAGTTTGCGTATGGAATTTCAATTGCATCGATTTGGGATTTTTTGCTCCGAATCGTTCTTTCATGATTTTCGCCCACAATCTTCTGGCTGCTCTGAACTTTGAAACCTCTTCCAATAAGTCATTGTGGGAGTTGAAGAAGAAGGAGAGCCTCGGCGCAAAAGAATCCACATCCAATCCAGCTTTAATTGCAGCTTCAACGTATGCAATTCCATCAGCCAATGTGAATGCAACCTCTTGGCTGGCCGAAGAACCGGCTTCCCGGATGTGGTAACCCGAAATACTGATTGTATTCCATTGTGGCACTTCCTTTGAACAGTACGCAAAAATATCCGTGATCAACCTCATAGACTCTTCAGTCGGGAATATATATGTGCCCCGGGCGATATACTCTTTTAAAATATCATTTTGAATTGTTCCCCTTAATTGATCCGCAGAAACCCCCTGCTTCTCAGCAACCGCTATGTACATCGCTAATAGAACTGCAGCCGGTGCATTAATTGTCATGGATGTACTTACCTTATCCAAAGGAATCCCGTCAAACAAAATTTCCATATCAGTGAGCGAATCGATGGCGACTCCCACTTTGCCCACTTCACCTTGTGCTAATTCATGATCGGAATCATATCCGATCTGTGTGGGTAAATCAAATGCCACAGAAAGTCCGGTCTGTCCCTGTTCGAGAAGATACTTATAGCGTTTGTTGGACTCTTCTGCTGTTGCAAAACCGGCATATTGTCTCATTGTCCAAAAGCGGCTCCGATACATCGTGGGCTGAACTCCACGGGTATAAGGATATTCCCCTGGGTAACCTAAATCTTTGTTGTAGTCCATACCTTCAAGATCATCAGGAGTATACAGTCTTTCAATGTTTGCTCCTGATGTTCTAGTGAACTCCTCTTTCCTTTCAGGGAATTTCGATAAACCCTTGTCGACTTTCTCTTTCTGCCATCGTTTTTTTTCTTCTTTCACTTCTTTCAACTTGTCTTTTTCTAGCATCGTGTTTCCTCCCTTTAAAGTATTTACATCGGAAACGATCAATCCTTCAATTGTAACAAAGGACCCTCATTTAGAAAAACTTCTCTATCCCTTTTTACGTCTACGCTTGAGCAGTTGTCAGGAATTATTCTAAATGACAGAAGGATTTTTTTTGCAAGATCTGTTTCATTCCTTGCAAAGTGTTGGAATTTCAACTTTCTATCTATAGACATTCTACAGTTTTTCGAATCTTTCTGCAAGGATTATTTCCACACTTCATGGATTTTTTGCAAAAAAAGCACCCTGGAAAACCCTCCAAGATGCTTAAAATACAGTGCTTCGATACTATTCATTTTCTTTGTCAGAGTTTGTATCATTCTTAACAATATTCGTAAGGGAAGAGGAGGGCGCAGGGTCATTTTTCGTTAGCCTTCCTGATTTTTTCTCTTCCCGGTCTTTCTTCCTTTGAGCCGTAAATTCCTGCCCTTCTTTTTCAAAATCGATTTCAGCCTGAATCTTTACTTCCGAGAGCTTTTGTCCTAATGTATCCGCATCGTCAGCTTCTTCAACTGTCACAAGTCCTGTAAAGATTTTTTCGAACTGGAATCCACTGACCGTTTCCATTTTCAGTAAGGCCTGAGCAACAGCTTCTAATTTTTCTTTATTCTCTTCAAGAAGCTGGATGGCCTTCTCATAGGCATCATCAACAAACCGTTTGATCTCACGGTCCACCTTTGAAGCCACTTCTTCAGAATAATCTCTTTTGGAAGTGAAGTCTTTTCCCAGGAATACCTCATCGTCACCGCTTCCAAAAGTCATCGGGCCTAATTTATCACTCATTCCATACTTTGTCACCATTGCCTTTGCAACTTGTGATACTCTTTGCAAATCATTTTGCGCCCCGGTGCTGATATCGTCAAGCATCAATTTTTCTGCAACCCGTCCACCTAAAAGATGAACAATATGCTCCTCCATTTCAGTTTTCGTTGCATAACTTTTGTCCTCTTCAGGAAGAATCATTGTAAATCCTCCGGCACGACCACGGGGAACAATTGTGATTTGATGAACGGGATCTGTATTCGGAAGGCACCGTGCGGCAATTGCATGTCCTGCCTCATGATATGCTGTAATTCTCCGTTCTTTTTCACTAATCACTCTGCTTTTCTTTTCGATTCCTGCAATCACCTTTGTAATCGCTTCTTCAATGCTTGCCATATTGATTTTTTTCTCTTTTCTTCTCGCTGTTAAAAGTGCAGCCTCGTTCATAAGATTTTCAAGGTCAGCCGGAGTAAATCCGGGGGTCCTTCTTGCTAAAACCTTGACATTTACGTCATCATCCAAGGGCTTACCTTTGGAGTGCACGTTAATGATTGCCTCCCGACCTTTAATATCCGGTAAACCGACTTCAATTTTTCGGTCAAATCTTCCCGGTCTTAATAATGCAGGATCCAGAATATCAGGTCGGTTTGTGGCTGCAACAATAATAATACCTTCGTTCACACCAAAACCATCCATTTCAACAAGAAGCTGGTTGAGAGTTTGTTCTCTTTCATCGTGACCTCCTCCTAAACCTGCCCCACGTTTACGACCTACTGCATCAATTTCGTCAATAAAGACGATACACGGTGAGTTTTTCTTTGCCTGTTCGAACAAATCTCTTACACGAGAAGCACCCACACCAACAAACATCTCAACGAAGTCCGATCCACTGATACTGTAAAATGGCACTCCAGCTTCTCCCGCAACTGCCTTGGTCAAATAGGTTTTTCCCGTTCCCGGAGGGCCAATCATCAATACACCCTTTGGAATTCTGGCACCCAGCTCAATAAATCGCTTCGGAGCCTTTAAAAACTCCACTAGTTCCGTTAATTCTTCCTTTTCTTCATCTAATCCTTCCACGTCCTTAAAAGTTACCTTTTGACGGTCTTCTTCCTTCTGTAGTTTTGCTTTGCTTTTCCCAAAGTTCATGACTTTACCGCCACCACCCTGTGATTGCTGCATAAACACAAACCAGAATACTATGAAGATCAGGATTAGAAAGATTGTGGGCAACATGCTGACAAACCACGGTGTTTCCGGTGGCGGATCTCCTCCTAAAATTAATCCTGTCTCGTCAATCTTTTGTGTCAGTATTTCAGTAAATCTTGCCTCATCAAAAATATCCGGAATGTAGGAGACAAATTCCTGTTCCTCTCCATTCACCAAACGGACTCCTTCGACTGCCCGTTCTCTGGTGTTTATGGATACAATCCGGTCATTCATTAGCTCTTGATACATTTCCGAAAACTCTATATCTTCGATCTCTTGCGTTTCCAATCCCCATCTTTGAACAATTATCAATAATACAATAAAGATCAAGATGTAAAAACTAGCTCCGCGGAAAAATTTCCTCAACAAAACTCCTCCTCTCATTCCTCAGTTCCTAAGCACTTTAAATATTTTAACATAACCCCTTTTGAAAAACAACTCTATGCCAACAGAATAAGGGGGTTAAGTTTCTTTTTACCCTTCTGTTATTCGGATTAAAAGCTTTTTTTTCGTGTCCCGAGTAATTTTATATTTTTCACTGATCCGATAGCCCACCACCCACATGATTTCATCCCCATCGCAAAGAAGTGGGATTCGATTTCGTTCCAACTGATCAATTTTTAAATCAATGAAAAAATCTTTTATCTTTTTCGTGCCATTCATCCCCATCGGAGTAAATCGATCCCCATCCTTTCGATTTCTTATATTTAACTCTTTTTCCACTTTCTCATAATCAAAAATCTGCTCAAGGGAGTTTTGCGAAAAGGGGAGTTCCTTTCCATTGCATACAATCCTGACTTCAACACTCAAATTCAGTTCATGAATATCCGTTTTTTGTTGAATTTGCACAGGATAATAGAATTCTAACTTCTCCTCCTGTTCCTTCTTATATATATGAACTTCCCGATATGAAATCATCGCTTCCAACCCCAAAGAAAGACTTGTTTTTTTTCCTGGTCTTTTTACAGAAATCAAGTGATCGATCTGCCTTATCTGATCAAAATCCAATCCCTGACCTGCATCCACCAGGTCTTGAATCCCTCTTCTTATAAGCCTTGCTCTTAAAGCAGGGTGCACTTGCGTTATTTTTTTTATTGGGAACGAACGCTTCCCGGACTCCTTTATAACCATTGTCGAATAGTGCTCCTCAGTCATTTGGCTTAAGAGGTCGTAATCATCCTTTATTACGCTCCTTAATTTTATTAGCGCATCAATGATTCTAGGGTTATACCGTTCTTTCAGGTAGGGGATTAAATCAATTCGAACCTGATTCCTGAAATAATCCGTTTCATAGTTTGTAGCGTCAAGCCGGGGTTTAAGATTTTTTTGTTTGCAATAGTTCTCAATCTCCTCTTTCGTCAGATCCAGCAGTGGTCGTATGTATTTCTCTCTTCGGTAGTCCATTGCAACTAGACCGTCCAATCCACTTCCCCGTATTATCCTCATCAGAATGGTTTCCGCTTGATCATCTTTATGATGACCCAATGCGATTTTGTCTCCACCGATTTTATTCTGGACTTCCTCAAAAAAATGAAACCGCTTTATTCGTCCCGCTTCTTCAGTGCTAAGCTTATTTGCTTTTGCATAGGCTTCAATATCGTCATTCTTCAAAAAACATTTTACCCCCATTTTTTTACACAAATCCACAACGTAGTTGGCGTCTTCCTCAGCTTTAAGACCTCGAAGATTATGATTTAAATGAGCTGCATAGACCTTAATCCCCCATTCCGATTCTTCTGATTTTAAGACATGGAGTAAGCAGACTGAATCCGGTCCTCCTGACAATCCAACGATGATGCGATCTCCCTTTTGCACAAGAGAATGTCTATTTATCGTCTCATGAACGACCCTTTCAACTTTTGTGGAAATTACATCCATAAAATCCATCTCCTTTAAAGCTTCTTTTCATTATCATACCACACTGTCGTTTTTATAAACACACTTGCTTTAAACGATAAGTCCTCATCGAATTACCGCTACATTCTTTTGATCTTTGTTCAACTTTAATGAAGCATGGCAAAAATATAACCATTCGTTTAAGAAACAAAAAGGAGGTCTCTTAGACCTCCTAGTGATTTTTCTGATAGTAGACCTTTGTAATTCGATCGATGACTTCCCCTGAAATCCAACCTTCTCGAAATACTTCCTTACCACTCATCCCCAAGCCTTTTGCGAAGGATCTTATTGCTTTCTCCAGTGTGTCTCCTGTTGCAAGTGAATTTTTGATAATTTCTCCGAAAATCATCATGTGCTGGACTTCTTCCTTTACCTCCCCCTCAAAAGGGATCCATCGATCTCTGAAATTTTCAGAGAAGATTACCCGATGACGTCCAATCAATCGCTTTAACTCTCCAATTGGATCCAGATGATCATCTACTCGCAAATCCATCTTCGTGTTTCCAAATCCCAGATTGTGTCCCCTTAAACTCTTTACAAGAATTGCTGCAGCCTGTCTTCCTCTGCGATCTCCTCCAGCTTGTTGCCCTGCTTCCAAGGCTTCAAATAGTCCCTGCGAAAGATCACCCCTGTGGTTTTCAAAAGCTTCGGCCATCTTAGTGATTACGACATCTCCCAGAAGCATATTCCCTTGACATGCGTAATTTTTTCCCAATCGGTGCCCCGCGTAAGGTACGCAGCCTTTTCCTGTGTGCGCCATCACATTCCCTTGATGATCCATAATCGCAAACTGACGAAGCTCAATCCCTTCATCGCTTTCCATCAGCAGATTATATTCTTCTTCCAGAGTTTTTCCCTCTTCCAACAAGCGTACTCCCACCGTGCCGAAATTCGTGTTCGTCATTGACTGAGTTGCAACTGCTCCAACTCCTTCTCTCACCCAGGGAACCAAAGCACCCACCGCTAGAAATTTTGACTGTACTGCAATTCCCCATTCTTTTCTTTCAGGATCATAGCCGACAATAGAATAAGTACTTCCTGCAGTGGACATTAATACTCCTCCTTAATTGTTTAGGGTTGACTTTTTATAGCTGGTCTTTTTATTGGTGATTTAAGAAATCGTAAGCAACCTTGGCATATATCGATGCGATTTTGCCCAACTGCTCCTCATCAATATCAAAGTAAGGGTTGTGTAGATTGTAAATCAACCCTTTTTCCTTGCTGTAGTTTCCGATTCTCAAGAATGTCCCCGGAATTTTTTCAAGATAAAAAGCAAAGTCTTCTCCTGCCATAGAGGGCTTAGTACCAACCTGCACATGATCCTCTCCTATGAGATCTCTGATTGAAGTTTTTGCAAAATCTGTAAACTCAGGATCATTGACTGTTGCAGGATAAAGGTGCTGCAATTCAAACTGATAGCTTCCCCCGTGATAATCAGTAACACTTTTGATGAGTTTATGCATCTTCTCTTCAAGACCTAACCGGAGCTCGTTATTCAAGGTTCTTACCGTTCCTTTAAGAACCGCCTTTTCCGGCATGATATTGAATGTCTCGCCGGAATGAAATGAACAAATTGAAATGACAAGATTCTCCAAGGGGTCGACTCCCCGGCTTACAAAGTTTTGTAACTTTTGAAGGATTTCTGTGGCCATTTGAATCGGGTCCGAATTTTCGTGTGGACTTGCAGCGTGACCGCCTTTTCCTTGTAATTCGATGTTGATTTGACCCGTTGAAGCCATTACCGGCCCTTTAACAACTTCTATGTTCCCTGAAGGAACGTCTGGCCAGACATGACCACCCAGAATTGCATCTACTTTTGGATTTTCCAGGACTCCTTCATCAATCATTGGTTTTGCACCTCCGGTTGTCTCTTCCGCAGGTTGGAATATAAATTTCACATTTCCACACAGTTCACTTTTCAGCTCTTTCAGAATCATTGCAGCACCTAATACATAGGTCATATGTGCATCATGTCCACAGGCATGCATTCTTCCGGGACTTTGTGATTGGTAGGGATGCTTTGCAAGCTCCTCCATCGGCAATGCATCCATATCAGCACGAATAGCAATTGTTTTTCCGGGTTTATCACCCTCAAGCAGTGCGACCACGCCAGTTCTTGCCATAGGAGCTTGAACTATAAGCCCGATCGCTTCAAGGTGCTCAATAAGCCTCTTTCGAGTTCTTTTTTCTTCAAAACCGATTTCCGGGTGTTGGTGGAAATCCCGCCGTATAACAACCAGTTTTTCTTGGAATACTTTTCCTTTTTCAAGCCAATCTCTCATAATCGGACTCATCCTTTCTTTCCTTATGCCTTGTCAAATTTTAATAGTATATGAAACGATGACCCTTTGCCAAGTTGGGAGTTAACCCATATTTTCCCATTCATTAGCTCGACAATGCTTTTTGTAATTGCCAATCCCAGGCCGGTTCCCGCATGTTTTCGCCTCGTTGAACCATCCAGTTGAACGAAGGGCTTGAATATCCGATAAAGCATTTCTTGAGGAATTCCTGCTCCGGTATCAGAAATCACAAACTCGATTTCCACTTTCCGACCGTTTTCTCTCCGTTTCTTTACCATTACCTTAATTTCCCCATCGTCCGTGAATTTTATGCTATTACACAATAGGTTTTTTAAAATTCTTTTCATTTTTTCATTATCACCTATGAGACTCCAATTTGTACTTCGATCCATTTCCACCGCAAAATGAATCTGTTTTTCTTGAAATACGGACTGATAACTGCCTGACAGTTCATTGATCAGAGAATATAAATTGAAGCGCTGATGCTTTATTTTCATATTCTTTGTTTCAATTTGAGACAGCTCGATTATTCCTTCGATAAGTCCGAGAAGTTCCAGGCTTGACCGCTCGATTTCTTTCACATACTCAATCTGTTCATCTTTTAACTCCGTCTCTCTCAGCAGGTAAAGGAAACCCATAATTCCATTCATTGGCGTTTTGATTTCATGGTTCATGTTGAGCAAAAACTGGGTTTTCATGTCGTTGGCCAGTTGAGCTTGAGTTGCCAAGCGGTTCGTTGCCTTGATTGCTCGTTGCAGTTCTCTGTTCATGCTTTCCAGCTCAACTTGCGCTCGAATCAGTCTCTCATCCTGCCTAATTTTCTCAGTCACTTCGAAACCCATACCCCTGTATTCTTCGATTTCTTTGTTCTCGTTGATTTCAGGATATTCGGTGCATTCCAAGGTTACGAGGTTTCCGTTTTTATCATAAACTTCAATCAGGAATGTTCTTTTTCCCTCTCCCGGGTTTTCATTCGTCTTTTTTTTGTATTGACAGAGAAACGCTTTCTTGTTCATAGGGTGATTGGATAGTATACGATCATTAAACTCAATAAACTCCTGACTGGAAAATCCCAAAAGGTTTTTTATTGAACTGCTCATATAAGTGAACTTTCCTTCTACATTTCTGGTGTAGAAAAAATAATCCAGTCCGATATGATTCATGATTTGCCAATTTTTCTCTTCCTGTCTCCATAGCTCATTCATTTTTTATCAATTCCTTTGTGTCGAATCTATACTGTCTACCTATCTACCCGTTTTTAGAATCTTTAAACGACAAAAGCCGCGGTCCTTCGACAGGCCGCAGCTTCTCTCATCAAAATTCTAAAATCTATTTTTCAATCCCGATTCTGGATTCAACACCTTTTTGGTAATAATGCTTAATTTCTTTCATTTCAGTAACCAGATCCGCTATTTCCAGTATTTCCTCCCGGGCATAGCGTCCAGTAATAATAATTTCTACATGCTCTTTTTTGCTTTTGATAATTTGCAGGACTTCATCGATTCCGAAGAGGCCATAATAAAGGGCGATGTTTATTTCATCCATAATCACAACATCATATTTTCCTGATTGAACCACCCCTGCGATTTTTTTCAACCCTCTCTTCGCTATATCCACATCTTCTTTTTTAGGATTATTGCAAATAAAACAGTCTTTTCCATACTGTTCAATACGAAATCCGGGCAGATAATTCATCGCTTTTAATTCACTGTAATCCATCCCTTTTACAAATTGCCCCATGAATACTTTTTTTCCTGCACATACAGCTCTTAAAGCTAATCCCAGAGCAGCAGTGGTTTTCCCTTTACCGTCTCCGGTGTACACCTGAACATAACCTTTTTCAGACATTTATAAGTCTCCTCTCTTAATAGGCTTTTTTATTAGTATAACATAGGATTGCATCCGGATGAGAAGGAACTCCTTGAAAATTATTCTCATTTATCCGAGTAATCCATTTGTTGCTGGGTATATACAACTTGTACCCATTCACACTTACAATTATCAGTTATAAAATATAAGGAGGCCTTTAAAATGAAAAACCGTACCGATAAAGAACAGCTCGTCCGTTGCCATGATTTAGACAGTGAAGACATCAGTCAGGAAGAGTGTCATTACCTAAGTCAGAAGGAAAAAAGCCGGGTAGATCGAATAAAAAAAGAGGTGTATCAAAAGGATGCACTGGATCGGGCGGAAAATGCCTGTATTTCATGCCACATTGATCAGATCACCCATCGTTACTAATTTTATCCGAAATGTCAAAAGCCCTCATCGAGGGCTTTTTTTATACCAGTTTTCTTTTTACCAGTTCGTCAACGACAAATGAAGCTACATCCTCAGCATAAGATCCGGTGCCGAATCCTGCATCATAACCTAATTCCTTTGCAAGCTCATGGTTAATTCGGGGACCTCCACATACTACGACCATTTTATTTCTCAACCCTTCCGCTTCAAGGAGCTCAATAAGTTCAGTAAGGTTGGGAATATGGACATCTTTTTGCGTAACGACCTGAGAAACCAAAAGTGCATCTGCGTTCATCTCTATAGCTTTTGCCACCAAATCCTCGTTTGCTACTTGTGATCCCATGTTATAGGCTTCCATCCCTTTGTATCTTTCTAACCCATAATGGCCATCATACCCTTTCATGTTCATAATAGCATCAATTCCTACCGTATGGGCATCAGATCCGGTACAGGCTCCAATAATTGTTACTGTTCTTTTAATGTTTTCTTCGATAAAAGCTTCCACTTCTTTTTTCGACATGGTTTCCACTTCCACCTTAGGCACTTCAATTGATGTGAAATCTACAGTCTCTTTGCAGCTTCCATAGATAACAAAGAAAGCAAAACCGGGTCCCATATCTTTCATCACAACAACACTGGGATCTTCAAGCCCCATCTTCATCGCTAATCGTCTGGCCGCTTCCTTGGCCTCTTCACTTGCTGATACCGGCAGTGTAAAACTTACCTGTGTCATACCATCATTAAGAGTATCTCCATAGGGTTTCAACTTTGTAAGATCCACTTTTTCGATTGCCATCTTATTCACCACCTTTTAGCATTAAATCTATAAAAGGATTGTAATATCCCGAATCTTTCTTCGCAACTCCATCCAATCCTTTTCCTCCGGTTCTCGAACGCTTCACTCCTCCGAATTTTCCCTCCTCTATGGTCTTGAAAATTCCGTTTCTCTGGATCTCTTCTAAAAGATCATGTGCTTTTGAAAGAACTTCTTTCGCCCGTCCTTGGATAATTCCTCCTTCTTTAAAAGAGATTTCCGAGCCCAGATCTTTACAATTATTAAAAATGTATTTAGCGTTTTCAATTGCTAAAGCTCGATCTTGAATATGAGGAGTGTGAATAGCCTCCGTCATCATTCCCAACAATTGCACACCTTGGTTTGTCCAGATGGAAATCATATTAAACATGGCATCCTGGATATGACCTTTAAAGATATCTCCAGTCTTAAACTTTGTAGGAGGCATATATTTTAATGGGGCTTTAGGGAAAATTTCTCTTGCCATTTGAGCCTGTGCAAGCTCCCACAAAAACCCATTCTCTAAATCCGGTTTCATTTCAAAGGCATGCCCTAAGCCCATCTGCTCCTCTGGAATTCCGGCTTTTAAAGCAAACTGTTCATTAATAAACTGTGATGCCAAAACTGTATGCGCTTCTTCAACTGCATCTGCGGTGGTAAGGTAGTTATCCTCCCCGGTATTAATCATAATCCCCGCATAACCGTTAATAATCCGCGAGAAAAATTGATCTACAAGAGTTCTTTGCATATTAATATCTCTGAATAATATCCCATACAGTGCATCATTCAACATTACATCCAGTCGTTCAATAGCTCCCATTGCTGCAATTTCAGGCATACAAAGTCCTGAACAGTAATTACATAAGTGGATATACTTTCCGACTTCCTCCCCTACTTCATCAAGAGCCTCCCGCATAATTCTAAAATTTTCCTGCGTCGCATAAGTCCCTCCGAATCCTTCAGTTGTTGGTCCGTAAGGGACATAATCCAAGAGGCTCTGGGCTGTGCTTCTGATGACAGCGATAATATCCGCACCTTGCCGTGCTGCAGATTTTGCCTGCATAGCATCTTCATAGATATTTCCGGTAGCTACGATGACGTAAAGGTAGGGTTTATCTCCATCTCCGATAAGTTCTTTATCATGGTCTCTACGCTCTCGATTTTTCTTTATACGCTTTACCATCTTCTCTGCAACTTCCATGATTGCACTTTGGATTTCCTTATCTTTTTCAACTGGAATTTTCATTAAATCGATTTCTCCTTTGGCAATTCCCTCTGCGATTTCCTGCGGACCTACCTTTAAAGAAACCATAGCATTTCCGATCCAAAATGCTGCTCCTTTGCCAAGTCCTCCCCCATGTTTAATATTGTCTACAACGATATTGGGCAAAGGGTTGTCCGTATCATCGGTTCCATCGATTCCCAATAGCCTTGCAACGGTTCTTTCAACTGTGACGGTTGTGTGTTCATCAATGAAGTATTGAACATCCTCAGCAATTGACCTGGCTGCTTTACGTGCTTCTTCAATCATTGTCGTGTCCAAATTTAATTTACTCTCCATAACAATCCTCCTTTAATCCATCTCTTGCTTTTTTGTCTTCAGGGCCTTTTCTGCTTTCTCGAGAATCTTCTCGTTTAGGCCCATGAGCCTTGCAATCATCATTGCCTCTTTCGGCACTTCCCGGTCTGCTTCTCCATGCTCCAGGCGATAGTCCATCAAATCCTCCAATCGGCCCTTTCCATCCCCGGCTTTATCCAATACCTCCTTTATTTCTTCCGGTTTTCGGTTTCGAAGACCCACAACCTGAAGATGTTTCACTCCCTTAATTTGTGTCAATCCGTCCAAATGTGTTGTTACGACAGTAATTCCAATCACTTGCTTAAAATATTCGATCACACCGTAAGAGATTCCATATCCCTCGCTGGGATTCGTTCCCCTTCCCAGTTCATCCAACAAAATAAGACCATTGCTTTGTTGATCATCTGTGAGATTTTTTAAATGGTAAATTTCGCTTCCAAAGGTTGAAAGACCCTGCTCCTCCGATTGTCCATCCCCTGAAGAAAAATAGACAAAAGAGAAGGGTCCCACCGTCGCCTCCTGTGCAGGTACATACAGTCCCAACTGTGCCATCCCTGCAATCAGAGCGATAAGCTTCAGAGTAATGGTTTTCCCTCCCATGTTTGCACCGGTTACGATGGTCACCCCTTCTTCTAACGAGATATCCACCGGCATGTATTCTTTCCCTTCTTGATGAAGCCGGTGTTCGACAACAGAGTGTCTCCCCTTAAGAAAATGTATATAGGGATCATCGACAATCCTTGGTTCCACACCCCTCATATCATCACCCAACAGAATTTTCCCTATGGTCAGATCCAACTCTCCGATGATATGAATATTTTTATTGATTTCATCAATAAAGTCTCTCACTCGTTGGGTGAGGATTTTTCGAATCTCAAACTCCTCTTCCTCTTCCTCCATCTTCAATTTTTGGCTTTCTTCTCTCAATAAAATCACTTCATCCGTAGGGACGATCTTAAAAACATAGCTTCTGTAGGTTTCAGAAAGAAAGTACACAAGACTGCACTCCTCTGCTCTCTTAGCCATTGATCGATCTTCCTTCGGGATTAGAACTTCATTGTTCATCTTCGGTTTAATCTCAAGCTCTTCAAAGACTTTTTGCCTGAGTTGATTTTGAATTTCCTGAATTCTCCCGGTAATTTTACGTTTCTTTTCCCGCAACTCATACAACCTGTTGGAATAGCTGTCATAAATATAAAAAGTCCTTACCCTGGATCCTTCAGGATCCAGAGCTTTAATTAACGGTGCCAATGACTCCATCTGGAACTTTTCAAGGGAGAGTTGCGGATACCGTCGTAAAAACTCCAGCAACTCCTCCATCACCATAATTTGGTTTTTGATCTCGAACAGTTCAACTTCATTAAGGATCTCTTGATCCATTACCCTCTTCAAAGACCCTCGAAGATCCTTAAATTCAGATAGGAAACCTTTCAGGTTCCAGAGAATCGACTGACTGCTTTTCAATCCCCTGCGAAAGATACCCATTTCTCTATAGATCCTTCTTAAGTCTTCAATTTGAGAATGACTGTGGGGAAACATCCTTTCTTTGTGATCTTTTCCGTAATCTGTTTGAACAGGAAGCCAATCGATAATCTGCTCCAAACCCACTTCCCGAAGGTTTTTCCTGCTCATATATTCATTCATAAAAATCATCTCCTTCGAGCATTACATCAATAACGGGGATTCTTAGAAGATCCTTCATTTTTTTATGGAACTCCTCGGGCTGAAACTCATATCCCTGGGGAGCATAGGGATTGACCGAAACTGCCAACACCTGGATTGGTTCAACCACTTGCATCCGAACTCCCCGTCTTTTAAATTTGAGCCAGTCATGATAGGCAATAAATATTTTTGTTCCGTCGTGCACAATGAAAGTGACTTTTTTGTATAGGGGAGTAACCGCTATTAGATCCTCGAGTGTTTTTCTGACTAACGACCCGGGGAAAACAATATACTCTGTCGACTCCTCAATCGCTCCTCCGATAATTCTTCCAGCATTCAATGCCGTTTTAAGATTCAGTTCTGTGCTACTCCCATTCTTATGCACCAAGCCAATTACACTTTTTTCCATGAGTTTTTTCGCTTCTTCAAGAATGATGGGATTGCTGACTTTTTCCAGACCGAATAATTCCACCTGATGTGCTGTCTCCTCCAAAACCCGATCGATACTTCTGCTGACCACCGCTCCCGTAGAAAGGATCGTTGCATCCGTGATTTCAGGAGAGGCAGCGGTTTTCCTGTTGATTGCTCCATCAACCAGGACAACATCGACGCCGTAAAGAAGCATCTTCTTTGCAACCTCCCGAATCTCCCAATTATTACCGGGACCCGCGATTTCCACAAGTCCATTCTCTTTCACGCGGCAAAGCACAATGGGTCCCAGAGTTGTTCGATATTCAGTCACTTCAAGGATTTCCAGCCGTGCATCGGCGTTTAGGATTGTGTCTTGAGCAGTCGCAATAATCGTTCCTTCCATCACATGAATCACAGGCTTTTCCGTTTTTGTTACCAGATCCTCCCGTTCACCATCTCTTCCGATGGAAGTGAGGCCGAGTGTAATATACTTTTTATAGGCTTCTTCAATCAACTTATTGAGAACGACAGTTTTGCCTGCATTTTTTGCCATACCCACCACCGATACCACACGATACTTACCGTAAATAAGCTTCATCAGCAACTCAAGACACCCCCTCCCATTGTTTGCTGCCTGCAGGTCTATTTCTTGCTTCTTTGCAAGCGTTTCAATTGAGCAGGTTCTAAAGATATTCGCTTCCCTGCCAGCAATGACGCCACCCCTTCAACCTCATCGGCCTTTTTCCCCGAACAAATCTCGCAATTCGGATGATCTTCGTAAGGCTTAGGCTCAGTGTATGTGGTGATAACCCCTTCATAGTTTCTAAGTACTACCTTATTTGCTGACTGTGAGATCATGTAACTGGGCATAACAGGAATTTTCCCTCCGCCACCGGGAGCATCTACAACAAAGGTCGGCACAGCATACCCGGAAGTGTGTCCCCTTAGTCCTTCAATAATTTCCAACCCTTTTGCTACAGGAGTCCTAAAGTGTTCAATTCCCATAGAAAGGTCACATTGGTAAATGTAATAAGGGCGCACCCGATTTTTTACTAAATTATGCACAAGGTCCTTCATGATATGAACACAGTCATTAATTCCACGCAACAGAACAGATTGATTTCCCAGGGGAATTCCTGCATTCGCCAATAAACGCAAGGCTTCTTTCGTCTCTCCTGTGATCTCTTTCGAATGATTAAAGTGGGTATTCAGCCAAATCGGATGATATTTTTTCAACATATTTACGAGGTCGGGTGTGATTCTTTGAGGCATGACCACTGGTGTTCGCGACCCCAGTCGAATGATCTCTACATGTTCAATTTTACGAAGCTCTTGTATAATATATTCCAGACGTGCATCGGAAACCAATAGACAGTCTCCTCCTGAAAGAAGAACATCTCTCACTTCCGGTGTGTTTCTAATGTATTCGATTGCTTGATCAATGCGATCCTTAGGCTGTTCCTTATCCTGTTGCCCGGCAAAACGTCTTCTTGTACAATGGCGACAATACATAGAGCACATGTCTGTGATTAGTAACAGTACCCGATCAGGGTATCGGTGTGTAAGACCGGGAACCGGAGAATCAACATCTTCACTTAAAGGATCTTCCATGTCGGCTTTTCCTTTTTCAAGCTCCGATGTGCTTGGGATCGCCTGCAGACGTACAGGACAGTTTGGATCATTTTCATCCATTAATGCAGCATAATATGGAGTAATTCCCATTCGCAGTATAGATAGGGTATCCAGCACTCCTCTTTCTTCTTTTTCAGTAAGGTTTACAACTTTCTTCAAATCCTCCAAGTTGGTAATCCGATTTTTCACTTGCCACTTCCAATCATTCCACTGCTCTTCCGTAACATCTTTCCATAATTCAATGCTTTTATAATCTCTCATGTTTCCACTCCTTTATTTTCTCAAATTGAAATGATACTTATATTCCCACCTAACTGTAAAGTTCCTGATACACCTTTCGAAGTTCATCGCTTTCTCGTAGTATTTGAAGAGATATTTCAGCATGTCCTTTTGTATAGCCGTTTCCGATAATCATTGTCGTATCCCGTCCTACTCCTTCTGCTCCTAATGCAGCTTTTGTAAAGTTTGTCGCCATAGAGAAAAAATACACCAAACCGTCGGTTTTTGCCGCCAGTATACTTCCCATTTCAGTATTATTCACATTTACACAATTGATCACAACATCTGCCATCTCACCATCTGTCAATTGCTCAATTGCATTTTTCACTGCAAGAGCGTCTGTTGCATCCACAGCCACGTATTTATCTGCCAGTCCTAAAGACTTAGGCCTTTCAATTGATTTCTCGCTATGAGCAAGACAGATTACCTGACCGGTGATTCCTGCTCTTTTTTTCGCTTCATACAGACAGAGCATTCCCGACTTCCCTGCTCCTCCAATCACCACGACACGATGACCAGGTTGAACCAGTTTTGCAGTCTGAGCCGGGGCACCTGCAACATCAAGCACGGAGAGGGCTAAGTTTTCCGGCAAATCCTGGGGAAGCTTTGCATAAATTCCGGATTCAAAGAGAATGGCCTTTCCTTTTATGTCCACTTGATCAATATCCATTCGGATTTCAGTAATTTCCTCAATCACTAGGGGAGTTAAAGAGAGAGAGACTAATGTTGCAATTTTGTCCCCTTCCTTAATGTCCCTCTGTCCTTTTAGAGCCGATCCGATCTTTCTAACGGTTCCGATTAACATCCCACCGGATCCTGTAACAGGATTTTGGTGTTTCCCCCGTTCTTCGACGATCTTTAGCATGATCTCTTTAATTTTCTCCGGGTCTTTCCCCGCTTGATCTTTAATCTGAGTAAAACTTGCGGAATCAATATTCAGAGTTTGAACGTCAACTAATATTTCATTGTCATAAATCTCCATCCGATTGTCCACTTTCAGTGCCGGTTGGGGTAATACCCCTTTCGGTTCCAAAACTCGATGAGTCCCTAAAGAGCACCCTGTTTTTTCCATTGAAAACCCTCCTTCAATTATTATTTCTATTATTCATAGCATACTATACTCCTCTGTTTAGTGTTGCAAAAACTATGCCAATATTATAACAATCCGTTCGAGCGATCCCCGGTCCTTCAAACCTTTGTTTTTCAATGTCCTATGTGATTGCATTCTGCTTTCTTTTTAACACCCCCACGGTTTATTAGCATAAGAAAAAATAGCCGCCCATTATTCGGCGGCTATTCCATACTTTTTCATTTTATACTGCAGGGTTTGTCGGGGAATTTTCAGAAGCTGAGCAGCCTTTGTCACGTTCCCGCCGGTTTCTTTTATTGCATCCTGAATAAACTGTTTTTCCCAGTGCTTCATACTCTCTTTTAAAGAAAATTGAAAAGCTTTACTTTGTTTTTCTCCACCGCTGAACAAAGTAAGATGGCTTGGAAGATCTTCCTCCGTAATATAGTGCCCATCAATCATGTTCATTGCTCCCTCAATCACATTCTCCAACTCTCGAATATTTCCCGGCCAATGATATTGATAAAATACCTGTAACACACCCGTTGTAATTCCTTTGACATTTCGGTTTAATAAACGGTTATACTTCGCAATAAAATGCTGAACCAGAGTTTTCAAATCATCTTTCCGTTCAACAAGATCTGGAATTCTAAAGGCGACCACACTCAAACGGTAGAAAAGATCGTCCCGTATCTTCCTTTCTTTCATTGCATGATAAGGATCCATATTCATTGCAGCAATAATCCTGACATCAACCTTCTTTGTCTTAACATCGCCAATTCTTCGTATCCTTCCTTCTTCCAGAACTCTTAACAATTTCGCCTGTAATTCAAAGGGCATGGAATTGATTTCGTCCAAAAACAAGGTTCCTCCGTTGGCTAGTTCGAATAGCCCCGGGCGGTTATCCGCATCGGTGAAACTTCCCTTCACCGTACCGAAAAGTATACTCTCCAGGAGAGTTCCGGGAATTGCAGCACAGTTCTGAGCGATAAACGGCTTTTCTCTTCTTCTGCTGGAATTATGAATTGCCTGCACAATTAACTCTTTTCCCGTTCCAGTGCTCCCGTAGACCATGACCGAAGAATCATTTTCTGCGGTTCTCATCGCTTTTCTTTTCAAAGAAACAATTTCCTTCGTGCTTCCAATAATATCTTGGAACCTGAATTTTGCAGTGCCCTTCTTCTCTTCAACTGTGGCTCCTTCTTCATTATACAGTTCTTTTTGTAAGTCAATCAGTTGTTCGGAAAGGGCTCTGACTTTCGTTATGTCTCGGGAAATTTCGATTGCGCCCAGGATATTTTCATCTTCAATAATTGGAATGGATGTGTTGATTGTCGTTATTTTATTTCCTTTGAAGTTCAGAAATTCCTGTTTTACATCATGAATCGATTCCCCGGTTCGAAGCACCTGTAATAAGGTGCTTGTTTTATCTGTGAGGGAAGGATAGACACTCAAAACATGATTCCCGATCACATCTTCCCTTTTCACATCATCCATCTCCAAAGCAATCTCATTAGAGTATCGAATTTTTCCACGATGATCAATGATTTGAATTCCTTCATCGATATGGTTGAGAATTTTTTCCATTGTGAAAACTGTTAATAAACTGTCCATATAACCACCGCCTGTTTTTAAGCTTTTTATACCCCTGTTCGCCGATATTTAAGCATATTTTTGAAAGCTCTCTTTACTCCTTCATTATAGCATAGCATTAATCGTAGTGGGAATTTTCAAACTGATTGATGCTGACTTCTTCCATTTTTCTCTTTCATCCATGCTTTAATAATGGTACAATAAGTGAGGATTTAAGTATGAGGAGGTACCTAAAGTGTCAATAATTGAAGCTATTATTTTAGGAGTCGTTCAAGGAGTCACAGAATTTTTACCGGTTAGTAGCTCAGGTCATTTAGCTCTTACACAATTTCTAATGGGGACCCCGGATGACCAGATTTTTTTTCTTACCGTTATGTTACATATCGGAACGCTGTTTTCTGTCCTTGTTGTCTATTGGACTGATCTCTATCAGATGACTTTGGAGTTCTTCAAAATGTGTTGGGACATTATTCGCGGTAAAGGCTTAGGACTCGATAACATCTATCGAAAACTTGCCCTGCTAATTATCGTCGGTAGTATTCCTACAGCATTGATGGGCATTCTCTTAAAAGATATCTTTTCTGAAGTATACACTTCACAGCGGGTCATCGGTTTTGCATTGCTAATTACCGGAACCCTTTTATGGACTTCGGAGAATTTAACAATCTTCAAAAAGAATCGGAAGGGAATAAAAGAAATGTCATGGCTGAATGCGGTTATTGTTGGAGTATTCCAGGGGCTTGCCATCACTCCCGGAATGTCACGATCCGGATCAACGATTTCTGGTGCTCTGTTTCAAGGAATCAATAAAGAAGCAGCCACCCGCTACTCCTTTCTCCTGTCATTCCCGGTTATTGCAGGTGCAAGTCTTCTTGAAGCAAGAGAAGCAATGGAGTATGGAATGGGTGATGTTTCGTTGAATATGCTTCTTCTGGGAATTTTTGTCTCCTTTTTATCCGGTGTTTTTGCAATCCGTACTTTGATTCGTATGATCTCAAGGGGAAAACTTTATTACTTCTCCTATTACACCTGGACGTTGGGAACCGCATCTATTATTCTCTCTTTTATATATTAATATGCTGGAATTCATCACAAATATTTCCTTCTCCGGCATTAGAAAGAGGAGGTATCTTTTTACCTCCTCTGTTTCTTGTTTGAAATATATCGGTTTAATTACAAGAAAATGTGGTACTAATACAATAGAGTCAAAATAAGGGGTTGAAGCTTGTGGAGTTTCAAGAAAATGAAAAAATCAGACTTGTATTGATGATCTTAACCTCTCTTATTATAGTAGGTACCATTGGTTACGCTTACTTCCTGGATGTAAGTATTCTTGATGCCTTGTACATGACGGTCATTACCATCTCCACTGTAGGTTACACAGAAGTTGGTGAAATGAATGATCAAGCTAAAATTTTTTCAATGTTAATTATCTTCATAGGTTTAGGAACCGTCGGTTATGGATTCACAAAAGTCGTATCCTTATTTATGGAAGGTACATTTAGAGATACTTGGAGGAGGAAAAAAATGGATCGTAGGATTGAAGAGCTTAAAGATCATTACATATTATGTGGTGCTGGAGAAACAGGCCAAAGTGTCATTGATCAGTTTCAAAAAAGAAATGTTCCTTTTGTCGTCATCGATCAAAGAGAGCGAATTGTTCAGAGCCTTATGGATGATGGCGTTCTGGTCATTCAAGGCGACGGAACTCACGAGGATTCCTTGGAGAAGGCGAATATAAAAAATGCAAAAGGATTGATATCTGCCCTTTCTGATGATGCAGACAATGTATTTGCAGTGCTTACAGCCAGACAAATGAACGAAAACCTTTATATCGTCTCCAGGGCAGTGGAAAGAAACTCTATAGAAAAACTGAAAAAAGCGGGAGCAAACAATACAATCTCTCCAAATGAAATCGGGGGAATGCGAATGGCTTCCTTCGTGACCAGACCTGCTATCATCTCGTTTTTGGATATCATAACCCGGGCGGGGGATGTCATTCTTGATTTAGAGGATGTAGTAATTTGCGATCAATCCAGTTTAAAAGGGCAAACACTTAAAGAGGCAAAAATTCCCGAACGAACCGGACTAATAGTTTTAGCCCTTCAAAAGAAGGGAGAACCTGCACCCTTACTGAATCCCAGTT
>PWFQ01000048.1 GCA_003554105.1 Clostridiaceae bacterium | reverse complement strand
ACCATGGAGTAACAATTACACCAATGGGCGATTTCGTCAAGGAGGAAGCAAAATGAGAATGAATGAGATAAACCCTGAAGAACTATGGAAAAAGATTCGGGAGGGCAACTGGAGTAAACCCACAGCAGGGGTTTGCGATGGCTATGCCCAGGGTAATCTTGTGATCCTTCCAAAGGAAGAGGCATTGGAGTTTATGATTTTTGCAAAAAGGAATCCAAAGGCCTGCCCGATGATCGATGTTTTGGAACCGGGGGAATTTGAACCGCTGAAATCCAAAGGTGCAGATCTTCGAAGGGATGTGCCTTTATATCGGGTCTATACCAGAGAAAAAGGATTCTCCACCAGGGATTCGATTGAAGATCTCTGGAGAAGGGATCTGGTCTCTTTTGTACTCGGCTGTTCATTTACCTTTGAAGCGGAGCTTCTCCGGGAGGGGGTTCCTGTCAGACACATCGAATCAGGACGAAATGTGCCAATGTTTGATACCACCATCCAGTGTAAACCTGCGGGAAGATTTCACGGAAACATGGTTGTCAGTATGCGCCCCATGAAGGGAAAAGATATCATTAAAGCCATTGAAATCACAT
This sequence comes from Clostridiaceae bacterium, assembly GCA_003554105.1. GTDB lineage: Bacteria > Bacillota > Clostridia > Peptostreptococcales > T1SED10-28 > T1SED10-28. The sequence continues at coordinate 9,093 of PWFQ01000048.1, read as the reverse complement.
CAAAATATCCTGAGGTCCACGGGAGTCCGGTTCACATCGGAGATCCCGGTGAAATAGGAATCAAGGATCTTCAACGGCCGGATTATGGTGATTCAGTTCCGATCCACGAGGGAGAGATTCCGGTTTTCTGGGCATGCGGTGTGACCCCGCAAAATGTCTTGAAAAATGCAGACCTGGATTTTTTTATTACACACTCACCGGGGCACATGTTTGTGACGAAAATAAAGAACAGTGATTTAAGTAAAGGATAGGGAGGGGAATCAATGGAAAGTATACAACCGCTTGGCGATCAGGGGCTTCTCATTACCTTTGGTAACCGTATTGATCCTGAGATCCACAAAAAGGTGAGAAGGCTATATGAAGCCATCAAAAAAGAACAGTTTTCATGGCTCATGGATGTGGTTCCCGCCTACACTACGATCATGATTAATTACAATCCCCTTCAAGTTTCCTATGAAGAAGTTCGGGAAACAATAAAAGGATTGAAAACCCATCCCCGGGGAAAAGACCTCAAACATCGGAAAAGGAAGGTTATCCCCACTCTTTACGGAGGAGAGACGGGACCGGATCTTGAGGAGCTTGCGAAACTCAAAGACCTGTCAATCGATGAAGTAATCGAAATCCACTCCCGACCGGAGTATTTAGTCTACATGTTAGGTTTTACTCCGGGGTTTCCTTATCTTGGAGGGATGGACGAGAGAATTGCAGCACCAAGGCTAAAAAACCCCCGAAAGAAGATTCCGAAAGGATCGGTAGGGATTGCGGGAAGCCAAACCGGGATTTACCCCATGGAGAGTCCCGGGGGGTGGCGGCTGATCGGACGAACTCCGATTCCCCTCTTCGATCCTGAAAGAGAGGACCCCTTCTATATCAAGCCCGGGGACATCCTTGTATTCAAACCCATCGATGAAAAAACCTTTAATCAGCTGGAAAAAGAAAGCAGGTGGCATCATGAAGGGGATTAAAATACTCAACGGGGGAATGCTTACAACAGTTCAGGATCTTGGAAGATTAGGCTATAGTGCCTATGGAGTATCACCGGGTGGAGCCATGGATTCGTGGGCAATGAAGATTGCCAATCGTCTTGTGGGGAACGATGATGGTCAGGGAGGATTGGAAATAACCTCTGCCGGCTTCAAAATCCAATGGAGGACGGATGCTCTTTTTTCCATCACCGGCGGAGACCTGGGTGCTTTTCTGAATGATCAGCCCTTAAGACCCTGGTGCGCTTATCCCGCAAAGGAAGGTGATATTCTTGGGTTTAATAAAGGGCATTGGGGTCTGAGAGCCTATCTTGCCATAGAGGGAGGATTTGAGCTTCCAAAGGTGATGGGGAGCCAATCAACGGATTTAAAAGGAAAATTTGGAGGCTTCTTTGGAAGAAAACTCTTAAAAGGGGATGAACTGTTCATTGGGATCAATACCACAACAGATGTGTCTCCCGTGATTGAAAAGGAAGTCCCCGATAATATGCGGGGTTATGATGACTTTGATGTCCTGAGAGTCATCCCCGGTCCCCATGAGGACCGGTTTACCGAAGGCGGGATCAAAGAATTCTTCCGGGAAACCTTTCATGTGGGGCAGGCTTTTGACCGCATGGGATATCGCCTTGAGGGAAAAAAAATAGACCCCGGTGATGAGGCGGATATTCTTTCCGACGGGATGATGTTTGGAGCAGTTCAGGTTCCAGGGGATGGAATTCCCATTATCATGGGAGCTGACCGCCAAACCACAGGAGGTTATCGAAAAATTGCCCATGTGTTCTCCATGGACCTCGGAAAATTGGCTCAGAAAACCTGGAAGGATCCGGTAAGCTTCAAAGAGATCTCCCTGGACCAGGCCCACAGGGAACTGAAGGAAAGGGAAAGAAGCTGGGAGAAGTGGGTGACGGGGTTGAAGGAAGCTATTCCCGCCCAATCGAACCGGGGACAGGGAAAAAATAAGCGTTATTTTCAAGTGACTGTCAATGGAAAACGTTATAACGTAAAGGTCGAGGAGTCCTAAGACTCCCCGACCTGTATTTTTCTATGGATTTAAAAGACTAAAAGAGAATTACAGAGCTTCCAATACTCCTTTGATAATTTTCACTGCATCAAGCAATTCCTCTCTTGTAATCACCAGTGGAGGAGCAAACCTGATGATGTGACCATGGGTCTGCTTTGCAAGTAAACCTTTCTCTTTCAACATGACACAGACATCATATGCTTCAAAGCCTTCTTCGAAAACCACGGCATTTAAAAGTCCCTTTCCGCGAACCTGTACAACCTTGTCGGATTTCACTTTGGAGAGTTCCTCTCTGAAGATTTTCCCAAGCTCCTCCGCATTCTCTGCGAGATTCTCATCCTCAAGCACTTCCAAAGATGCCTTCGCTACTGCGCAGGCAATGGGATAGCCGCCAAAGGTGGAACCATGGGAGCCGGGAGTAAAGATGTCCATGACCTCACTTGTTCCCACCACAGCGGAGACAGGAATGACCCCGCCACCAAGGGCTTTCCCCAAGGTCATCATATCCGGCTTCACGTTCTCATGATCCACGGCAAATTTCTTTCCGGTCCGACAGAAGCCGGTCTGAATTTCATCGGCAATCATCAGGACATTGTGACTGGTGCAGATGGATCGGACACAGGACAGATAGCCTTCATCAGGCACGTAGACTCCTGCCTCCCCTTGAATCGGTTCGATGATTACAGCACAGGTGTTTTCATTAATGGCATCCTCAATGGCTTTTGCATCATTGTAGTCAACGATGACAAAGCCTGGGGTATAAGGCCCGTAATTTGTCCGTGCCACTTCATCGGTGGACATGGAAACAATCGTAATGGTCCGTCCATGGAAGTTTTCTTTTACGCAGATGATTTCCTGCTTGCCATTTTCAATGCCTTTTTTCTCAACACCCCAACGGCGGGCGGTTTTCAAAGCGGTTTCCACGGCTTCGGCTCCGGTATTCATTGGTAGTGCAACATCAAATCCGGTGTACTCACAAAGTTTTTTGAGATAGAGCCCCATGACATCATTATGAAAAGCTCTGGAGGTGAGGGTACAGCGTCCGGCCTGTTCAATCAAAGCATCAATAATTTTTGGATGACGATGTCCCTGGTTCACTGCGGAATAGGCGGAAAGAAAATCATAGTACTCCCGTCCTTCAGGATCCCACACCTTCACACCTTCCGCTTTTGCGATCACCACAGGAAGTGGATGATAATTGTGGGCACCATAGGTTTCGTCCATTTTGATATAATCTTGCGTATTCATAAATAAGCCTCCTTTAGGTATGTGTATAAATATACTAAACATATTGTATAAAAAAAAAGAAGGAATAGCAAATCGAATTTTGCCATTCCTCCCTGTATTACCCTATTTTTGTTCCGGCAAACCGAAGTGGGAGCGGATAAAACTTTGAAACTCCAGATCCAGAGGAGATGAAATCCGGTTTTTATGAACCACAAGGTAAAAGTGGCGTTTCAATTCCAATCCTTTTACCTGAAAGCTTTTCAAAAGATGATATTTTGTCTCATCAACCACGGCATACCTGGAGAGGAAGGAAACTCCTAAGCCTCTTCGAATACATTGTTTGATCGCTTCGGTATTCTCAATATAGGCAACGATGTTGAGGGATTTTTTGGAACGGCCCAGTTTTTCAATATGCTCCTCAACGATGGCTCGACTTCCGGAGCCCTCTTCCCTGAAAAGAAAGGGAAGATTGAGGAAGCTGTCAAATTCCACTTCCTCATCCCAGCTCAGGAAGGGCTCTTTACAGGGTGTTACAAGAAGAAGCTCATCCTCCACCAAAGGGATGTATTCCAGTTGCTTATGGAAGCTTTTTGCACCGACAAAACCGAAGTCGATTTGCCCTTTTAAGATCCCGTCCACAACCTCCTTAGAGTCAAAATGGCTGAGGGTATATGTAATTTCAGGATAGCGCCGATGGAATCCGGAGAGGATTTCCGGCAGGAGGTATTGCTCCGGAATGGTACTGCTTGCGATTTCCACATGCCCTGTCATTTTTCCCTGATACTTGGAAAGTTCCAATGTGGCATCTTTTTTCAGATGCAAAATTGATTTTGCGTACTCATAGAGAATTTCCCCCGATGTCGTCAGGGATACCTTGCGATTGGAACGGTTGATCAGATTCGTGTCCAACTCCTTTTCCAGGTTGGCAATATGATTGCTGACGGTGGGCTGGGTGAGATATAATGCTTCCGCAGCTTTCGAAAAGCTTTTGTACTTGGCAATGGCCAAAAATGTTTCTAATTGTTTCATATCCATTGTGCATACCTCCGATTCATATAAACTTCACTAAATCAAGTATAATCAAAAGTTTGACAAGTTGCAAATAACCCCGGTCTATGTATTTTGGAAATTCAATAAAAAAATACGATTGACGGGGAGGAGAAAACATGGTAAAAGAGAAAGAGAAAGCAGGTGAAAAAATGAGTAATGAAGTAAAAAAGGAACCCCTTCGATTGACACAGCTTACAAAAAGTGCGGGATGAGCCGGCAAAATCGGGCCGGATGTTCTGGCTAATGTGTTAAAGTATTTACCCGAAATGAAAGATGAAAACCTGATCGTAGGACTGGAGACCTCCGATGATGCAGCGGTATACCGGCTGAATGAGGAACAGGCTCTCATTCAGACCCTGGATTTTTTTACACCGGTGGTGGATGATCCTTTTACCTTCGGACAGGTTGCTGCCGCCAATTCTCTCAGTGATGTTTATGCGATGGGAGGAAAACCTCTTCTTGCAATGAATATTGTCTGTTTTCCCAATTGTCTGGATCCATCGGTATTAAAGGAAATTCTGTTAGGCGGTGCGGACAAAGTAAAGGAAGCCGGAGCTTTATTGGTTGGAGGGCATTCCGTGGAGGACGACGAACCGAAATATGGACTGTCCGTCAGCGGGCTGGTACACCCCGACAAGGTTCTTGCCAACGTGGGAGCAAAACCTGGAGATATGCTGATCCTCACAAAGCCCTTGGGTTTAGGAATCATTAATACAGCAATAAAGGCTTCCCTTACCGACGATGACCAGTATAAGGGTGCGGTACACACCATGGCCACTCTCAACAAATATTCAATTGAAGCCCTTGAGGGGATTGAAATTCATGCATGCACTGACATCACAGGATTCGGACTGATCGGTCACAGCATTGAAATGGCCGAAGGAAGCAAGGTCTCCATTGAGATTGATTCAGCAGCGATTCCGATATTAGAGGGTGCAGTGGACTTTGCACAAATGGGAATCATTCCCGGAGGAATGTATACAAATAAAAAGTACATGGTTCACAAAGTTGAAAATCGGGGTGCAGACGAAGCAATGGAGGATATTATGTATGATCCTCAAACCTCGGGAGGATTACTGATCGCCCTTCCGGAAAAAGAGGCTGATAAGGCGATTCAGATCCTAAGAGAGAAAAACCCCACCAAGTTTGCAGTGATCGGAAGGGTCATGGAAGCAGATGAAAAAACCGTTTATTTGAAATAAACGAGGTTCGATGAAGCAGCGAGAATATCGGGAAAAGAAAAAGCAGCAGGCTCATATCAATATGATATGAACCTGCTGCTTTTTTGTTAAATCCCTGGTTTTTTATGGAAATCCCCTTATTTTTTTCGAAGGATTCGATCGAGTAAACCCGGTCGATCCGTTTCCTCTTCCCGCTCATACAATTCGTCCACTTCGATACAATACTCATCCACAAGAGCTTTCACCGAAGAAAGATCCTGACATCTGAATCGGGCGGCAGACCCGCAACTCGAACTGAGGTCCCGGGGGACCGGTATCAGTTTCACATCGATATTCTGTTCTTTTAAGACCTTCTCAAAGCCGAGAGCATGGTATGTGGCATGAAAGGTCATAATGCAGACCGTTTTTTCCAAGGGATCACCTATTTTTTTATTATTATCCGATAATCTTCATCCTCAAGGTGAGAGACATCAACAAGAAAACCCTGGTTTTCCGCAAAGCGGCGAATATTTTCAACAGCAACCTCTAAATCAACCAGAACTTCCAAATCCTGTCCATTATACCCCTCAAGTGCTTTTTTTGTCAAGATTACGGGTTCGGGACAAGAACGTCCCCTTGCATCAACGAAGGTATTATCCACGGCTTCTCACTCCTTTTCCAATAGTAACTTCTGATCTCACAGCAGAAAGTGCAATTGCGATGGTCACAGCGAAACCAATCATCACGGCAATTTGACCGTTAAAGGTTGGGCCTGCAGGGCTTGAAGCAAGACCAAAATTGTGAGCAAATGCTGCCCCTGCGATCATGCCAACCACAGTGATAATTGCATCTGTATCTCCTTCGCTGGCGAGAATCGTCTGTCGTAAAGGACAGCCACCTAACAATACTGCAGTTAATCCAACCAAGGTCATGCCGAGGAAATTCCAAAGATGACTGGTGTGGGCGATTGCCTGACCTTCAAATCCCAGGTTAAAGAATTCAAGATTGTAGGTGACATTACCGATCAGTGAAGCGATAAATATACCGACGAGTCCCCATAAAAAATGGTAATCCTTAATCAGGATGGCATCTCTAAAACCACCTGCAGTACAGAGGCGGGTGCGTTGAAGAACTCCACCGATTAAAAGACCGGCACCGAGGGCGATCCAGACCGGCGCCGTTGCCGCTCCAGGACCTTCAGTACTGAAATAGATGAATGCAGGCCGGGCAAAAAGCAATGCAAGAAGAGCGATAGCAAATAGGGGCATTGTGTATCCGCTGGCAGTCTTTTGCTTTACACTTCGGCCCAGGGAGAATCCTTTTCTAATAAACTGGATTCCAACATAGATTCCTGCGATGTATCCGAAAAGTCCCACAAGAGCATTTAAGTCTCCATTGGCCAATCGCAGGATCATTCTCAGTGGACATCCCAGAAAAACCAAAGCTCCGATCATCAGAAAAAATCCGAGAACAAATCGCAGAATCGGTGATGATCCTCCCCGAACCCTGAATTCTCCTTTCATTCGGGAAATCAGAAATGCACCGAGGATAAAGCCTGCAATTTCCGGTCGCAGATACTGAACCACCCCTGCCTGATGTAAGCCTAAACCTCCTGCGATATCTCTGTAAAAACAGGCTACACACACTCCCATGTTGACGGGATTTCCGAAGAGTACCAGCAGGGACCCCAGCTGACCCACCATCAGCCCCGACAAAATGATTTTCAATCGTGCTGTCATTATTTTTCCTCCTCATTAAGATATAGTATAATTTCTAATCATGTTCAACATCTATCTTACTAAATATTTAACAATAAATTAAATAGAATTAATTAATAAGAAAGAGATTATTCATCGGAAATTATCATAAACGGTTATAGATTCCTCATCATTCACAAAAAAAAGCTGAAACGTTGTCGTTTCAGCTTTTCGTAATTCGATGGAGTGTGTGATAATTCTTATTTTGAATCATCACCTGCGGTATAGATCATCCGGCTATAGCAGTTTTCAAAGCCCATTTTCTCGTATAGCTTGATTGCCCGCTTGTTATAAGACTCCACATGGAGTGAGAGATTTCCCTCAGTGAGCTGTACCGCCTTATGAAGGATTTCTGTGGCGATCCCTCGGCCTTTTGTGGATTTTTTCGTGGCGATGTAGGCCAGGTGATATTTGGTGGCAAACTTATCAAAACCGAAATTGACAATGATGGCGATTCCCGCAATTTCTTTGTTGAGGTAGGAAACAATCACAAAGCCTTTTTCAAAGGCGTTATCCAGAGCATTCTGGATTTCGTCGGCAGGATCGGTAAACTCCATTAACCAGTCTCCAATCAGTGAGACGATTTTTTTATCGGAAAGAATCCCTTCATTCCGGTTGATCTCCCGGACTTCCAGATTGGCACGTCCATCGTTGAGAAGAATGACATGGTGGCCGTTGACCACCTTTCCCGCTTCGGCTTCCTTCATGAAGCCTGCGATTGCATAGCCGTTGCTGGTATCCAGTTTTATGTTTTCCAAACGTCTAAACTCATTCACATAGTGGACCAGCTCATCATCAGTGATCCCTGTGATTTTTCCATTGGTATCGTAAACAGCATCTAACGCTTCCTGAGCTGTTGAACTTTGAAAACCGATAAGATGCTTATTGTACTTAGTGATTTTAAACCCTTCACGGCTTACAGGAAGTATTTTTTTGCTTTCCTTCTTATAGGATTCGAAGATCTGATTTCCCTGATTCGTCGTACAGCTGTAGAGCATCGGGAGCTTTTCAATTTTTTCCTGAACCCATAGCTGCCGAAAACCCAGGTGAATCCCGGATAGAAGATAACCGTAACTCATCTGTGTAAAGATGCTGGTGATGGGCTCTTTTACCTGGGCACTTAACTCGTCGGAGATATAGGAGAGGGCAGACATGTTGATGACGTTGTTTTCAAGTCCGGGATTGGCATTGTACCATCTATTCTCCTCACAGAGCTCTTCGCTTTTCTTGATGGAATCATAAGGGGTTTTTCCGTGACGGACCACATCGATGTTTTTGTGTTTAAGAAGCCGGCTGCCGACAGTTTTACTTCGCTCCGGAAGAACAAAAACACAGTTTACGTCATAATACCTTGAGAGGTAGGCAAGGGATTGAGCCAACACTCCATAAATCCCGAGACAAAGAGTGGTTTTTCCCACAGCAATTGCATCTCTGATCAGGAGGTATGCCAGGCGGTCTTCCCGATGTCCGGAGGGATTGTTCCCCTCCAGTTTCAAATAAATATTTTTCACTCCCAGGGCTTTTTCCAGATTTTTGGCACGCACAAGAGGGGTTTTTCCAACCCGACTTTTTATTAAATGTTCATCCATAATAATTCCTCCTTAAAATCGTTTAGTTTGATTTTGGTAAGTCCTCCATTGATTTTAATTCTTTTTTAAAGGTATAGCTTAACCAGACGACCATGACGATAAAAGAGATTCCTTCCGATAACGGGAATGCATACCACACGTTATTTACTTCTCCCGTGAGAGAGAGGAAGTAGGCAAAGGGCAGTAAGAGAAGGATTTGCCTCATAAATGAGAGCGTGAGGCTGGGAACACCCTTTCCGATTGCTTGAAAAGTGGTGGATCCTATGATAGCAGGCCCAATGACCGGAAATCCAAGGCTGATGGTTT
>PWFQ01000014.1 GCA_003554105.1 Clostridiaceae bacterium | reverse complement strand
CCAGTCCCTCCTACTTTTCTGGAACGACCCTTGTCTACTCGATAAAATCGCTCAAACAGCCTTGGCAAATCCTGTTTAGGAATGCCCAGACCGTTGTCCTTAACGGAAATGATGGTATTACCGTATTTCGTATAGGTTCTTAGCCATATTTCACCGGAGTTCGGTGTATACTTTACTGCATTGTCCAGCAAGTTGATCATCATTTGCTTAAACCAATCCTGATTTCCACGGATATTTGGAATCTCTTTTTCAATTTCCGATCTAACTCTGATATTCTTGTCTTCTGCCAAAGGCTTAATCATGTCAAGAGTTTCTTCTATTACTGATCGAACATCCACATCCCCTTTAAGGCTGCTGCTCATAGGATTTTCTATCTCCGATAAAGTGAGAATGTCTGCAATCAGTCGGGTTAAACGATCTGTCTCAATATTGATAATCTCCAAAAATCGATTTCTGTGCGCTGGATCGTCCGCAGCCCCCGCCTTCAAGGTTTCAACAAATCCTTTGATCGATGTCAGAGGAGTTTTGAGTTCGTGGGATACATTTGCAACAAAATCCGATCGCATTCGTTCCAGTTTTTTCATTTCCGTCAAATCTTCGATCGACACCACCATGCCGATGGTTCTGTTCGGGTTATTTGGCATTCGTATCAAGCTGGTATTTAACTTCAAATTCCTTTTTTTCGGGTGATGCAGCTCCCATTCTATCTGTGTTTCCTGATTTTCATCAAAGATTTTTTGGACACTCTCATCAAACACGTGGTTTCGGATAACCTCAAGAATATGCTTCCCGTAGACATTCTCTTTTTTAGTCTGAAACAGATTCTCTGCAGCAGGATTGAAGAGGATCACTCTTTTCTCATTATCAATTGCAATGATCGGATTGGTGATGCTGGTTAGAAGTGCTTGAAATTTACTATTGCGGTCTTCAAGGGTTTCAAAAGACTCCTTGAGATTTATCCTCATCAGATTGAAGGAATAGGCTAATTCGCTGAACTCATCCTCAGTTGGTACATCAAGTTCCTTATCTAGGTTCCCCTTCGCAATCTCATCTGTATTATCGATTAATTTCCTTACAGGTTCAATAATCTTGTTAATAAAACGATAACCCAGGATCGATGCGAGACTGATTCCCAGTGCAATTGAAATCACAATATAAATCATCAGCTGTCGATTGATATTTTCGATTTCTGTCAAAGGAAGAGACAGCCTTATGATAAAAAACGATCCATCTTCATTATAGGCAGGTATCGCAACATAAAGCATTTCTTCTTGGACAGAATCACTAAACCGTATAGATGTTCCAACGTCTCCTTCAATGGATATCTGTATTTCTTCTCTATTCAGGTGGTTATCCAGACCATCTTCAGTCATGAATGTATCCCCTAAAACAACACCTTCATCGTTGATAATCGTAATTCGTGCATCAATAAATGCACCCAATCGATCCACTTCTTTTTGCACTTCTCCTGAAGAGTCAATTGTTTCCTCCTGAAGAATGGCTTCCACCAACCGTGCGTTGTCCAACAAACGGTTTTCGACCTCATCCACATAGCGATTTCGTATTAAGCTCAAGGACAATAAGCCGGTGAGTAATGTTCCCGAAAGAAGCACCGCAATAAGTAAGATAATTAATTTTTTTTTCATTATTCATCATCCCTTGGCATTCTATACCCGACTCCTCGTTTCGTTTCAATGTACGGATTGTCATCCTGATCTCCGATTTTTACACGCAAATGCCGTATATGGACATCAACAGTCCTGCTTTCTCCAAAATAATCGTATCCCCATATTTTATCCAACAGAAAGTTTCGTGACAAAACCTTCCCTTGATGCTCCATCAATAATTTCAATAAATCAAACTCTTTTACTGTCAACGGAAGGACCTCTTGCTCTTTTATCGCTTCGCGACTTTCCCGATCGAGAATAAGATCACGATATCGTAATGATGTTTCTTCCGTATTCAGCTTATGGGTATAAGTGCTTCTTCGAAGTACGGCTTTTACTCTCGCCAATAATTCTCTGATGTTAAAGGGTTTTCCAATATAATCATCTGCTCCGATTTCCAGCCCGAGAATCCGGTCAGAATCTTCCCCCTTTGCTGTCAGCATAATAATCGGCAGATACATATGTTTTTCATTGTTTCGGACTTTATTGCAGACCTGAATCCCATCAATCCCGGGAAGCATAAGGTCGAGAATCATCAAATCCACTTTCTCCTTTTCGATAAGATCCAACGCTTCTTCACCTGTTTCAGCAGTTAGGACAGAGTATTTCTCGGATTCCAGGTTGTAACTAAGCAATTCGAGAATATGTTCTTCATCATCCACGACAAGTACTCTTTGATTCTTCATGGAACTCCTCCCTTTTTAAAAAGCCGGGCCTTCGCCCGGCTTTCGATTCATTAAATACTATATTCGCTGGTCACTTTAATATTTCCTGCCCTGATAATAAAAAACGTTCTGATGATCGGCTCTAGTTGATTTTTACCCTCTCTCCCGTAACCATATAAATAATCCTCTCTGCAATATTTGTTGCATGGTCAGCAGTCCTCTCCAAATATCGGCCGATAAACAGCAGCTGAGTTGCTTGGTGAGCGTTCTCGGGATTCTCGAGAATTTTTTCAATCAGCTCCAGATAAATGGCTTCGTAAAGGTCATCGACTTCTTCGTCATCATCATCCAGTTCTTTTGCCAACTCCACATCCTGATGTAAGAATGCATCTAAAGACTTATTCACCATGGCCTCGGTCAATGTTGCCATCTTCGGAATATCCACCAGTGGTTTTATAAAGGGATCATGACCGATCTCCAGTGTTACTTTTGCAATGTTCACAGCATGATCTCCCATTCGCTCAAGATCAGTGATAATTTTCATGATGGTTCCGATGATTCGTAAATCCTTCGCAATCGGCTGTTGAAGTGCAATAAGGTTCATACATTTATTTTCAATCTCCAGTTCCAATCGATCTATGTCATCATCTAATTCAAAGACACTCATTGCTCTTTCCAAATCCTGTTTTATTAATGCTTGGATCGAGACTTCAATAATATTCTGGACCATCGCCCCCATTTTAAGCAGCTTAATATTTAGAGATTCAAGTTCTTTTTGAAATTCACTTCGCATAGGATTCCCCTCTTTTCATTGAATTGATACATCTTCCTTCACCTTTATCCAAATCGTCCGGTCACATAATCTTCCGTTCGCTGATCTTTCGGATTTGTAAATATTTTATCGGTTCCGTCCTTCTCTACTAGTTCTCCCATTAAGAAAAAGTTTGTATAATCGGAAATTCGAGCTGCCTGATGCATGGAGTGGGTCACTATAACAATCGTATAATGCTTTTTCAATTGGGTAATTAAATCTTCAATTTTGTTTGTCGCAATGGGATCAAGGGCGGATGTCGGTTCATCCATTAAAAGAACTTCCGGTTTCATCGCCAGGGCTCTTGCAATGCAAAGTCGCTGTTGTTGCCCTCCCGATAATCCTAAAGCTGATTTGTTGAGACGATCCTTTACTTCCTCCCATAATGCCGCTTCCTTAAGACTTTCCTCCACTATACGATCAAGATCCCGTTTGTTTTTAACTCCGCAACGGCGTGGTCCATAGGCAACATTCTCGTAAACGGATTTCGGGAATGGATTGGGCTTTTGAAAGACCATACCGATTTTTCGTCTCAGCGCCACCACATCTAAGTCCTCATCGTAGATTTCCCTTCCCTCAAACATTACCTGGCCGTTGATTTTCACATTTCGAATCAGATCATTCATCCGATTCAGAGTTCGAAGAAATGTTGATTTCCCGCAACCCGAAGGACCAATCAATGCGCTGACTTTATTCTTCTCAATGACAGTATTTACTTTTTTTAAGGCTTGGAAATCACCATAGAAGAGATCCAAATCCTTCACTTCGATTATTGACATCGCTTTTCCTCCTAAAATCATCTATTTATTATAACCGTTATTTTTTAACTTGTACTGTTTTTAAACTTTAATCGTATAAGGGTGGCAATAAGAAAAAACACTCCCACCAGACCCAATAAAACGAGGGCTGTCCCGTATTTAATGGATTCCGGCATTCCCGGTACCTGAGTCGATACAATATAAAGATGGTAAGGAAGAGCCATTACCTGGTCAAAGAGAGAGTTTGGCATTCTGGGAATGAAGAATGCTGCCACTGTCAGTAAAATCGGTGCAGTCTCCCCTGCTGCTCTCCCGATCCCGAGAATTCCTCCAGTGAGTATTCCGGGCATCGCCCTTGGCAGTACCACATGAAGAATGGTCTCCCACTTTGATGCTCCCACAGCCAGCGATGCCTCTCGATATCCGTCCGGAACGCTTTTAATCGCTTCTTCCGAGGTAGTGATGATAATCGGTAGAATCAAACATGCCAATGTAAGAGCTCCTGCAATGATTGAAGAACCGAACCCTAAGAAAAATACGAATAATCCCAGTCCAAAAAGCCCGTAAACGATGGAAGGCACTCCGGCTAAGTTCAAAACAGCTATACGAATCAATCGGGTTAATTTCCCTTGCTCGGCATACTCCGTCAAATAGATGGCTGCTCCCACTCCTAGCGGAAATGAGAAAAGGATTGTACCGACCACTAAATAAAGGGTCCCTACGATTGCAGGTAGAATTCCGCCCTCTTTCATTCCCATCCTTGGCATCTCTGAAATGAAACTCCAGTTTACTGTACCGACTCCCTTAACAATAATAAATCCAATGATGAGAATGGTCGGTATGATCACAGCAAGCATACATAATGTAAAGAGTGCAAACATGATTTTTTGAGTATTTCTTTTTCGCTCATCTTTCTTAAATATAGTCTTTTCCTTTATTTGTGACTGTTCCATTTATCGTCCCTCCTTCTGGGCTCGATGGAGCACAAACTCAGAGATAATATTAATGATACTTGTCATCAATAAAAGCACCACACCGATTGCAAATAAAGCATTATAATGGGTTCCGTTTCGCACGGTGTCTCCCATCTCAGCAGCGATTGTTGCTGTCATGGTTCTTCCTGATACCAAGAAGCTGGAAGGGATTTGCACTGCATTTCCCATAACCATCATAACTGCCATGGTTTCACCGATCGCTCTCCCCACCCCGAGCATGACTGCTGCTATAATTCCTGAAGATGCTGCAGGAAGAAGAACATTTTTGATCGTTTCCCATTTCGATGCTCCTAATGCCAAGGACGCCTCACGATATTCATCAGGAAGTGCACGAATGGCATCATCCGCTACACTTATGATTGTGGGAAGTGCCATCAGGGAAATCATGATTGACCCCGTTAATACAGTAAATCCTGAAGATAAATTAAAACTAATCCTGACCCAGTTGGAAAGAACCACGATTCCTAAAAATCCTAAGACCACTGAAGGAATCGCAGATAAAAATTCTATGATCACCTTAAACACCGTCTTGGTTTTCGGCGGTGCCACTTCCGCAATGAAAATGGCACTGCCAATACCTATGGGGACGGAAATTAAGATAGCTCCCACCGTTACCATTGTAGTTCCTGCAATCATGGGTAATATTCCGAAACGGGGATTGGTTGCATTGGGATACCATTCTCTCCCCATAAGAAACTGTCCCAGCGTAACATCTTCAAACAATCGAAACCCTGTTCGGATAAGGAATACAAAAATTAAGCCCATAATCAGTAGTGCAGTAATTCCTAAAACGAAAATCAATTTTTCGATCATGTACTCCCCTATCCGGTTTTTAAAGCTCTTATTAAGATTCCATTGACTCTCTTCCAGTTTCTCAACAGCAGTCCGACTCCCCGTTTCTTTGCCGGATGCACTTTTTGTAAAGGCAATTTTTTCGATAAATTCTTTCACGACTTCCCACCTCACTATCAAATCAGAGTATAGATCTCTACTAAACTTGTCCTATCCTAAATAAACTATCCCCATAGTTCTATTCAGACATATTTACAAAGGGCTTTAGGGGCTTTTCAGCCCCCAATTTTGCCGTTTGTATGTGCTCTTCTATCCGCAGCTATCACTTCTCTCTTTGATCCTATTGAACCGGTACAAATCCTATCATTTCAACAATTTCTTGCCCTTGCTCACTCATTACGAACTCCATAAACAGTTTAACCACTCCTTCAGGCTCACCGTCGGTATAGAGGAACAATGGCCGGGCGACAGGATAATCTCCAGCAATTACATTTTCAATACTTGGAAATGATGCTTCTGCTCCTTCTTCTGAAGAAATCGAAACTCCTTTAATTCCTTCATCATCTAAGTATGCCAGTCCGATATATCCTATTCCGTTCACGTCCTGAATTACCCCTTCAACAATTGCTTGGGTAGAAGGCATAAGGTTTGCAAATGATGCATAGTCTTCGTCTTCTAAAACAAATTCTCTAAAGAACACGTAGGTACCTGAGTTAGATTCTCGGGAATAGAGTGTAATCTCAGCATCATTTCCACCAAAATCACTCCAGTTTCTTTTTTCTCCTGTAAAAATTGCTTTAACATCCTCCATTGTCAACTCATCAACCGGGTTATCAGGATTCACGGCAATTGCAATACCGTCTCGCCCTGTGATATGCTCTATTACATCCACATCGTTCTCTGCTGCCTGCTCAATTTCCCCCTCGCGAATTGCTCTTGAAGATAGGGCAATATCAATGGTTCCGTTAATCATTGCTGCGATCCCTGTTCCTGATCCTCCACCGGTTACAGACATCATGGATTCAGGATATTCATCCATAAATTCTTCTGCCCACCGTTGTCCAAGGTTTACCATTGTATCGGAACCTCTGGCTTCAATCATCTTCGAAAAGTCAATATCTACTGTTTCGTCATTCTCCGCACCTTCATCATTGCTGCTTTCCTCATTCTCTTGAGGCTGATCATTGAATGCTCCATTGTCGTCAGAGCCTCCACACCCTGCCATTACTAATGCACCCATTAATACCAATACTAAAATCAACACGATTTTCTTCACGAATAATTCCTCCTTTAGTTTATGCTTTCTCTTCACTACAAGCTTAGTATAGACCTTTCTTCATTAAGCGAGGTTAAGACACCGTTAATGCTTTGTTAAGAAACGGTTAATTTTTTCTTTTTATTCGAAATGTGTTAAAATACAAAGGGTAGGATTATGCGAGAATTTCTTGATTAAGAACGATCAGGAAATCCAAAAGGAGAAAAAACAATGAACTTTAGTCATAAAGAGGCAGAGCTATTAGGGAGAATACGTCCTGCATATCATGGTCCTCTAGGTCCCATGCTGCACTCCAATGGTGAAGCAACTCTCTATTTGTGGTCTCCAAGTGCGGATCACGTCGAAGTTGTTTTATATAAAAAAAACCAGCCTGAAGAGATCTATCTTGAAGGGCTTTCCATGGAAAAAAAAGAACTGGGAGCTTGGGCTATCCTTCTTAATAAAGAAAATACAGACCTGGATGATCTCGATGGATACTATTATCATTACCGTATCACTCGGGGAGAAGAACAGGTCCTGGCCCTCGATCCCTATGCTCCTTCCATGGCAATATGGAATAAAGATGTCCCGGGATCTCTTATCGGAAAAGGTGCCATCGTAAACCCCAATACAATCGGTCCAAATTTAGATTTTGCCAAAATCTCCGGTTATGAGAAGAGAGAAGATGCAATTATCTATGAAATTCATGTAAGAGACTATACATCCGACCCCTCTTTAGATGGTAAGCTGGAGGCTCCTTTTGGGACATTTGATGCCTTTGTTGAGAAACTGGACTATATAAAAGATCTCGGCGTCACTCATGTCCAGCTTCTTCCAATTATGAGCTATTATTTTGCCAATGAGGAAAACCGTGGTGATCGCTCTCTTCACTACTCCTCCAGTGGAAATAATTATAATTGGGGATATGATCCCCACAGTTATTTTTCATTAACCGGTATGTACTCAAAGGATCCTAAAGACCCCAAACTTCGTATCGAAGAGTTTAAACACCTTGTTAACGCCATCCATGAACGGGGGATGGGAATTATTTTGGATGTCGTTTATAATCACACTGCTTCAGTGCATATTCTGGAAGATCTGGAACCCTTTTATTACCATTTTATGAATGCCGACGGGACTCCCCGCCAAAGCTTTGGTGGCGGACGCCTTGGCACAACCCATAAAATGGCTCGTCGATTATTAATCGACTCCATTCTCTTTTGGATCAAAGAATACAAAGTGGATGGCTTCAGATTTGATATGATGGGAGATCACGACGCGGAAACCATTCAGTTGGCTTATGATAAAAGTAAAGAACTTAACCCGAATATCATTATGATCGGTGAAGGATGGCGTACCTATGCAGGAGATGAGGGTCTTCAGAATGTGATGGCTGCTGATCAGGATTGGATGCAATATACCCAAAGCGTTGGCTCCTTTTCTGACGATTTTCGAAATGAACTGAAATCCGGATTTGGAAGCGAGGGTGAGCCCCGCTTTCTCACCGGGGGGCCTAGAAACATTCAGCGGATTTTCGATAATATGCGTGCCATGCCCCATAATTTTAAAACAAGTCATCCGGGAGATGTGGTTCCTTATATTGAAGCCCATGACAACCTGACCCTCCACGACGTCATCGCTCAATCCATTAAAAAGGATCCCAAGGATCACCAGGAAGAGATCCATAAACGCATACGTCTTGGGAACCTTATGGTCTTAACCGCTCAAGGCACAGCTTTTCTTCATGCAGGACAGGAGTACGGCAGGACGAAGCAGTTCCGGCACTCGGATTATAAAGGACCTGTCAGCACTCCACCCTACAAGTCGACATTCATGGTGGATTCCCGAGGAAATCCCTTTGAGTATCCATACTTTATTCACGACTCATATAACTCAAGTGATGCCATTAACGCCTTCCAGTGGAAAAAGGTTGAAGACCCCAGGGAATACCCTTATCAGTATGCAACAATGAGGTACACACAAGGACTCGTCCGTTTACGTCGAGCTTCCGATGCCTTTCGCATGGGAACAATGTTTGGAGTGCTCCAAAGAGTAACAAAACTGTATTCTCCCGATATTAAGGAATGGGATTTGGTCATCGGCCTTCGCCTTGAAAACGTTGAAGGTGATAGTGCCTATTATGTTTTCATTAATTCTGACCTGAGAACGAGACGGATCACGATCGAAAAAGATCTTACCCCCGGAGAAGTTCTTGTTGATGGCGAGAAAGCTGGAATCGACCCTATAACTGATCCCGTCGGAGTGGATTTTGACCCCTATAGTGTTACGCTTGAGCCCCTGACAGGAACAGTTGTCAAGGTTCACCGTTCTCATCGTGGTTATTAGAGAAAGGATGAGTGTTTATGAAATATTTCAAAGAAACCCTTTCTTCAATTGGTGCAATCGTTGCTTCTTTTTTTGCTATGATGTGCTGAGTGGGACCTGTAATTCTTGTGTCCCTCGGGTTAGGGACCTTCGGTCTTACCTTCTTTCAGAGATTAGCACCTTATCGCCCTATTTTTATCCTTGTGGCCGGTGGCAGCCTGTTTTATGTGCATCTGCAAATGGAACGGGGAAAGATGAGCAAAAAATATCAAAAGGTCATCTGGTTGATGACCTTTATCGCAGTGCTTTTTTTAGTTTTTCCTATTCTTGTAAATCAGTTCGGGGTTCTTTAAGATCTTCAATCATGAGCTGAATCGTTCTCTGCCCTCTCCATTCGTTGATTTCAGGAAAGAAAGCCAAGTCCACATCATCCGGTGCCCCCAGTGAATGAAAATAATATTCCGCCAGTTGAAAACCTATAGCTTTTACTCCTCTCTCTCCACTGACTCCTCCTTCGAGGCGAAGGTGGTTCTTTTCTTTCCCCATGGACATTTTCCCTCTCGGTTGAATCTCGAAGTTTTTCAGTGCAAAATAGGGTTTCTCATTTCCCATACCAAAGGGCTCAAGCAGCTGAAGTTCTTCTATTAATGCTTCATTAATATCATGAATTCTGATTTCTTGATGAATTTTGATTTGCTTTTTAAAAGTCGAGGGAGCCTCTTTTAGTATTTCAGTCGCCCTCATATTCAACTTTTTCCTAAGATTTGGAATTTCCTTTTCGGGTAAGCTAAGACCGCAGGCTTTGGGGTGTCCTCCAAATCGGGTGAATTTCGAGCTGAAAGCATTCATCTCCTCATAAAGATCCACACCATCTATGCTTCTTCCACTGCCTTTATAGGTCCCTTCCTCTTCTGAGTTTGTCAATACCAGCACCGGTCGGTGATAAAGATCTTTGATTCTGCCTGCAATGATTCCGATCACTCCTTCATGAAGATCAGGCAGGTCCACGACGAGAAAAAGATCATCCTTATAGTTTTCTTCAATTTCGTTTATACACCGCTCAAGTCCATACCTTTGTACATCTTTTCTTTCCCGATTGCATGTAATCAGATGATCGACGATTTCCTTTGCTTCCCGGCGATCTTTTGTTAAAAGCAGTTGAGCACCCTTTTTTGCATGATCCACCCTGCCTCCTGCATTAATATGGGGACCGATGACAAATCCTATGTGACCCGGCGTCACTTTTTTTCCTTTTAATCCCAGCTCTTCCATAAGAAGATCCAGTCCGATTCTTTCTCCTGAGCTCATCTTTCTAAGTCCATATTTTAATAAAGTTCTGTTTTCATCTACAAGGGGCACAACGTCAGCCACTGTGGCTAAAGCAACCAAATCCAGAATCCGTGTTAATCCTTCCTTATTCATATTAAGGGTTCTTTGCAAACCTTGAGCAAGTTTAAACGCTATGCCGCACCCGCAAAGATCTTTAAATGGATACAGACAGTCTTTTTGCTTAGGGTTGATTATAATTCCATCGGGAAGAATATCACCCGGCGTATGATGGTCTGTAATAATTACATCAATTCCCTGCTCTCTTACCATTTTTATTTCCTCATTGCTTGTGATCCCACAGTCCACGGTGATCAACAGCCCCATTTTACGTTCATTAATCAAAGTTGCTAATGCACCTTTATTCAGGCCATATCCTTCCTCCATCCGGTCCGGAATATAAAAGGAAATGTTGTGATAAAAAGAAGAGATAAAATCCACGAGTAGAGCAGAAGATGTGACGCCATCTACGTCATAATCCCCGTAAATCACAATGTGCTGTTCTTTATCGATGGCTTTTTCTACAGACTGACAGGCTTCTTTCATTCCTTTCATCATAAAGGGATCATAGGTTTTCTTCGGCTTCAAAGAGAGAAATTCCTTCATTTCATCTATTGATCGAATTCCTTTATTCCAAAGAACCTGGCGTACTACCGGATGCACTTCCCCAGGCTCGTCAGCAGAATAGGGCTCTTCTACTTTTTTCCAATAGGTTTCTACCATTTTGTTTCCTCCTTATTCTTCTCCGATCGCACGAATCACTAAGTTGCATTTTCCACGGTTTTCGCCTACAATAAGAATCATAGGATTCTCAAATTATCTATAGAGGAAGATTATATGAAAAACAGGGATCTTTACCAAACATCATTTGTTCTATTTTCCATCCTGCTCATTATTTTCTTTTCCCGTTCACTGCTCTTTCACTATTGGGATTTTATCAGTTCTGCAGGCACTTTTTCCCATGACAACAAGGTCTCATCAGATGAAATGAACGATACTCACGCCGATGGTGAAGCGCCTTCCGATCAGGAAGCTGAGAATCGCCGTACTCAGGAAGATCATAATTCCCCTCGTATATTAATTGATCCCGGCCATCAGAAAATCGGGGATTACTCCAGAGAGCCTTTAAGCCCTCTGACAAATGCCACTACATATCGGATGTCAACGGGAACCATTGGTGTTTCCAGTGGTAAATATGAATCTGCTTTAGTTCTACAGATCGCTCTTCAACTGGAGGAAGAGTTAAGCCAACGGGGATACGATGTGATTTTAACCCGTTATGAACAGGATGTCAATATCAGCAATAAGGAACGGGCTTTGATGGCAGCTGAACATGATGCAGATCTCCTTCTCTCAATTCATGGCGACGGATACCAGGATTCCCGTATTCACGGCGCCTCAGTTCTTGCTCCAAGATTAATGAATGATACTCGAGAAAAACAGAGTGGAGTTTTTGGAACCCATCTCATCAATGAGTACTCAAAATCGACCTCCGCCCGAAATCGGGGTGTCCACTATCGAAGTCACCTGGCTGTATTGAACTGGTCCAATGTTCCTTCGGTGTTAATTGAGTTGGGCTTTATGACCAATCCCGAAGAGGATGAAAAAATGCAAGACCCCGACTACCAGGTAAAAATGGTCCAAGGTCTTGCGAATGGTATTGAATCCTATTTTTCATCATTGGATGATGATTAAGGTTTCTTGCTTCCCTCTTTAAGGACAATGTCATACACTTCTCTTATGGGTAATTGATGTTTAATCGCGATTTTTCTACAATCTTCATATTCGGGTGTGGACTTAATCATTTGTCCATCATAATACGCTTCTTTAAATACCAGCTCCCCAAGGGGGGTCTTTTTTTTTGTAAAGACTCTTTTTAATGTTTCTCTTTCAACCTCACGCTTTCTTATCCCTAAAGTGGTGGTCTCCTTGAATAGCAACTTGATCAATTGATCTTCCAGCTCTTTCTCTACAAGGACATTAACAAGAGTCCCGGGGCGATTTTTCTTCATGTAAATCGGTGTTAAAAATACATCTTTGGCTCCTTCAGCGAATAATCGTTCATAGAGATAGCTGTATATTTCAGGATTCATATCATCGATATTGCATTCCAGCATTACCAGCTGCTCAGAATTGCTTTTTTTTTACCCAGAATGACTCTTAATGTATTGGTAATCTCCAAATCCTTGTTTCCAAGACCATAACCAACTTTTTCGATTTCCATCAAAGGAGCAGGAATAAATTCGGTGGCTAACACTTTTACAATAGCTGCGCCGGTTGGAGTGACTAATTCACTCCGTATTCCCATGGAATAAATCGGAACTCCCTTCAGTATCTCAAGAGTCGCAGGAGCAGGGACGGGAATCATTCCATGTTCACACTTAACAAAACCTGTTCCCACATGAAGGGGCGAACAGAAAATGCAATCAGGTTGCAGCATATCAATGAGAATTGAAACTCCAACGATGTCCACAATGGAATCAATCGCACCCACTTCGTGAAAATGCACCTCTTCCACACCAAGATCGTGTACTTTAGCTTCAGCAACCGCCACTTCGCGAAATATTTTTTTGCTTAATGTTTTTACCGATTCATTGAGCTCGCTTCCTTCGATAAGATCCTCAATTGCCTGAAGGTTCCGGTGATGATGATTTTCATGTTGATGATGATTTTCAAGTTGATCGAGAAGAACTTTGACATCCACACCGGTAATTCCGTTTTTCTTGCCTTTTTCCAGGGACAGAGTATATCCTGAGAGATTCAATTTATTAAGTTCACCGGTAAATTTATCCCGGTCAACACCAAGGTCTAGCAATGCTCCAATGGCCATATCTCCGCTAATCCCGGATAAACAGTCGAAGTAAAGTATTTTTTCTTTCATGTCTGTCCCTCCTTATTTCTCTTTCTTAGCAAGCTCAATCTGTCGATTAATCGTACTGGCCAGATAACCAGCTCCAAATCCGTTATCAATATTTACTACACCAATCCCGCTTGCACAACTGTTTAACATTGTAAGTAATGCAGAGAGTCCTTGGAAGTTCGCACCATATCCCACGCTGGTGGGAACTGCAATCACCGGTTTATCAACAAGTCCTCCAATTACACTGGGGAGCGCTCCCTCCATCCCCGCCACAGCAATAATCACACTGGCTTCCTGCAGTTTGCTTTGATTCATCAAGAGTCGATGAATTCCTGCTACACCCACATCGTAAAGACGCTCCACTGAATTCCCCAATACTTCTGCGGTAATTGCAGCTTCTTCAGCAACTTTGATATCTGCAGTTCCTCCCGTTGCGACTAAAATCATTGTTTCCGTTTTTTTTACAGGTGCCCGTTTAAAGACAATGATTCCCGCCTCAGGATGGTATTCCATTTTTTCCTTCAGTTCACCGAGTGCTTCATACAATTCTTCCGATACTCTTGTCAAAAGAATGTTTGTCTCCTTCTTCAACATATGGTTGACTATTCCGATGACATGAGCGCTTTCTTTCCCTTCGCAAAAAATCACTTCGGGATAACCGTTTCTCAGTTCCCGATGCTCATCAATCTTTGCATATCCCAGATCTTTAAAAGGAAGATCCTTAAGAGCAGTAACCCCTTCCTCAACGTCAATGGTGCCCTCTTTTATTTTTTCCAGTATATCCTTAATTTCATTTATTTTCATATCACTTCTCCTATGTCCATTTGTAATTATACTTAGTAAAATTCGGGGATATCAGTATATTTCATTAAAATTTCCGCAAACCTCTCCAGATGCTTCCGATCAGTTTCATTAAAGCGATTTTTCACAGGGCTGTCAATGTCCAGAACCCCTACAAGCTTTTCGTTTTTCATCATCGGAATGACGATTTCCGATTGTGACGCCTCGTCGCATGCAATATGCCCCTCAAATAGATGAACATCTTTAACAATTTGCGGTTTTGAAGTTTCTGCAGCAGTACCGCATACTCCTTTTCCAAGTTCTATATGGGTACAAGCCGGTTTCCCTTGAAAAGGTCCTAATACCAGTTCCTGATTTTTCATCAAGTAAAATCCTGCCCAATTAATTTCCTCCATCAAATAATATAATAGTGCTGAGGCATTTGACAAATTTGCCAACCAGTCCTCCTCTTCACAGATTAGACCGGTCAGCTTCAAGTTTACATAGGAATAAAATATTTTTGGATCATCCGTATGAATTTTCTCTATTCGATTCATAAATCCCGTTCCTTTCTAAAGAAAAAGCTTGCACTCTGCAAGCTCCTCTTTTTATTTCAGTTTTTCCACACTCTGAATTACAAGCACCCTGTATGTTGAGGTTTCCTCTACTGAGAACTCAATATTCATTGCCTCTCCCTCGTCATAACGGTCTTCTTCGAACTCCCGATAGACATCCGGACCAAATCGAAAGACATAAAGATCCTTATCAAGGAAGTCTTCGCTAAAGTCTTTGATTTCAAACTCCCCTGAGTTGGAATCAACTTTCCCGTTGAAAATCACCTGTGCTTCATAAAATTCTCTTGTTTCTTCTTGAATTTGAAAGGTTTCAACTTGATCTTCCCCGTGTCCAAACATCTCCTGTTCCCCATCTTCACATCCTAATAATGTAAATACCCCTAGCAGTACGACCAAAGCGGTACGGATTCGTTCCCTCCGATTTCTCACTTCAGGTTCCTCCTTTTTCTCATTCTGCTAGTTTGCAGTTCTCCTTCTAATCATACCGCAAAACTTCAAATCGGTACAGCCTAAATTTTTTATTCAGATTAATTCTTCCCTTTTGGGCGGCAATCCGAACTTGCATCTCCGGACTGTCAACGCTTTCTAAATCAGGCAACAAAAGCCCTCTTCTTCCCTCTTGTTCAATAATGACTCCATACTTTTTTTGATCAAGCTGGTCTATTGATTCGACAGTTTCTTTTGGCATCAGAATATCCACTTTAACGGAAATCTCATCGAACTCGTTTATTTCCAAAGGCAAAAAACGGGGATCATGAAATGCAGCCTCTATGGCATTGGAAATAATCTCTTCACCGACGTTCCCCGTTGTTCCTTCAACAGTGCCGATACATCCCCTTAACTCTCCGTTTTTATGAATTGAAACAAATACACCCGCTTTAAAAGTACTCGCCTTTTTAATCCAATTCCTGCTTTCAACTTCCTCGCAATACTCATCAAACAACAAAGTTCTTGACTCAAACAGTTTCACGCGAATTGTTTTTAATGCCAGTTTTGCGTAGTGGGTGTTTGACAAGCCGGTTCCTCCTCTATACTAAGTATTCCTCGATCCATGCATTCATATACCCAACACCAAAGGGCCCTTCATAAGATATTACCTCTGAGCGCATCTTCGGTTCCCCGAAAATCCCCAGCCCGAGAACAATCGGACGCAAACCGCATTCTCCTGCAGGGCCATAAACATCTTCCGGCATATTGATAATGTCTCCTATATTGCATCGCTTAACGGCATTAATCAGATGACGGTCAAAAACTTCCCCTTTAGGATGATAGCTATATGGTCCTTCTTCTTTTAATCGATGGGACAGATCGCCGCTAGCTAAAATTCCGAACGCTCCTGAGGCTTTTTCCAAAATTCCTCTTATTTTCTTCCCCAACTCGTACAGCTCCTTCAAAGAAAGCATCCCGATAGAGATGTGAATAATTTTCAAGTCGGGAAGCACTTCTTGAATAAAGTACAGAGGAACAAAGGCCCCATGATCGATTTCTCCTTTAGTGAAACGTCCCGGCAGACCTTCTTTATCAAAGGATTTTTTCATTTTTTCCACAGTTGTTTCATCATTTGTCTTTTCCATCTTTAAATGAGGGTACCCAAAACTCCTAAGATCCCCTCTAACTCGATCTCCTTCCAGAATCGTGATATGATCCCTGGATACTTCCCCATGGGGGGTAATCACAAGAAGGGTATCCGGGCTCACCTCCCGTATTTTTTCGGCAACAGCTCGGATTCCGAGAATTGTTTTCTCAATCTCACGTTCTCTTCCTTCTCCGAGGGCAGGAATCATAATTGGGGGATGAGGTGTAATAAACAGTCCTTTAATATTACTCATAATGTTTTCCTCCTAACAGCATCAGAAATTCCCACACCTGACATTGTTCAAATGCTCTTTTGCGAAATTGTACAGCTTTCTAATATCATTAAGATTCGTGGCCGGCTCTCTATAATGCTCTGTGGGATAATAACGATTTAAGTGGATAGGAATCTTTGGATCGATCTTTGCGATCCATCGAATCGCCTCTTGAATTTCTCCGTCCCAATCATTAATCCCGGGAACAACTAAGATGGTTAATTCCAGATGCATCGCTTTCTGATAGGCCAGGATGCTTTCTTTCACTTTTTCCAGATGCCCCCCGAAGTTTCCGGGATATCGCTCTTTACTGAAACCTTTCAGATCAACATTGACCGCATCCATAAGCCTCTCCCATTCCTGCCTTGGTTCTTCTTCTATATACCCATTTGTGACCAAAATATTCTTCAATCCCTTTTGTTTAGCCAATCTGGCAGTTTCCGTAACCATTTCATAAAATACGGTGGGTTCGTTATACGTATAAGAAATTGAAGGAACATTAAAAGCGGTCGCTTTATTAACCACATCTTCAGGAGTCATTGAAAAAGTTTCCGGAATGCATTTGGAAATTGAGTAGTTCTGACAAAATTCGCAGAAAAAATTGCACCCAAAGCTCCCGATTGATAAGGTTTGTGTCCCGGGTTGAAAGAAATGAATCGGTTTTTTCTCTATGGGGTCTAATGCAATGGAGCTCAATTTCCCATAATTTAATGTAAGCAGTTTCCCTCTAATATTCTTTCGCACTCCACAAATCCCTACTTGATCCGGTTCCATATGACATCTATGTGGGCAAAGGATACACTGCACCTTTTTTTCTTTTCCTGTTTTCCAGTACATGGCTGTTTTCATCCTGATCACTCTTTCTTTGTATTACTATATATAAAGTCTTTGAAAAAGGTCATCGAATTCCTCTTTGCTGAGAGCTCTTGTCTGATCCACTAAAGAAGGTGCATCTGTCTCACTTTTTCTCTGATTCTGATAGATTAGACCGGTGAGCATTCCTTCTTTATCGACGACTAACTCCATAGCTTCCTTAAGGCTGCTTTTATCGTGCTTTTTATTTTGATCTTTTAGTGGAATAAGATGTTGTCTGTACCATTGGTAAGTATTTATCTTATTAAAAGTGATACACGGGCTATAGATGTGTATAAAAGAAAATCCCTTGTGTTGAATTCCCTCTTTGATTATATCAACCAACTCCTCCTGATAGCCGGAAAATCCCTGGGCAACAAAGGATGCCCCCCCACTTAATGCCAGTAACGCCGGTTCAAGAGCAGTATCCTCCTTCCCGTAGGGAGTGGAGCTGGTTTTAAATCCTTTTTCACTGATGGGTGAGGTATGACCTTTGGTTAATCCATAGATTTGATTGTCCATTACAATATAAGTAATGTCCATATCCCTCTTTGCTGCATGAATAAAATGACCGCTGCCAATAGCAAAGCCATCGCCATCGCCTCCCGTTGCAATCACTGTAAGTTTTGGATTGGCTGCTTTAATTCCCTGTGCCACAGGAAGGACTCTCCCATGAATTCCATGAAAACTGTAGGATTTCATGTATCCTGAAATTCTTCCCGAACAACCAATACCGGAGACCACGGATAAATTTTTATTAGGAATTTCCAAGTCACTGAGAGCAATCTGCAAAGACCGAAGCACTGAGAAATCCCCGCAACCCTTGCACCAGGTTGGTTCTATGCCATTGCTGTATTCCTGATATTTTGCCATTAGGTCACCTCCTTGATTTTCGATTCGATCTTTTCAATCTTAAACCCTTCACCGCTGAAATCCAAAAGACTTTCCAGCTGATTGTGATTTCCGAGCTCAGCTTGAATGATTTTTCTTAACTGTCCACTGTAATTATTTTCTACAACTACGATTTTTTCATAATCATTCATCAGCTGTCGTAATTGTTTTTTCGGTAACGGTTTAATTTGTTTAACCCCTCCATAATCAACAATCCCATCAAGATTTTTGACTGCCCTTTCTACATAGGAAAAAGTTGACCCGTAGGCGAGGAAGAGGATTTTATTGCCTTCATTGGTTTTCAAAATGATCCCGTCTCTCTCTTCCAATGGAATGAGCTTGTTCATCCGTTTTTCTGTTAATCCTTCCCCGGATGCTTTGACACCAATGGGATATCCCTTTTCATCGTGTTCAAGTCCCGTTACATGATGCAGGCCGTTGGCAGTTCCGGGAAAAACTCTTTTAGAAATCCCGTCTTCAAGATTTCCATACCTTTTAAAAGGTTCTGTATCATCATTTTGATTTTGGTCAATCTCTTGTACAATTTTTCCCCGATTAAGCCTTATCCGGTCAAAATCAATTGAATCGATATTCTCATAAGAAAGACTCCGAAGCGAATCGGAAAGAATGATAACGGGGCACTGATAGATATCCGCAAGGTTGAATGCTTCCACCGTATCATAAAAGCAGTCCTCAAAGGTCGCCGGTGCAAGAATGATCAATGGGAATTCTCCGTGACCGCCATAATAAAGAGTGTTTAAATCGCTTTGTTCTAGCTTTGTTGGGAGTCCCGTACTGGGTCCTTTCCTTTGGGCGTCTACTACAACAATTGGCACCTCTGCCATTGATGAGAGCCCCAGTCCTTCAATCATCAAAGAAATTCCCGGTCCCGAGGTAGCAGTCATACTTCGTACTCCCGCATAACTGCTTCCAATGATCATGTTAATGGCACTGATCTCATCTTCTGTTTGTATCACTCTTCCCTTAAAACGAGGGAGTACCGTCGATAAGTATTGCATGATTTCAGAAGCAGGGGTAATAGGATATCCTGCCATAAAGCGACAGCCTGCAGCAACTGCTCCCATTCCAATCAAATCATTTCCCACAACTACAGGTCCCCGATCTTTTTCAGACACCGACTCAAGCAAATAATTGACTCCTTTCAAACTGTTGAACTCGTAGTTTACAGCGGCTTGCAACACTTTTTTATTCTCTTCAATGATCTTTTTCCCCTTTTTTCTAAAGGCTGTTTCTACGACTCCTTCCACAATTTCAGGTTTAATGACAGTGACTCTTGACAAAAATCCCAATGCACAAACATTTTTCATAATCTTACTCCCGTACTCCTTCACCAATTCTGTAATTGGAAGATCGATCACCTGGATTTCATTTTTTTCTGCATCATTTTTATTGTATTGAATGTCAATTGCGTTGTCGTATAACAAAAGACCTCCGGGTCTCAAATCTTTCAAGTAAATGTCTACGGTATCCTGATCAAGGGCCATAATAATATCCATTTGATCTTTTCCGCAACCTCTTTTTTCCACACTGCCATATGCCACCATGGCACTGTTTCCACCTTTTATACGCGAAGTAAAATGGCGCTTTCCATACACATGATATCCCATGCGCGAAAGCACTTGAAGATAATAAGCACCTGTTGCCAAAACCCCTTCTCCTTGAATTCCACCGATTAACACTTGTATGTCTTTATCCATTGTGCGCCTCCTCGTCCTTGTTTGATACTTAAGAACATACCCATTTTTTTATGAAATTTCACAGATCTCTACAAAAAGTTTAAAAAGCCTCCAAAGATAGGAGGCTTAGTGTTTTGTATTTGATCATTTTACTCAGGATTTTCACCGGTTGACAGAAAGAATACCGAGAGGGTTCCAGGTCCGGAATGAGCACCGATTGCAGCTGCCACTGTATTAACAATAAAATGCTGAACTCCCAGCTCCTTTAACAGTTCCTTTAAAAACTCCACACTTTCAAGATCGTTCCCATGATTTATCCCGACTGTTTGCTCATCGAGATTCACACCACGCTCTTTTACTATTTCAGCCATCCTCTTGATCGCTTTTTTTCTCCCTCGTATTTTTTCAATAGGAACGAGCTTCCCATCATCGACATTTAAGATCGGTTTTATGCTTAATAACCCTCCTACAAATGCTGATGTATAAGACACCCTTCCACCTCGATATAGATATTCCAGATCATCAACTGTAAAGATGTGTTCCATGTTTTTCGATAGATATTCCACTTTTTCGATGATTTTTTCTTTGCTCTCTCCCTTTGTGATCATCTCTGCAGCCTTCAATACAACCAGACCAAGACCCAATGAAACGCACTTGCTGTCAATTATTTCCAAATCGAAGGGTGTTTCAACTTCTTCCATAAGCTCATTTTTTGCAATCATCGCTGATTGATATGTTCCTGAAATTTCTGATGAAAATGCAATATAGATCACAGTGTCATACTTCGCAATATTCTTTTTAAAAACCTCTTTAAAGGTTTGCGGTGAAATCTGCGAGGTTTTATAGCGCTTACCTTCTTTCATTCCCGCAAGCAGTTCTTCCGGCTTAATATCAATCCCATCCCTAAACTCCTCTTCTCCAAGATGGATTGTGAGCGGTACAACTTCAATGCTTAAATCTTCAATGTAGTTTTCAGTTAATTCACACGCGCTGTCCGTGATCATTTTTATATTCATTTTTATCCCCCTTAACTTTCTATATTCCTATGTACTTTTCTTTATTAATGGTCATTATATCACGTTTTTGATTTCTAGGGAAAGGAGCAAAAAATAAAGTAAGGACAAATAATATTTCTATTACTCGTCCTCACCTATTGATAATAAAATCGGAAGTAGTTATACCAGCCTTTCAATGACTTTGGTGGATTCGAATTTTTGTTCGTAGACACCACACCTTTCTGATTGTACTTCAAAATCCTTTCATCACTTCATGATTGTTTGATTTTGTTTTCCTCTTCTAACCTAAATATAGGTTCCGTTAAACAGTTTCCTGTTTGTCTTGTTGCATGCATATTATGAAGTTTTTTCGGCTGGTAGAGAACTACCGGATTTTATTATATACATATTATACCACGGGAACGACTTTTTAAACAAGGCATTTTATCAGAATATTTATTTTATTATAGCATTTCCTTTTTTTTATCGACAATCTCGGAAATAATTGCAGGTAATTCTTTGATCATATCACTGGCAATCATTCCGTATTCCCCCGTGTGTCTAGCAGCCTCATCCCCGGCCCTTCCATGAATATACACTCCGGCTTTTGCAGCATCGATCAGCTCTATCCCCTGCCCGACAAAAGCCGTGATAATTCCGGTTAAAACATCTCCGCTCCCAGCAGTAGCCATTCCGGGATTTCCTGTGGTGTTAAGAAATACGTTTCCTTCTTCGTCTGTGATTATTGTGCTCGCTCCTTTAAGAATAAGGATCACTCCATACTTCCGCGAAAAGTCCTTCGCAACTTTAATCCGATTCTCGTTGATTTCAGAAATGGATAGGCCTGTAAGCCTTGCCATTTCTCCAGGATGGGGAGTTAAAATGCATCGGTTTTTCACTTTCTTCAAGAGCTTGAGCTTATTCGGCAAGACATTTAAAGCATCAGCATCCAGGATAATTGGAGCCTTCGTTTCTTTAAGGATTGTTTCAACAAGTATTTCTGTTTCCTTGGTGCGTCCAAGTCCGGGACCCATTGCTGCAACTTTACTGATTTTTAAACTATTCAGTATGCCGGTGATTTCATTTAGAAATTCATTTTTATCTTCTTTTCTCAAGTAAGGCACTGTCATAACTTCCGTCAACTGGGTTTCCAAGATATCATTCAGTTCTTCGGGAATTGCAAGATGAAGGACTCCAAGGCCGCTTCGTAGGGCAGCCATTGAAGCCAAAATTGCAGCTCCGGTCATCCCCTTGGATCCCGCTACTAAGAGCGCTCTTCCATAAGACCCTTTGTGAGAATCCAAACTTCGAATAGGAATAATGTCCTTCAAAGTTTTCTCGGTGACGAGTTTTGCCTCATATTGAGAGCTTTGGATCGCTTCGTGAGGTATGCCGATCGGTCGAATCAGCAGTTTTCCATTATATTCGATTGCGGGGGAGGTTAAATTCCCGATTTTAGGCAATTGGTATGCGACTGTGATTGTTGCTTTGATGGCATTCCCCAATATTTCGCCTGTATCGCCGCTAATTCCCGAGGGAATGTCCACTGAAATCACTTTCCTCTTAACGTTATTCACAACATTAATCACTTGATTGGCTATGCCACGGATCGGTGAATTTAGTCCCGTGCCAAAAATTGCGTCAACAATGATATCGGATTTAAGCAGATCCAGATTAAAATCGATCATATCATCTTCGCTTTTCATATGGCCAATAGGAACTTTCATTGCTTTAATTGCCTCGAGGTTAACCCTTGCATCCCCACTTATATGATTTTCTTCTCCGATTATATATACTTTGATCTGCACATCCCGATTATATAAATGTCTTGATACTGCAAAACCATCGCCTCCATTGTTTCCTGTTCCGCATAAAATTATCACTTTTTTTCTGTAGTCGTTTTTTAATGCTTTCATTACTTCATTCGTTGTATTGATTCCTGCATTTTCCATTAAAATGAGTCCGGGTATTTTATAGTCGTTCACCGTTATTTTATCCAACAGCTTCATTTGCTGATTATCTAATATCTTCATCTACTTTTCCCCTTTCTTCCGGTTAGAGAATTTTTCCATTATATCTTCAGGTAATCCGAACGTTGCGATAGAATAGTTTGAAAGATCCTTGCGATGAGTAACTTCCAATCCAAACCATGGAGGAGGATCGAAATTTTTCATATCCTCAGCGCTATCAAATTCCACTTCTGCACTGTAAAAACCTTCCAACGGACCTTTGTAAACATCAACTTCTGCAATCAATCCTTTAGTAAGAGGAACGTAGTGCCGTACTTTCTTAATACTCTTTTCTTCTTCGTAACCTTCTAAAAAACGGAAAAGCCTTTCGCTGATTTCCATTTCCTCTTCACGCCGGGTATGTGTACCCTCACCTTTCTTCGTAATGATAAATTTCTCCCCGATTTTCCTCACCCTCAACTCAGGTTTTGTTCCCAGATACTTTTGAATGATGATCTTTTTTTCATATCCCTCAAGATTCGGCAGGGTTTTCAGAATAAATTTTCTTTCTCTTTCAATTCCCATGGAAATCTCCTTCCTCATATATCCATAGATACGTCAAATATGAGTCCATTACTTTTACTATATACTCTCTTGTCTCAGGAAAAGCAATAGCCACAGGAAAACCTGCTTCACTTTTACCAATCCTGTTCTCTTTCCATCTTCTCACATTTCCCGTCCCTCCGTTGTAGGCTGCCAAGGCTTTATCAAAGTCTCCATCGAAAATACGCAACACGTTTCTCAAGTAAAACGCCCCAAACTCAATGTTGACTTCCGGTCGCAGTAGATCTCCCTCTCCTAACTGATATCCGATTTGCTCTGCTATCCAGTCTCCGGTAGCAGGCATGATCTGCATTAGCCCCATTGCTCCTGCCCAGGATACTGCATCCGAACGAAAATGACTTTCCTCTCGCATAACTGCCCAAATCAGATAAGGGTCCACCCCGTATTTTTCTGCATATTTAAGTACAAAGTTGCCATACGGTTTCGGATAGGATAAATAATAGTTTTCCAAGGTTTTACTTTCTCTTAATAATACGATTCCCTGTCGCACAGAAAGAAAGTGATTGCTTTTATGCTGATAGAATTTTGCAAGGGCAAACCTTTTATATGGGTCATCCTGTCCGTTTATAATCCCCTTTTCCAATTGAAGTGATTTTGTTTTTCCATAATGGTCTAGTGCTTTGAGTCTGTCTAACTGCTCACGAACTTTCTCATTCTCTTCCAGGGGCGCATCAAAAATTTCTTCATCAATCGGTATCGTCGGACTTTCACCCAAGCGATAGTTCCAGGAAATCGTATCCTTTAACCGCTCTTTTGCATAGGAAGTATTCACATCTTTATATTCCGGATCCAACGCCAAGGTGATCACCCGATATGCGCTTTGGTTTCCAAGAGAATGGTCCATCATTATCAATTTCTCATAGATAGGAAGTGCTAACTCACATCGATCGATTAGCTCAAGATTTCTTGCACCTCGATACATCAATGGAGGATGCTCAGATTCGCTAAACAACAAGTAGGCTTTTTCCTGTTCACCCATTTCCAAATAGATTTCTCCGGCTTTTTCCGCACCACGGGCTCCTATCCTTTCATAAATCTCCAAAGCTTCTTCCAACGGTCCCTGCTCTTCCATAATTTGAGCTTTCCAAAAAAGCAGACGTTCATCATCCGGAAATTGTATAAGTTTTTGATCAAGGATTTCATTATACTCCCGATCGGTCCTAATCCTCGACAAAACTTTATAATATGCAGCGGTTTGTTCATCAACATTTTTCAGATCATTTTCATTGGACTCTAGAAATACATGAATTTCTTCCCATAAACCATGTTCCGCTAAAGTCTGTAATATCATGTCCCCGTCATTTTTGTATTGAATATAGGTCTGAAGTCCAAGAGGAGTTCGAATCTGCTCTTCTGCTGCAGTCAAAACCAATTCTTCCTCTACTTCTGAGCCTGTCTTTACCACGATATCTAATATGCGTTGCCATAAACGATCCTCTTCGTGGATCTCTAAAGCTCTCAAATAATAGCTTAATGCTTTTTTCTCTTCAGAAAGGTCTCCAAGCAGGACATAGCTTCGGTATGCTACGTTATCATCTCCTGCCGCTAATTGCAGAAGCAAGGTTTCCTTATTTTTATCATATCCACCGCGTTCAATTCTTTCGAACAGTTCAACTCTCTGGACATCCCTTGGTAGGTTTGGCTCAAAGTGGTCTTCAATCGAAACTTCATCCTCAGATTCCTCTTTTCCCTGATTCTCTTGTTCCTTGGGATCCCATTGTATAAAAACATATATGAGTAGAACGGCCATAACAAGGAATAGCAGTAAAGCGATTCTTTTCATCGATCCATTCACCCTTTATCAATTGACATCTCTCCTATAACACAAGTCCTTCTTCTGCAAAACTGAAAAATTTATTATTCCCCACGACAATATGATCCACGACCTTTACATCAATCATACCCAGGGCATCCTTTATCTTTTTTGTAACATGAATATCCCCTTGAGAGGGTTTTAACGATCCTCCGGGGTGGTTGTGGGCCAGAATGACAGAACTTGCTCCGTGTTTTAGTGCAGTTTCAACAACCAGTCGCGGGTAAACCGGTGCTTCATTTATCGTTCCTTCAAAAGTTTTTGCAGTGTATTTCACATAGTTCTGATTATCCAAACAGATCATGTAAAAGCATTCATAGCGCAAGTCCTGAAACAGGGTCATTGCAAATTCGCCTGCTTTTGCTGAACTGTTTAAATGTGGCTTTTTACCCCATTTGCAATAATTGTATCTCTTCGCAGCAGGAGCAAAGGACGCTAAAAAAATCGCAGCATTTTCTCCAATCCCTTCAACCTTCTGCAGATCTTCAACTTCCGCGTCTAAAACACCGGAAAAGCTTCCGAATTCCTTTATCAGTCCATGAGCAATTTCATTCGTATCTTTTCGCGCAATCACATAGAAAAGCAGCATCTCTAAAATTTGATGGTCCTGGAAATGGTCGATTCCTTCCTTCATAAACCGCTCCTTAACCCGTTTGCGATGTCCCTGATGAATTGACACAATCAATCTCCCCCTTTTTCAGGTTGGGCTACAGCGATTGCTCTGACAGGTGAACCCTCAGCGCCTTTTATATGAAGAGGCAAACCATAAAATTCAAATACTCTCCCTAATAAGTCCTCTAACCCTTTTAAATTTTCAACAATTACAATATCCTCATGAAGAATTATTTTATGGGCTTTCAAGTTTTCATCATCCTTAGGATCCTCCGATGGATCAACCGAAGGAAAATCTATGCCGATTCCTTTTAGTTTTTGAGTGCTCAAATAGCCGGCCAGATCTTCTGATAGATAGGGCCATTCATGAAAATAACTCTTCTTTCCCCATTTTTTATCCCAACCTGTATAAAGAAGAAGATAGTCATAGGTGCTCTCTCTGAGTTTGTTTCCGGCCACTTGCAGAAAGTCTAGCAGGGTTATTCTTTCTTCCTTGACATTTGAAAGATCAATGACGATTCCGGAACCGATGAACTTTGAAGGTTCATAGTCTTCAAGACGTTTCCCCCCAGGTATCAGATGGGCAGGAGCATCCATGTGGGTTCCGTTATGACTGTATAATTCCAGCTTGCTTTCTTCAAAACCATCTTTAAGAACCTCAAACTCGATCGATATGTCTGGTCCTTTAGTACCCGGATATACCGGCATCTTATTCATAATTAAGTGGGTAAGATCATAAATTTCCATTAAATTCCTCCCGGTCTCATAGAGTTTTAATTCTCACACACAGTGGCATTCCCTTGGCAAATTGCATTCTCGATAGCTTTTAGGATTACCCTGCTACTGTCTGTTGCTCCAGTTACGGCATCTACTCTGAGCGAGCGTTCCTCTATAACCCGTTCAACAATTTCTTCTGCATTATAGCCTCTCTCATGCTCGTGCTCAATGTCCAGCAATTCCATCTCACCGTCGGTAAAAGAGATCCTTACTGATGCAGAAATAGAGCCAACCTGATGACTCCCTTCGTATACTCCATCTTCAATTTCAACGAATCGCACATTTTGAATCTCAATGGCTTCGATTTCCCGGTTAAAATTAAGAAGCTCGACGAAGTCCAACACAAACGGTCTTAAAACGATTACAAGAACAAGAAATAATCCTGCCACAACAATTCCTTTCTTCATGATTTCACTCCTTGCAGTTGTTTCTTTTTATTTTACCATATACACATTGCTTTTTCCTTTGAATTCTTGTTTTTTGAGAATCTCTTCCGTTTTTTTCTCCCCTTTACTTTCACATTAAATGGGTATACAATTCATAGTTATAACGAATGCAAAGGAGGAAAGCCTATGTTTCAAGTCGCAGCAATACAGCTTACGCCGATTATGAACGATGTTGATGCAAATTTAAAGCGGGGTGTGGAGTTCATTCGAAAAGCTGCCGAGGAAGAAGTAGATTTAATCGTTCTTCCTGAGCTATGGACAACCGGGTACTATCTTTCAAAAAATGCTTTTGAAATTTTAGCGGAAACACGGGAAGGGAAAACGGTCTCGGTTATGCAGGAGGAAGCAAAAAAAGCTAAGGCTTCAATTATTTGTCCCTTTGTGGAAAAAGGGAAGGAAGGAAAACTTCACATCTCAGTGGCACTCATCGATCACGAAGGGCAACTGCGGGGGATTGTGAGGAAAAGCCTGCTTTGGGGGAGAGAGGCTAAAATTTTCACCCCCGGAGAAATCCAATATCCCGTGTTCAATACGAATGTGGGGAAAATCGGAATTCTCATCTGCTATGAAATGGAGTTCCCCGAACCCAGTCGATTGCTGGCTTTAGAAGGAGCAGAAATCATTGTTTGTCCTTCCGTATGGTCCCTGGGAGCCTCTCACCGTTGGGACATTCAACTTCCTGCCCGTTCACTGGACAATACGGTCTATGTTTTGGGTGTAAACACAGTTGGTAATCATAGTTGCGGAAAAAGCAAACTTGTCAGTCCTTTAGGAGATATTTTAGCCGAAGCTTCAGATCGGAAAGAAGAATTGATGATCCGTGCGATTGATAAAGAAGCGCTTTATTGGGCACGGGAAGAAATTCCTTATCTTCAAGATTATCGGGACAAGCTTACACCGGGAGGAGTTAAGAAGATTCCGGTTCCCGAACTGTAAAAAAAGCTGTTGGATAGTCAAAAGACTATTTCAACAGCTTTTTCATTAGATCTTCATCCAGATTCCCTCCTGAAATCAAAGAAACAACCCGGACTCCGGGAATTTTTTCACTCATTTCCTGAATTGCAGCAATCCCAACAGCTCCAGAGGGTTCAGCTACAACTTTTTCTTTGACCAGTAAATGTCTGGTCGCCTCCTTTATGGCTTCTTCAGAAACAACAAGAATATCATCAATTGTATTTTGCGCCAACTTATAGGGGATTTCTCCCACTCCTCCAACTAAAGCATCACAAAGACTTGCTTCAGTAGGGTACTCTTCATAAAAGATATTCTCTTCAAGGGATTTTACCATAGCAGGACATGCAGCAGTCTGCACCCCGACAATTCTTACTTTTGGATGTTTGCTTTTGATCGCAACACTGATCCCTGTAATCATTCCTCCTCCTCCAATTGGAACGAGAACAGTCTCTACATTCTCCAAATCTTCCAGAATTTCCAGTCCCATAGAACCATGGCCTGCAATCACATCCTCATCTGAACAGGGGTCGATGAAAATTAAGCCCTCCTTTCGTATCAGTTCCTTTGCAAACTGGTTTGCTCCATCATAATTTTGTCCTCTTTGTATTACTTTTGCTCCATAATACCTTATTTTCTCCACTTTTGAAAGGGGTGTTGTTTCAGGCACAACAACGGTAGCATCTACATCACCCATTAATGAGGCCCCATAACTTACCCCTGCACCGTGATTCCCTGATGAGACTGTAATGACTCCTCTTTTTCGTTCTTCTTTCGTAAGAGAAGTCAATTTACTCATTGCTCCACGAATTTTAAAGCTTTTTAATTTTTGTTGCGCTTCTAACTTTAAAAACACTTCCTGTTTTTTGTTACTCAGATGCATCGAATGCTCCAGCGGTGTTCGATAAATTGAGCTCTGAATTCTTCTGCGGGATTCAATAATTTTTTCTAATGTAATCATCGAGTACCTCCCAGTAATTTATTAGTTCATACAATCACATATTGGACGTAATCTTCAACAGTGACGCTCTGCTGCTCTTTCTTTCATCTATTGCAACTAAAAAATCAGTGCCTTTTAACAAAGGGACTGATTTTAGTTTACCATTTATACCGAATATTCTAAAGAACCTTTTAGCTGACCATGGAAGTTCCGTGACATAGATCTTTTAAATTACACTGAGAACAGCGTTCGAGTTGTTGAGTCAAATCACTTACAGCTCTCTTAGAGAAAACACAGGGGATGTTTTGCTGTTTAGCCTGTTCCTTTATAATACTTGCTATATTATGCTCAATATAGTCATAGAATAAGATAATCATATCCGCCTCTTTGGGGATTTTTGATTTTCTGAGTTTCTTTTTTCTCCCCGTCCAATGTACGTAGTGATCGATCCCCTGACATCGAAGGGTTTCCGGAATATTTCCTAATTTATCTGCTCCTACCAATAATGCTGTCATGTTGTCACTCTCCTTTTTATAATTTTCACACTCATTATATGATAATGATTATCATTATTATATATCTCTGTGTTTTCTTTGTCAAGTTTTTTCAAATAATTCTTTTCTCTCTGCATTTTCTATCAACAGAATGATTCTATCCTCATCTGGAGGGTAAAATATGGTTGTAGAGACTAAAAAGGAGTGATTATATGAAAATTGAACTCAAAGGATTGCCGAATTTAAATGAAGTAAAGGCTCTGATCCTGCCCGTATTTGAGGAATCCGAAATTTCGCAGGAAGATTACCCTAGAAATCTTAAGGAGGTTTTAGAGCAAAAAAATACCGATCGACCCTTCCTGGGAAAGAAAGGAAGCACTAGACTATTGCCCCTGTTTCATCAGGAATTTCCTCAAATGGTTGTTCTCATCGGAATGGGCAAAAGAGAAGATCTTAACCCTCAGTCTATTGCAACAAATTTCGGGAAGGCTGTTCAAAAATGTTACACGGAAAATTACATCTCCGTAGGACTCGATTTAACACCTTTGGAAGGTACTCTTCCTCTTAAGTCCCTCGTTCAGACCTTGGGAAAATCTCTTATTCTCTCCAAGTATTCTTTTAATAAATATAAGCAGGACTCTTCTGACGAAACACCTCCTATTGAAACCGTTTATCTGTTTTCCCGCGATGAAGAAGAACTGTTTTCAACAAAATCAGCATTAGAAGAGGGAATTTCCATCGGTGAGGGTATTTGCTTTGCAAGGGATCTGGTTAACGAGCCCGCCAATGTGATGACCCCTTCCGCTCTTGCTCAGGTGGCTTCAGTTCAAGGTGAAATTTATGGATTGGATGTTAAAATCCTTGATGAGAATGAGATGAACAGACTTGGCATGGAGGCTTTTTTGAATGTTTCCAAAGGCTCTTCCCAGCCCCCCAAATTAATCGTTATGCGGTATCAGGGAAATCCTTCTTCAGATCAAATCTACGGATTGGTTGGTAAAGGGCTCACTTATGACAGTGGAGGTTATTCAATTAAACCGACCGGCGGAATGCTTACAATGAAGATGGA
The DNA here is from genome assembly GCA_003554105.1 of Clostridiaceae bacterium. GTDB lineage: Bacteria > Bacillota > Clostridia > Peptostreptococcales > T1SED10-28 > T1SED10-28. Next base: position 62,354 of record PWFQ01000014.1, on the reverse strand, counting down.
TATGGGTGGTGCCGCCTCTGCTATAGGAACAATCGCCGCTGTGGCAAAAAACCGATTGAAAGTAAATCTGACGGTAGTCATTGCAGCTTGCGAAAATATGATCTCAGGAAATGCGTATCGGCCCGGTGACGTGATCGGTTCAATGGCAGGAAAAACCATTGAAATTACAAACACTGATGCAGAAGGGAGATTGACACTGGCTGATGCTGTACATTTTATCATCGATCAGGAAAAAGTCAATTCAATTATTGATATTGCAACATTGACCGGAGCTGCACTCGTTGCTTTAGGTAAAAACATCACCCCCTATCTATCCAGCACCAATGAGGGGAGTCAACAATTGGAAGATGCAAGCAAAAACTCTTTAGAGAAAATATGGAGACTCCCTGCAGAGTCCGATTATCATGACTTGCTCAAATCAGAGATTGCTGATATGAAAAACTCGGGTCCCCGACTTGCTGGAACCATTGTTGCCGGCCTTTTTATTGAAAAATTCACACAAAGCCTTCCCTGGATTCATTTGGACATAGCCGGAACTTCCTGGCAGGATAAAAAAGGACCCTTAAGTCCTGTTGGTGGTACCGGAGCAGGAGTAGACCTTCTTTATCAGTATTACAAAATCCAATCCCGGTCGAAGAAAGAATAGAGTTTATCTAAAAGAGGAGAAGAATATATATTCTTCTCCTCCACATCATCCATATCAATTTTCCCGGAACTTAGTCTGTTAAAGCAGATCTATTAGTTTGCGTATATCTTCTATGACAACGGTCGCCCCCTTTAATTCTTCTTCTGTCCCATAACCATAGCTGCAACCGATGGTTTTCATGTTGTTTTTATATCCGCTTTCCATATCTTTATGACGGTCTCCGACAATGACTTGTTTTTCGGGGTGATTTTCTCGTACCTGCCGTAAAATTTCATGCTTAGGCAGATACCCGAAGGCTTCAGCATAATAAAAAGCCTCAAAGTACTTATCGAGAGGAAATGTTTTTTTTGCATTCTCCAAGTAATTTTTCCCGCAATTGCTGAGGAATACGAGAGTATAGCCTTTGTTTTTAAGGTGCTCGAGTGTTTCAATGACTCCCGGATAGAGTTCGGCTTCGCCGATTAAAACTAACCGCTCCATTTCTTTCCCTATAACATCTCCTGCGATTTTAGTCACTTCTTCAGGCAAATCAGGGCGATACTTCTCCCACATTTCGTATCTGGTAAGTCCAAGAAATCGTGTAACCTCCCGATCCGTTAAGTCCCTGCTTTTTAAATGCCCTAATTCCATTAATGCTTCCTGTCCCTTTCGAAATGCGGGCAAATAGATTTTTTCACTCCAATGAAGGGTTCCGTCATAATCAAAGTATAAGGTTTTTACGCCACTAAACATTGTGGATTTCTTTCATAAGATTAACCATTTCTATGGCTGTCATGGCTGCATCAAATCCTTTATTCCCCGCTTTCGTTCCCGCCCGCTCGATAGCCTGTTCAATGGTGTCTGTCGTAAGCACTCCAAATACCACAGGAACCTCAGTATCAAGAGAAACACTTGCAATCCCTTTTGTTACTTCACTGGACACGTAATCAAAATGAGGGGTTGCTCCGCGAATGACAGCTCCTAAACAAATCACACCGTCGTATCGTCCACTTTTCGAAACCTTTTTAGCTATAAGAGGTATTTCAAACGCTCCCGGTGCCCAGATTACATCGATTTGATCATCGGTGGCTCCGTGTCTTTTCAATGCATCAATCGCCCCTGATAAAAGCTTGCTTCCAATAAACTCATTAAATCGCCCAACGATAATTCCAAATTTTGCCTCTTTCACAAGAAGTGTTCCTTCATAATTCTTCATTTACTTTTCCTCCTTTTTATAGTGGGTCATATGGTTCATTTTCGACTCCTTTGTTTCCAGGTAGAATTTATTGTCCTCTTGAGGATCTATTTCAATCTCCACACGCTCAACAATTTCAATCCCATAACCTGATAATCCATGAATCTTTTTTGGATTATTTGTAATCAGTTTAATTTTTTCTATTTTGAGATCTTTTAATATTTGTGCTCCAATCCCGTATTCCCGAAGATCCCCCGGAAATCCTAGGGCTTCATTGGCTTCTACCGTATCATACCCTTCATCTTGTAAAGAGTATGCCCGGAGTTTATTGATCAGACCAATGCCTCTGCCTTCCTGACGCATATAGACGAGTACACCTTTTCCTTCTTTCTCAATCATCTCCATTGCCCGATCATACTGTTCTCCGCAATCACACCGTTTGGACCCGAAAGCATCTCCTGTCAGGCACTCGGAATGGACCCGCACAAGAATCGGCTCTTTTCCATCAACTTCGCCTTTTACAAGAGCTACATGGTGTTCACCGTTAAGCTGATTGACATACCCGAAAATTCTGAATTTGCCATGCTTTGTTGGGAGTTCCGCTTCAGTAATACGTTCGATCAGAGTTTCTTTTTTACTTCTGTATGCGATAAGATCCGCAATAGTAATAAATTTCAGATCGTGTTTTTGACAATACTCTTTCAATTGGGGGACTCTTGCCATTGTTCCGTCTTCATTCATAATTTCACAAATGACGCCAGCCGGGTAAAGTCCTGCCAACCTTGCCAGATCTACTGAGGCTTCTGTATGACCGGCTCTTTTAAGAACTCCTCCCTCCTTGGCGATTAGAGGAAAAATGTGCCCCGGCTTATGAAAATCTCTAGCCGTTGCATCAGTTTCGATCAGCCTTCTGATTGTCATTGCCCGCTCTTCAGCAGAAATCCCTGTTGAAGTTCTTCGATCATCAACAGAAACTGTAAATGCTGTTTGGTTCGGATCTGTGTTATTATTGACCATCGGGAGGATATCAAGCTCCTGTAGCCGTTCTCTTTCCATGGGTACACAGATTAAACCTCTTCCATGAGTCGCCATGAAGTTTACATGCTTTGTGGTTGCTTTTTCTGCAGCCATAACAAGATCGCCTTCATTTTCACGATTTTCATCATCAACCACAACGACCATTTTCCCGTTTTTTATATCTTCAATTGCTTCTTCTATGCTGTTAAATTCTGACATTAATTTCACCCTTTCTCTTAATAAAATCCCATCTTTTCCAGTTTCTCTTGGGTCAATCCTGAGCTTTTCATCTCTCCTTTGTCACTGTTTTCCTTCGGAAAAAGCTTTTCAACATACTTTCCGATCATGTCACATTCCAGGTTTACTTTGTCTCCCGTTTTTTTCTTCAATAAAGTAGTTTCCTCCCCGGTCAGGGGAATAATTGATACTTCAAATCCCTGATGGTCCACTGTTGCTAACGTTAGGGATGTCCCGTCTATGGCAATCGATCCTTTAGGAATCATATATCGAAGAAGCTCACTACTGCACTCTATTCGGATCCATGTTGCATTTTTCTCTTTTCGATAGTTGATAATGTTACCGGTTCCATCAATATGCCCCGACACAATATGACCTCCAAAGCGGTCTCCGATTGCCATGGCCCTTTCCAGATTCACAGTGTCACCCACCTTCAAATCTCCAAGATTGGTTCTTCTTAGCGTCTCCGGCATTACATCTCCGCTAAAAGAGTCTTTATCATATTTAACCACCGTCAAGCATACACCATTGGTACTGATACTATCTCCGAGCTTAACATCTTCAAGAACTTTATTCCCGATAATTTTAATGCGGAAAACGTTACTCCCTCCTTCAATCGATGCAAGTTTTCCCAGCTCCTCAACAATTCCTGTAAACAAGCGATCACTCCCTTTGGATTTTTATCCCTCTTCTATGCGCCCTTTTACCATTAAATCTTTGCCAACCACACTATATTCAACATCTTTTAAAACAATTGCGTCTTCCAGGTGGGGAATGCCTTCTCCTCCAACCGGAGTTTTAGCTGTTAGGCCACCAATAAGTTTCGGAGCTATAAATGCAATGACCTCTTGCACTATTTTACCCTTTAAAGCACTGTAGTTAAGAGTTGCTCCTCCTTCCAGCAGGACACTGTCGATCTTCTCTTCTCCAAGAAATTCCATTAATGCCTGTAGATCAACTCTTCCTTGGTCAGAGGGAAGGATCGCTACTTTTACGCCTTTCCTTTCCAATGAATACATTTTATCTTTATTCATACTTTCCGTCGTAGCGAGAATTGTTTTCGTTTTTTCATCAACATCAAAGACCTTCGCATTAAATGGTGCTCTTCCTTTGCTATCCACCACAATTCGGATCGGATTTTTCCCTTCACTTTTTTCTAATCTGGTTGTTAATAATGGATCATCCGCAATTACTGTATTAACACCAACCATAATCCCCATTACATGATCTCTGAAATTGTGCACCCACTGCCTTGCTTCACTTCCGGTAATCCATTTTGATTCACCGGATGCAGTAGCAATTTTTCCATCGAGGGTCATTGCTGTTTTTAATGTAATATGAGGATATCCTTTTTTCATATAGTGCAGAAACACCCGATTTTGTATTCGTAATTCTTTTTCCATAACTCCTGTGTGCACCCTGATGCCCTTGTCCATCATCTTTTTAATGCTTTTCCCCATCACTAATGGATTCGGGTCTGTCAGTCCAATCACTACTCTCCCGATTTTCTCTTTAATCACTCGATCAACACAGGGTGGGGTTTTCCCATAATGATGACAGGGTTCCAATGTTACGTATAATGTTGCTCCATTGCAATCTTCGATTGCAGCTTCAAATGCATTTACTTCTGCGTGATGATCGCCGTAAGCTTTGTGGAAGCCCTCACCGATGATTCGGTTCTCTTTTACGATTACCGCACCGACCAAAGGATTGGGGTTGGTCCTTCCTCTTCCTTTTTCTGCAAGCTCCATCGCTCTTTTCATGTACTTAAGATCTTCTTGGATCTGTTCTTCTTTCACAGCCTGACCTCCTTGAGCTGAAATGATTTATTCACCAAAAAACACCTGAAGAAATATCCTCAGGTGTTAAAAATTATCCCAACTAAAATACATTATAATTATACTTATAATGCAACCAGTTCTCTTCTTCCATCCAGACTTTACTGTCGGTTTTGGAGTTTCACCAAATCAACCCTTAAGGTTCGCGGACTTTACCGCCGGTCGGGAATTACACCCTGCCCTGAAGATCATCAATTATTCATTTGTGTACTTACTATACCATTGAATATTTTCTTCTGTCAAGAAAAATTCTTATTCTATTCATCTTCAAGGGTCTCCTGGACTCTCTTAATCACCTCTGAAGTAAAACCTTTTCTCAAAAGAGAGCTATAGACTGCCCCTCTTTTCTTATAGTGTGTTTCATCCTTTCTCTCTCGTTTTCGCAAAACTTTTTGAGCTTCCTCTAGTGCTTTTTCATAATGAACGTCTACCATCTCATCAATCGCTTTTCTCACTTCGGGATCATTCTTCAGAGTTTCCAGAGTGTGATGAATGGCACCATGAGTGAATCCTTTCCCCATTAACCTCTGATATAGCTTATTGAGAAGCAGATTCATTGGAAGGGCCCTGTGGGAATGAAAATATCGGTAGCCTTCATCCTGGGCAATCAGAAGTTCCTTTTCCGGAGGATACTCCTCATTTATAATTTTTTCGACCAGCTCTTCTTCTATCCCTTTCTCCTTTAGTTTTGCACTTACAAATCTGCTCCCTTTTTTACCTCCTTCTCCTTTGATCCTGACAAACTCTTTCCCGAAACTCTCATCACTCTGATAGCCATACTGATGAAGTTTATCAATGGCAGTTTGAATTTCTTTCGAGGAATATCCTTTTCCATTAAGATAGTCCCTAATTTCTTTTTGACTTCTACTGCGATATGAAAGATACCTCACCGCCAAATCAAAGGCCTTTTTATCCATGAAACTCTTCCTTTCATCCGTGATTGTTTCCTGTCTACTTGACAAGGGTCAGTTCAGATTCACGGCTCTCTTAATGAGTTTTTTGCTCTTCCATTTGCTTTCTCATCGTTTCACCGATGGTTGAAGGGGTTGTTGCCATTGTGATTCCACACTCTGCCATCACTCTGATTTTTTCCGATGCGGTTCCTTTCCCTCCGGAAATAATGGCTCCTGCATGTCCCATTCTTTTTCCTGCAGGTGCCGTTACGCCGCTTATGAAACCTACTACCGGTTTTCTCATATTCTCATTAATCCACTTTGCCGCCTCTTCTTCCTGATTCCCCCCGATCTCCCCGATGATAACGACTCCATGTGTTTCAGGATCTTCGTTGAATAACTTTAGTACATCCACAAAACTCGTTCCATTCACAGGGTCGCCACCAATTCCAACAGCTGTCGATTGTCCCAATCCGACTTGGGATAGTTGATGAACCGCTTCATATGTCAAGGTTCCTGACCTGGAGACAACACCAATTCTCCCTTTCTTATGAATGTAACCTGGCATAATCCCCACCTTGCATTCATCCGGCGTGATCACACCGGGGCAGTTTGGACCAATGAGTGTTGTAGGTTTATCTTTCAAATACTCCCTTACTCTAATCATATCTTTAACAGGGATATGCTCTGTTATACAGATAACCAAAGGGATATTGGAGTTTGCAGCTTCCAAAATCCCGTCTGATGCATAGGGTGCGGGAATATAAATCACCGATACGTTTGCCTGTGTTTTCCGGACTGCTTCTTCAACAGTATTGAATACCGGTATCCCCTGAACTTTCTCCCCTCCTCTTCCGGGAGACACCCCCGCAACGATTTTCGTTCCGTATTCTAACATCTTTTGGGTGTGAAATTTTCCAGCTGAGCCTGTAATCCCCTGGACGATAATTTTCGATGATTCGTTCACATAAATACTCATCTTAAACCTCCCCTCTCAATTCCTTTTCAATTTCCGCAATGATTCTTTCTGCCCCCTCATCCATCGATGATACACTAATGACGTTGACCGATGAATCTCGAAGAATACTTCTCCCTTTTTCAACATTGGTTCCTTCCAGGCGAACGACTAGAGGTACACTAAGTTCAGTTTCCTTTACCGCTTCCACGATGCCCTCAGCAATTACATCACATTTCATTATGCCGCCGAAAATGTTTACAAAGATCCCTCGAACCTTCTCATCGGACATAATAATTCGAAAGGCATGTGCCACGTTTTCTTTTGTCGCGCTTCCTCCCACATCAAGAAAATTTGCAGGTTCTCCGCCATAATGTTTAATTGTATCCATTGTTGCCATAGCAAGTCCTGCTCCATTTACCATGCAACCAATTTTTCCATCAAGAGCAATATAAGAAAGACCGTACTTTGCCGCCTCTAATTCCTTTGGATTTTCCTCATCTTCATCCCTTAAGTCGCGAAGATCCTCCTGACGAAAAAGCCCGTTATCATCAATGTTCACTTTCGCATCAATGGCCAAAAATTTGCCCTGACTATTGAGAATCAAAGGATTGATTTCGATAACCGATGCATCTTTTTCAGTGTATAATCGATAAAGGTTTTTTAACAGCTTCGTCCATGATTCCATCTGTTGGATTTTCAACCCAAGTTTAAAGCCTGTTCGTCTGCACTGAAAATCACTCAAGCCCAAAGAAGGCTCAATCGTCTCTTGCAGAAGCTTTCCCGGAGTTTTTTCTGCAACCTCCTCAATGTCCATCCCCCCCTCTGAGGATACCATTAAAGTAATTTTACCCATCTCTCTATTTAAGATAAATCCGATATAGAATTCCTTTGAAATTTCAACTCCTTCTTCAATCAGTAATCGCTGAACTCTTTTTCCTTCCGGTCCTGTTTGGTGAGTGACGAGGGTCATCCCTAACATTTTTTCCGTGAAATCCTTCAGTTCTTCTTCTCCAAAGGCAAGTTTTACACCACCGGCTTTTCCTCTGCCACCTGCATGGATCTGAGCTTTTACAACAACAGGATAGGAACCCATTGTTTTCCCAAGCTGATATGCTTCTTCGGAACTATAGGCCACTTCCCCTTTGGGAACAGGAATACCATACTTTCGAAACAGTTCTTTCCCTTGATACTCGTGGATGTTCATCAAACCACTCCTTTCTTTAAACAATTTGGAATAACAAGTTAATAAATAGAATCATAAAAAACAGAGCAAATGGATATGTTGCACCGTATGCAACTCCCACTTCATTGGAGTCTGTCGACTCAATAGCAGCTGCCAAACCCGGTGTGCTGGTCATTCCTCCGCATAGTCCGCCAATTAAGTAGAGGGGTTTGATCTTTAATAATTTACTTCCCACTAAATAGCCGGATCCAATGCTTGCCAGTCCAGTAAGAAATCCGATAAAAAGCAGTTCCACACCGGTTGTTCTTATTAGAGTCAGGGCCTCATATCCATAATTTAATCCTACAATGGCCAAAAACATTTTCAACGCTAAATCCCGGGTCACACCCAGTACTTTTTCGTCCATTTCAAAGCTTATTTTCCCGATTTTTTTTCGATCACCTAGAAAAAGTGCCATGATCAAAACTCCACCGGTGGCTCCCAGAGAAAACTCTCCGAGAGTTTCCCCCAAAGGAATGCTGACATTCCCCAATAAAACTCCGCTTGCACAGACTAGTGAAAATCCGGTGACACTGAAGCGATGCAAAAGCTTTTTCTCTTTTTCTTTTTCCGTTTCTTTTTCTGTTTCTTTGTCCCGTCTGTAAATTTTCATTTCTTCAGTATCTCCGGAATCAGTTTCCAAAAGCATTCCTTTTTCCCTAAAGCTTTTTGCAAGGATTTGAACGAAGAGGATCACGATAATAACTCCGGGGACGTATGCTATGGAATACCCAAGGCCTACCAACGCTTCCGATCCACCTGTTGCTAAAGAAGATTCAATCGCAGCCGCCAGGCCGGGAGAACTGGTCAGGGCTCCGGAAAATGTCCCTACGACACTTTCCAAACTCTGGCTTTGGAACAGTTTAACGAAAGCCCATGTGGCAAGGCTTCCGGTAAGTGTCACCACAAAAGCAAGAATGATGAACTGAGGACCGTTATTCCGTATGATCCTTCGAATATTTTTCGATGCTGCCAAACCCACGGATGCGATAAAAAGAACGAGGCTCAAATTAAAAAGTTCTCCCGAGATAAAGTTTTGCGTCGTGTCAAAGTCCGGATTTCCCATCAACAAAAATGCCGTTACTCCGTAGCTGATGAAAATCCCCACAAAAAGACCTCCGGAGCTTCCCAGACTGACTCCTTTTATATCAATCAATCCTAAAAATTTCCCTATAAAAATGGTGCCGAACATTAAAATAAAAGGGTTGGTCAATATACTTTCCATTCAATAACAGCCTCCTAAAACCTTTATAACCTTTCTATTCCTCTTAAAATAAAATCCCCAATAAATTAATCATAAAGCCTACACCAAATGCAATGGAAACTGCTATAGTCATAGCTTCCAAACCTCGCGTCATTCCAGAAACGAGATCCCCCGCAACAGTATCTCTCAGACTGTTGGTAATTGCAACTCCCGGAACCATTACCATAATTCCTCCGACAATCATGACATTCATGCGAATTTCCGGAAAGATCGCTGCAATAAATATTGCCAGAAATGCAGCAATCATACCACCTGCCAGGTGGGCGAAAAAGCTTGGAAACCCTCCTCTCAGAAGGATTCTCAATGCATATGTCATAATGATTGTACTGAGCAGTGCGCCTGTAAATTCACCAAGGCTTGCTCCAACCAGAAGGATAAAAAACGCACTTGCAATTCCTGCAGAAATCGCTTGAAACTGTATGGAATAAGGTTCTTTTTCTTCATCAATCCTCTTTAGTATTCTCATCCCCTCTTCAATAGAGATTTCCTGCATAACAAAGCGCCTGGAGAAATCATTAACCTTTGAAACTTTATCCAAATTGATTAAACGCTCCTGAATCCTCTTTAAAGATGAAAGCATATGTTCAACTGAAGTTTCCTTCAAATCAACAGATATATGAATTCCTGTTGGTGTGACTAATGATTCAACATATTCGATTCCGGCAGAACGGCAAATTCGTTGAATAGTATCCTCCACACGGTAGGTTTCACTTCCGTTTTTCACCATAATCTCCCCTGCATACATAGCGAGAATCAAAATCTTTTTTTCTTCCTTAGCAGATATACGTGGAGTAATATGGTCGGTTTGAACAACCTCCTTTTCTTCCGGCAAACTCTCATTTTCTCCTTCGTCTACTGGATCTCCGCGCTGGTAATAGTCTTCTATTTTTGCCTTTTCAATTTCTTTATGTAATTCCAGATCTTCATTTGCAGTGGAATCCACCGATCCCTTTTTTTCCAGCAAGCGTTGTTTTTTCCTCGCTCTCAACTCTGCCAATTCCATTCTTTTTTTTCTGAGATAACTGTTAATCGACAAAATAATCGTCAGCCCACCGGCAATCGCCAATGCTACTAGAAGTGCTTCACTTCCAGCCTCTGCGGCTAGATGATAATCCTCTTCTAAAATTGCTAACATTGTTCGATATAAAGTAAGTCCGGGAACTAAAGGAACAATTGCAGGAATCACGTAAACAGTGAAGGGATGTTTCCCCTTTCTTGCAAAACGCTCTCCGATCATCGCAATAATCATTGCCCCTATAAATGTAGCCACAACCGCATTCCCAAATTCCAGCTTTATACCCTGAAAGATGGTCCATCCAAAGGCTCCTGAAAATCCCGAATATAGCAGGGTTTTTCTCGGCACCTGAAAAAGCACGGCAAACCCCATGGTTGCAATATAAGCGTAAAAGAAATGAAGGATCTGTGTCATCATCTTGACTCCTTTCGAAAATAAGCCATCGTTCTTAGACCTTGATTATAACAAAAAAACCCTGAAGTGAACACCACTAAAGGGTTTAATATCGTTGATTTTCCGCCAGATTTTTCATCCATGACCCTCTTTTGTATCGTAAATAAAACAGCAGTCCTTTTGTGCTTTCAGCAACCAGCATACTGGCTAGTACTCCCATGATCCCTAAGTTCAGCATGATTCCGAGAATCCAAGCAAGAGGAATCTGAAGACCCCAAAAGCCGATAATTGTGATCCATAAGTTCGCCCATGTGTCACCACCGCTCCTTAGGATATAGGGAAACATGACATTGAGTACTTGTGCATAGATAATCGTGATCACCAATGGAATCGCTGATATACCCATCGTTACCGTCTCCGGTTCCAAGCTGAATACACCGAAAACCGGTCTGGAAAAAACAAGTATCAGTCCATTCATAAGTGTCACCATAATTAATGCCGACCATACACCGGACTCCGCTTTTTCTTTGGCAACACGATATGCACTTTTCCCCAGTTCCTGCCCTACGATTCCCACATTTGCAGCAGCCATTGCAGCAACCCCTGTGATCGTAAGAGTTTGAAAAATCTTTAGTATTTCATAAACTGCGACTTCCTGTACCCCTATGGTAAATACAATTCGGGTATAAAACGTCATCGCCAATTGCCAGGCTGCTCCATCCAACACCATTGGAACACTGATATGAAACAGTCCCAGGAAAAGATGGCGATCGAAGCCCAAGGAAAGAGAAATCCCTTTTTTTCTTAGAATACTCTTCACGAGAAGAAGAAGGATCCCGAACTCTATTCCCCGGGCAATGAGAGTGGCGTAAGCAATGCCCATGATCCCCCAGTTTAAAATGAGGAAGAAGAGTCCATTTAACAAAAGATTAATTCCCATTGATATGAATGTGGCAATCATTGGATAGGTGTTTTTTTTAAATGCCAGAAAAACCCCCGAAAAAATTGAGGAAAACAAAATAAATAGAATGGAATAAGCGATAATATGCAAGTATTCATGGGCCGATTCCAATGCCAAACCCGAAATATTAAGTGCTTTTAAAAAATGGATTCCAGCTCCCTGGAAAACAAGAATAATTCCTATTCCTCCAACAATTGCACAGGTCATCATAGTCCCTATAACTTTTTCAAACTTCTCTTCCTTTTTACCACCTATATACTGGGAAAGAAGAACGGTCAGTCCAGCTGAGACCGCCATGAAAATTGTAAGAAAAAGACTGAAAAGTTGATTAGCACCACCAACACCGGCAAGTGCCGACTCACCCAATTGCCCGATAAAAAGTTTATCCGCAGATCCTAAAAGTCCCCTAAGCATGTTTTGAACCATCAAAGGAAAAGCGATAATCATTAATGCTTTCATATATTTTTTGTTCACTTCTCCCACCTCTTTCTTAACCTGCTCTCGAGTATCTTACCCTTTTTGCAATGAAACTGCAAGGCGGGGTTGTTTCACTGTGAGGGTGTATGAAATAATTATTATAACTTTTTGAAAAAAATCTATTGACTTTTATTTCACCTGGGTATAAGATATGAAATGTGAAATAGGTAAAAAACCAATCACAAAAATACATAGATTAAGGAGGAAAAACGATGATTAAGTTAAGAATGAATCAAATCAAAGATCAAAGCATGTTTACAAGTCAATTTACTGAATCTCATCACATTTCCTCTGCCATTTTATACAGATAGGTTTAATCGGTTTTTCATTTTGGTCTTCGATCAGGTGATTTCCTTAAACAAAACTAACTGGTCATGGCAGAGTAGCTATGGCCTTTTTCTATGCTTTTTAGGCGATAGCTGTGATGGCTGTGGCCTTTTTCTATGCCCGCCTTTCCTATGCAGAACTATGAAACCGATCGACAGGTTTCAACGTCTTATATTTTAGCGGAGAGGTAAATAGAATTTAATCGTTTCGACGAGCCACAGATTCTCTCTGTGGTTTTTTTCGTTTATCGAAAATTCCGCACCACTTTCATCAATAAAATCTTACACTGAAAGACCAAAGGAGGGGTAGCGATGTTTCGCTTGCTTCAATACACAAAAAAATACAAATTCCTGTTTATTACACCAATCTTCGCCATGTTTATCCTTATCGGCTTGGATATGCTTAATCCCTATATAACAGGAGTAATCATTGATAAAGTCATCATAAATCAGGAGTTTCATCGTTTAAACGGACTATTGCTTTTACTGATAGGGATTACCTTAGGGAGAGCAATCTTCGGATATATTCGCGAATTTATGTTTGATTATGCGGGGGTACAGGTTGGTCTGGACCTTCGCAAAGATTTATTCGATCACATCCAGAGTCTGCCCTTTGAATATTTTGACCAGACAAACACTGGTGAGATCATGTCCAGAACCACCCGTGATGTGGATAACGTATGGGAAGTGGTCGGCTTTGTTGCCGGATTTTTCCTTGAACAGATATTCTACGTGATTGTAGCAACATCGCTTATGTATATGATCAATTGGCAGCTCGCACTGGCCTGCACAGTCATCTTTCCGCTGCTGGCATACCTCGCGGTGAAAATGGATCGCACAATGGGAAAAGCCTACGAGGAAATCAGCGATCAGGATGCGATCTTAAACACAAAAGCCCAGGAAAATATTGCAGGGGTCAGGCTTGTTAAATCACTCAACCGGGAGTCTTTAGAGAAGAAGAAATTTCGAAAGGAAAATCACAAACTCTTTGAGTTAAACGTGAATCGAAGCCGGATTCTTGGAAATTTTCAGCCAAAAATCGAGTTTCTTTCCTACTCTTCAACAATTCTTGTGATTTTAGTCGGAGGATTTCTAGTCATCCGTCAACAGATGAGCATCGGAGAACTTGTGGCTTTCAATGGATATGTTGCGATGCTCGTTTGGCCGATGCGGTTTTTGGGGTGGCTGACAAACAGTCTTTCCCGATGCAATGCTTCCTTGAAGAAAATCTTTGGCATAATGGATCAGGAACCTTCAATAAAAAGCCCCGATCTGCCCATAGAACCTGACACCCGTCAAGGTTCGGTCGAATTCAGGAATGTAGCGTTCTCTTATGATCAGGAGCAGATCCTGAAGGATTTATCCATAAAAATTAAACCCGGAAGCACCGTTGCAATAATGGGTGCTACCGGTTCCGGAAAATCTTCTTTAGTAAACCTCGTGCCAAGATATTATGATATTGATCATGGAATTCTATTGGTCGATGGAATCGATGTACGGAAACAAGATCTGCGTTCTCTTCGGGAAAATATTTCCGTCGTTATGCAGGATACGTTCCTCTTTTCAGATACTCTTTATGCAAATCTGACGTTTGGAAGAGATCATGTAAGTGAAGAGGAAGTCCGCCAGGTTATTAAAGATTCCAAAGTCGATGACTTTGTTCATGAATTACCCGACGGCCTTAATACTGTTATCGGAGAGCGGGGAGTCGGGCTTTCCGGTGGCCAGAAACAGCGGGTATCAATTGCCCGAGCTTTGTTGAAAAAATGCCCGATACTAATCTTCGACGATGCCACTTCCGCCCTTGATATGGAAACTGAATTCTCGATTCAAAGAGCACTGAAGCAACGAACAGCGATCACGAAAATAATCGTTGCCCATCGAATTTCAGCAGTAAAGGATGCTGATGAAATTATTATCTTGCAGGATGGCAAAATTTCAGAGCGGGGAAATCATCATCAGTTAATGAATCGTAAAGGATACTATTACCGATTATTCCAAAATCAATTGGGGGATGTGGCGTTAGCAAAAAAAGAGGTGATCTAACGTGACATGCTGTAATAAATTTCTTTTAAAACTTATTCGCCAGCTTCGTGCAAGAGACTATCAGTTTGAGTATTGCCTGATCATCTTTCCGATCATCGCATTCATCATTGCATATCGCTTGGTGACAAAAAAATAAAAATCTTTTGGAAATGAGGTGAAGCTTATGGCGATTAATACATTTCGGGAAGACGAGAAAATTGATCATTCCATTAATCTGAATGTTCTCTTTCGTCTCCTCAGCTATCTCAAAAATTATAAAAAAAATGTTCTTTTTGCAATGCTTCTTATGCTTATTGCGGTCACCGTTAATATCATCAATCCCTATTTTATAAAAATCGGAATTGATGAGTATATCAGCGAAAACAATACCCGGGGGCTTATTTCTCTTGGAGGGATCATGATCGTTGTAAACAGTCTTTCAATGATTGCATCAAAAAAAAGAATCAATCTTATGGGTGTGACCTCAAATAAAATCCTCATGGAAATTCGGGAAGCCCTTTTTAATCATATTCAAAAACTTTCCTTTTCCTTTTTTGATAGCCGTCCGGTTGGAAAGATCCTTGCGAGGATTACAACTGATGTCAATGCTTTGACCAATTTTTTTACTGATAGTGTTACTGTTGTGATTCCGGACATCATTACTCTCTTGGCGATTTCAGGAATCATGTTTTGGATGAACTACCAATTGGCTCTGGCTGCATTTGTTATGCTTCCCCTTCTTATGGGAGGTCTTGCTTTTATCGAAAGAACCTTCAGTAAAAAATGGCAGGTTTTCCGCAAAAAAAATTCAAACCTGAATGCCTATATCCATGAAGACTATTCAGGGATCCGTGTAGTGCAAAGCTTTGCAAAAGAAACCGAAACGAGCCATACATTCTTTGACCTGGGAAGACAGCTCAATCATGCTTTCACAAGTGCCATCCGCTATGCCAATGGTTTTTGGTCAATGGTCGTTTTGTCTTGGGGATTGGGTACTGCCGTTGTATTTTGGGCGGGAGTTCGGCTTATTGAAAGAGGAGAAATATCCATCGGAGTCCTCGTCGCTTTTATGGGCTATATCACAATGTTTTGGAGACCGGTAATGAACTTAACGAACTTCTATAATATCACTGTAAGTAATATGACAAGTGCTGAACGGATCTTCGAAATTCTCGATACACCTCCGGGTATTGTTGATGAACATAATGCGAAAATGCTCCCGCCGATCCAGGGGCAGGTATCATTTCAGAATGTAAGCTTTTCCTATGACAGGGAGGAAAGAGTCTTGGATGGTGTTTCCTTCGATGTGAAACAAGGTGAAACAATTGCTTTAGTCGGACATACCGGTGCAGGCAAGACCACTATTATTAACCTTCTAAGTCGTTTTTATGATCTTCAGGAGGGTAAAATCACCATTGACGGCCATGATATCAGCAAGGCAACCATGGATTCTCTTCGAAGCCAAATGGCCGTTATGATGCAGGACACCTTTCTTTTTTCAGGAACCGTAAAAGATAATATCCGATACGGAAAACCCGATGCAAGTGATGAGGAAATCATCCATGCAGCAAAAGTTGTCAATGCCCATTCATTTATTATGACTCTTGAAATGGGGTATGATACCGAGATTAATGAAAGAGGCTCTAAGCTATCCATTGGACAGAGACAATTGCTGGCGCTTTCCAGGGCAGTTCTCAATGATCCTCGGATTCTGATACTTGACGAGGCAACCTCCAGTATTGATACCGAAACAGAGCTTCTTGTGCAGGAAGGAATCGAAAAGCTGTTGAAGGATCGAACATCCTTTGTTATTGCCCACAGGCTTTCCACGATAAAAAAAGCTGATCGGATTATGGTCATTCACGATGGTAAGATTCTCGAGACCGGATCCCATGATGAGCTTTTGAAGAACCGCTCTATGTATTATAAGCTGTTTGCCGCACAGTTCCAATTCTTAACATCATCATAAAAGGGTAGCCGACGGCTACCCTTTAAAATACTTATCTCTAACCTCGAACAAGTGTCCGAAAATATGATGAAGATCTTCTCCTAATTCCTTCATCTCGTAGCGAGTTCGATTTGCTTCTTCTTTTTTATCCAAGGCACCTTTGCCGACAAGCAGATTTAGTTTTCTATTGAGCTCGGTTTGACTAATGTATTCAATAGATGCTTGAATCTCCCCATAATAATGATTTCCTCTACTAATGGATTCCAATATTTCGGGAATCCATCTCGATCGAATGATTCCATGAACTTCGTCAAATTCATTGTCTATTTTAATCATGATCCATACCCCGTTTCAGTAAAAATTAAACAAACAATTTTGTGACTAGAAAGAAACACTCTTAAATGATATCATTATAATATAGAATTTAGAAAAAGAAAAGAAAATGGAGGTATGTAAAAATGAAAAATAAGTTAAACACCTATTTATCAAATTTAGCAGTATGGAATGTGAAACTTCACAATTTACACTGGAATGTTGTGGGAGTCCAGTTTGTCTCCCTTCACAACTTTACCGAAGAACTCTATGATGATGTGTTTGAAAAGTACGATGAAGTCGCTGAACACCTGAAAATGATCGGAGAAGAACCCTTAGCCAAGCTTTCGGATTATCTTGAAGCAGCGACGATGAAAGAGTTGGATAAAACATCCTATAGTACACAGGAAGTCCTTGGTTACCTCAAAGACGATCTTACCATGATGAGGGATATGGCTGTGGAAATTCGGAATGCAGCTGACGAAAAAAGCGATTTTGTTGCCGTTGGAATGTTTGAAGATCACGTTGCGTTTTATAATAAGCAATTGTGGTTCATCGACAGCATGCAAAAATAAAACCCTATCTGAGAGGCCCGTTTCTAATGAAACGGGCCTTTTAATATTCAATGATAAAAGTGCTCCTAAAGATCGATTCCTATCTTCCTCATGGCATTTTCAAGCACCGATCGATTAGAGTCCTCCATCGGATACAAAGGAGCTCTTAACTCTCCAACTTCCCACCCCATTAAGTTCATTGCCTCTTTCACAGGAATAGGGTTGGTTTCAATGAACAGTCCTCGGACAACTTCAAGGATTTTTAGTTGTTTTTTAAGGGATTCATCCCCACTTCCTTTCAAATAATCCATGACCAGTTCATGCGTCATCTTCGGAAGAATATTTGCTACAACTGAAATTACTCCAATTCCTCCTAAAGAGAGGAGCGGCAATATTTGGTCATCATTTCCCGAATAAATCCCAAAATTTGAAGGAACACGCTCAGCAATCTCTGCTATCTGTGCTATGTTCCCACTTGCCTCTTTAATTGCTACAATGTTCGGGTGTTTTGATAATGCTTCAACAGTTTCAGGATCTATGTTAATTCCTGTACGCCCTGCCACACTATAGAGGATAATCGGTGTATCCACCGCATCTGCAATCGCATGATAGTGCTTGATTAAACCCTTCTGAGTTGATTTGTTATAATAGGGGGTTACAATCAAAAGACCGTCTGCTCCTTTTTCGTCTGCAAACCTGCTCAGCTCAATAACATCTTTTGTATTGTTACCTCCTGTTCCTGCTATAACTGGGATTTGTCCATCGGTATGTTCAATAGCAAATTCAATGACTTTTTTCTTTTCATCTTTGGATAAAGTCGGAGATTCTCCCGTAGTCCCACAAACAACTATTGCATCCGTTCCTTCTTGAATGTGCCAATCGATTAACTCTCCTATTTTCTTATAATTCACTTCATCTCCTATAAATGGTGTCACTAACGCTACTCCGGATCCTCTAAAAATTGTCATTATATTCCCTCCTTTTTACTATTTCACCAATTATTTTATACAATGCTGTCATTTATCGCAAAACCAGTGCTTTTTTCATGCTTCCATTCAGCACTTAAATGTATTTTTGATGACCTGGTTTATTTAACTCCGCCAACTTCACAAGCCCAGTGAATAATGTTTTCAATCCCTTGATAATTGATGCTCTCCATATCTTTGTTTACCTTTGCCCCCTTTTTCGTGATTACTTTTTCTAAAAAATTCATTTTACTAAAATCGAAGCCGAACCCGATGTGCTCTCTGATCCCTGCTTTATCAAAAACATCTTTACCAACATATACAACATAATTTCGTTTAACTTCCAGAGTATTCCCTGCAGCTAAAAACAATCCGAAGGGCTTCTGAAACAACTCCCCTTTTTGATGGTCAAAAAAACGCCTTACCTCTTTACGGATACCTCCTCCATAAACTGCGCTACCAACAAGAACCACATCATAATCTTTCATTGAAGGACGGCTGTTTTCTTTTAAGTTTACAAGCTCCACTTGCCCAGGCAAACGCTCCTGCAAGATTTTTGCCGCCTTCTCTGTTGTTCCATATTTCGTTCCATAGACGATTAAGGTTTTCATCTAATTCCTCCTCTTAAGAGCAAGCTTTCATTCAATGAAAGCTCTCATAGTTTCTTTTCGGTATGTCCCGGGACTCCTTAATTTATCTCTATTCTCTTTAGTAGCTTATCTTTATTCAACCTTGCTTTCAAAGTTGAAATTTCTTTACAGCGAACAAACCGGTGTCCCGCTACAAAAAAAATGTTATAATGATTATATCATAATTCAAAGAAAATTTTAAAACCGGAGGGATAAAATGATACATAGTGATCAAATTTGTAAAAACGTTTATTTTGTCGGAGTCAACGATCGGGAAACTCGGCTGTTCGAAAATCTTTGGCCCTTGGATAAAGGGGTCTCATACAACTCCTATCTGATTGTGGATGAAAAAGTGGCACTGTTCGATACGGTGAAAAACACTAAAATGGATTCATTCCTCAACAAGATCGAAGGCATTCTCGGTGATCGAAATGTTGATTATCTCATCATCAACCACATGGAGCCTGATCATTCCGGAGCTATTAAAGATATTCGCCAACGCTATCCTGATGTTGAAATTGTAGGCAATGCAAAAACCTTTCAATTTATTCAGAATTTCTATGGTGACTTAAGCCCCTATTACGAAGTGAAGGACGGAGACAGCCTGTCACTGGGTAAGCATACTCTTAATTTTTATATGACACCGATGGTTCATTGGCCGGAAACGATGATGACCTACGAGAGTCGACAGGGAATTCTGTTTTCCGGTGATGCCTTTGGAGGGTTTGGATCCTTGGACGGAGGAATCTTTGACGATGAAGTGAATTTGGAGTTTTATATGGATGAAATTCGACGATATTACTCAAATATCGTCGGGAAGTTTGGTCCGATGGTCCAACGGGCAATAAAAAAACTGAAAGACGCGGAAATTCCTCTTCACGTTATTGCTTCAACTCACGGTCCTGTTTGGAGAAAGAATCCCGCTTGCATACTTGACCATTATGACCGCTGGTCTCGAGCAGAAACCGAGGAAGGCGTTGTGATAGTCTATGGCTCTATGTACGGTAATACTCAAAAAATGGCGGACCTTATGGCTCGTAGACTTTCAGAGCGCGGCATCAAAAATATACGTATCTATGATGCATCCAAAACCCATGTTTCCTATATTATCAGTGATATCTGGCGATTCAGAGGAGTGCTTCTCGGCAGTTGTGCTTACAATACCGGACTTTTTCCAGCGATGCAGACAGTTACACATAAAATCGAAAATTCTCAGCTTAAGGATCGTTTACTTGGGATCTTTGGAACAGCCTCCTGGAGTGGAGGTGGAGTCTCTTCCCTGGAGTCCTTTGCAAAAACCATCAAATGGAATTTGGTTGAATCTCCGGTAGAAGCACTCTCTTCACCAAAAGAGGAGGATTTCATAAAGTGCATCGCCAT
The DNA here is from genome assembly GCA_003554105.1 of Clostridiaceae bacterium. GTDB lineage: Bacteria > Bacillota > Clostridia > Peptostreptococcales > T1SED10-28 > T1SED10-28. The sequence continues at coordinate 42,120 of PWFQ01000014.1, read as the reverse complement.
CGCCAACTCCATGGCAGATCTTCTGCTGGCAGAACGAAAAAGTGATTCCTGCAATACCTGCATATAAAGGATCTCTATTCCCATAAGATCCTTGTATGATATAAGCGTGAGCAGAGTAGATATTATGCGTTAAGTGTTAGAAGATGGGAGGTTGCTTCTAAACGAAGATCTTGACATCGCGTTGTAATATCGCTTCCGCTGCTCCACCATTGGAGATTTCACCAAATTTCTCTTAATGTTGGAGCTCCATGCCTAACTTAAGAGAGAGGAGGTGCTGAAATGGCTCATGAAAAAGGTTACCCTGAAGAGAAAAGAAGTAAAGAGTTAAGTGTAAAGCTAACCAATAAAGCACTTGTAACAACCGCATTATTGGTCTCTATGTCCGTTGTTATCGGACAGCTTTCAATGATTTTTGCCAATCATACCTTCCGAATCGGAATGGCCCGAATTCCTATTGTCATTGCCAGTATGATGTTCGGGCCCCTTGCAGGAGCTATGGCTGGTTTTTTACAGGATATCATCGGTGCAATGATCATCGGAGCAGGATTTCATCCGGGATTTACATTAAGCGCAATACTCGTAGGAGTGATCCCAGGAGCGGTAGTTTGGTTAATGAGGAAAAAGAATCACTCATCTCCAGCTTTTACAGTAAAGAATCTCATTATATCAATGGGGCTTGTTTTTCTCCTGGTGAACATTACCTTGGATACCTATTGGGCATCAACAATTCTGGGGGATGCCTACTTGGTTCTCGTCCCCTTAAGAGCAACGATTTACGGAGGGGTCGCTATCCTTACAGTTGGTGTTATCCTCTCTTTGTCAAAAGTTTTGGAAGAATTAAGAAAACAACTCTAAGACGAAAGCCCTCTCAAGCAGGGCTTTCATTCTTTCCTACGGGAGGTTCTCATGGATTATCAATCAGCACTAAAGTACTTGAAAAAAACGGAAAGCAAAGGAAGCATTTTAGGACTTTCAACGATAAAAAAACTCCTTGATTACCTGGGTAATCCGGAAAGCAAACTCTCAGTGATCCACATCACGGGAACGAATGGGAAAGGTTCTGTCGCATCCTATTTGGCCAAAGGACTTTCCTCCGCCTATTCGGTGGGTCTCTTTACCTCCCCATACCTTCATTCCCCGAAGGAAATGATAGAAATTAATGGTTCTTTCATATCCGAGGCCTCTTTCTCAGAGGGAATCACAGAAGTTGCATCGGCGGTTGAGCGGATGGAACGTTCAGGATATGCTTCTCCAACAGAGTTTGAAACGATGGTTGCACTGGGTTATTGGTTTTTTTCTGTCTCAAATGTTGATTTTGCAGTTGTGGAAGTTGGTCTGGGAGGCCGTGATGATGCCACCAATGTCATAGAAAAACCCCTCCTCTCCATCTTCTCTCCAATTTCCATGGATCACACTGCAATTCTTGGAAATGATCTTGCTTCCATCGCTGAAATAAAATCAGGGATTATCAAAAAAGCCTGCCCCGTTTTAAGCGCACCTCAAGCTCCGGTAGTTGAGAATATACTCATGCTTAAAGCCGAGGAGAATAACTCTCCCTTCTATTCAATCAAACATACTTGCATCAAGCAGGCTTCAGTTTTTTTGGATGGACAGACCTTTTTTCTAAGCAATCCTTTTAGTTTTAAGGATCGGCTGCCCTTCTTTCAAGGACATCCTGTTGAGCTCTCCATGGCGGGTTATCATCAAGCAGTCAATGCATCTGTTGCCTTGTCGGCTTTAGAGCTTCTCTCTTATCATCATAATCTCCATTTTAACACGGAAACCTTATTCTCAGCTTTTTTATCTCACAAATGGCCCGGTCGATTTGAAATAATCGGATCAGCCCCCGATATTATCATTGATGGAGCTCATAACACTGCCGCCGCCAAATGTTTATCAGAAACACTGAAGACTTATCCTGTAAAAGGAAAATCCTATTTGCTTTTAGGGTTATTAGGAGATAAAGACGTGGATGGATTCTTAACCTCGCTTCTTCCCCTCTTTGATGAAGTCATTGTAACGAAACCACTAAATAATAGAGCAATGGATCCCCATGAATTGGGTTTAAGAATAGAGAATTTAGGAAGGCGGGTTTCTGCAGTTCTCACAGATATCGATGAGGCTGTAGAATATTCGATGAGGTTATGTGAAACAGATGATCTCTTAATGATTGCCGGATCCCTCTATATGATCGGTCATGCAAAAGAGAAGGTGCACGAATGCTTAAACCCATCCATTGAATAAACAAAAAATGATAAACCGACCACTCAAGTCAGACAAAAACTGACTGATGAGGGTCGGTTTATTTAAGGTTTTTAAATGCTACTTCGCGTTTTTCGAAGCCATAGCATGAATAGACTCGCCTTTTAAGCCCAGAACAGCTTCAGCAAAACCTTCACTGAGAGTCGGATGAGCATGAACTGTTCCTGTGATGTCATCAATGCGCATTCCTCTGCTCACAGCAAGAATTCCTTCATGAATAAGGTCGGATGCATTGTGACCCATGATGTGAACCCCTACGATTGTGTCACCATTGGCAACTACTTTAATGAAACCGTCTGTGTCTCCCATTGCTAAGGCTTTTCCGTTTCCTCCGAACATAAACTTACTCGTTCGATAATCAAGTTTTTTTGCCTTCGCCTCTTCCTCACTCAATCCCACAGTCGCTACTTCCGGATAAGTGAAAATACAACTGGGAATTACTGTCCCTTCTTTGGTGATTCTTCGGTTCAAAACTGCTTCAGCAGCGATGATTCCTTGATGAGACGCTTCGTGAGCCAGCATGGTTCGACCAATTACATCACCGATTGCATAAATACCTTCAACGTTCGTTTCATAATTCTCATCAACGTCGATTCCTTTTTTTGTATACTTCACTCCCATTTCATCTAAGTTCAGTCCTTTGAGTTGAGGTCTCCTTCCAACTGAAACGAGAATTTTCTCTGTGTTGAGAGTAACATCTTTCCCTTTTTTGTCCAATTCCATGATTAGATTACCATCATCGGCTTTTCTGATTTCCTTGACAGTGGAATGATTATGAATAATCATTCCCTTTTTCTTCAATAATGCCTGTAATCTTCTGGACAAATCGGAGTCAAGTCTGCTTAAAATTCTAGGTCCTCTTTCTATCACTTCAACCTTTGTTCCCATAGCATTAAAAATCGTTGCAAACTCCATTCCTATAACTCCGCCGCCGATAACAATCAAGGATTCCGGAATTTTTCGGAAGTTGATTAAATCATCACTGGTCATCAAACCTGGATGATCCATCTGATATTCTTCAGGAACGTTGGGAACTGCTCCAGTAGCGATCAAAATATTTTTCGTCTCCAATATGACATCTTCTCCACTGGCCATTCCCACTAAAACTTCTTTATTGCTTTTTATGGACGCCTTCCCGATTATCATTTCCACATCATAGGAGGCTAAAATCTTTTTTACGCCATCAACAAGTTGATGCACTACCTTCTCTTTTCGCTGATGAATCTTTTCTATATCAATTGAATAACCATCGATGCTTATTCCAAATTCTTCAAGCCCCTGCATTGTGTGGATTACTTCTGCGTTTTTAAATAAGGCTTTTGTCGGTATGCACCCTTTGTTCAAGCAGGTGCCTCCATACTCTTCTTTTTCTACAACCGCAACTTTTGCTCCTAGTTGAGCAGCCCGGATGGCAGCTACATAGCCTCCGGGACCACCTCCTATAATAACTATATCTTTCATTGAACTCTCCCACCGCCTTGTCTATGATTCTTTAGGGCTCCAACGCACGATAGGATTTCTTGCTGCTCCCACCTCGTCAAGCTTTTTCACCGGCATTGTATATGGCGCACCTTTTACGGTCTCCGGATCGGTTTTTGCCTCTTCTGCAATTGCCTTCATCGCTTCAATAAACTCATCCAGCATTTCTTTTGATTCAGTTTCTGTAGGCTCAATCATAATCGCTTCATGAACTATTAAAGGGAAATACACTGTGGGCGGATGATGCCCATAGTCCAAAAGTCTTTTGGCAATATTCACAACCGGCATTTCAGCAATTTCTTTCCTGAGACCTGCAAATACACACTCATGCATGCAGTGTCGGTCAACCGCAATTTTATAATGACTCTTCAGGGAACTCAAAATATAATTTGCATTGAGTACAGCAACTTCGCTGGCTTTTTTTAATCCATCCCGACCCATTGATAAAATATACGTGTACGCTCTTAGATAGATGCCGAAATTCCCATAGTAGTTACTGACTTTTCCAATTGATTTTGGATAATCATAATCCAACCGGTATCCCGTTTCCTCTTTTTTCACGAAGGGTACAGGTAAATACTTGATTAATCGTTCCTTTACTCCAACAGGTCCACTGCCGGGTCCTCCGCCTCCATGAGGAGTCGAAAACGTTTTATGGAGATTGAGATGAATGATATCAAATCCCATGTCTCCAGGACGTGTTTTCCCCATTATGGCGTTCATGTTTGCTCCATCGTAGTATAGTAATCCTCCTGCTTCATGAACAAGGGCAGAAATCTCTGTTATCTGAGTTTCAAACAGACCTAATGTGTTGGGGTTTGTTAGCATTAAACCGGCAATGTCGTCGCCTAAAGCTTCTTTTAATGCATCCAGATCCACTTCCCCATTTTCACGGGACTCAATCTCTACAATATCAAATCCTGCCATTGTAGCACTTGCGGGATTAGTTCCATGTGAAGAGTCAGGTACAATGATCTTCGTTCTGTGATCCTCTCCATTATCCTGATGATAGGCCTTCATTAACATAAGACCTGTCATTTCTCCGTGTGATCCTGCAATTGGCTGTAAAGTCATCTTATCCATGCCGGTAATCTCCGATAACATCTGATCCAGTTCATCCATCAATTGAAGGTTACCCTGAACAGTATCAACATCCTGCATAGGATGAGATTTCGAAAAATATGGCAGTCGTGCCATATCTTCATTGATCTTCGGATTGTATTTCATGGTGCAAGAGCCTAGAGGATAAAAGCCTGTGTCAACACCATAGTTTTTGTTTGACAGGTTGGTATAATGCCTCATTAAGTCTACCTGACTAACCTGTGGCAACTCAGGAGCTTCTTTTCGTAATGTATTCTTTGGTAAAAAACTGTCTAATGAGACTTCTTCAATGTCATTTTTCGGGATTTCATACGCTCGTCGGTGAGGATTCGATAGTTCAAAGATGACGTGATCATATTTTCTCATTTTAATCCCTCCAATACCTGGACAAATTGATCCATTTCTTCCTTCGTTCTCTTTTCTGTCACTGCTACCAAGAGGCCATTTTTAAACTTTGCATTGCATTGCTCAAGCTCGATCCCGCCAAGAAATCCTTCTTTCAGAAGTTCGCTTTTTACATCAGTGGCAGATCTGTCGCTCTGAATTGCAAATTCCATAAAGAAGGGATGGTCAAAGACAGGTTTGAAATCAGTTTTCTCAAGAATTTGCTGATAGAGGTAATGTGCCTTTTGAGCGCTCTGGTTTGCAACTTCCTGAATCCCTTTTTTACCCAATGCTACCAAATAAACACTTGCAGCTAAAGCATTCAGTGCTTGATTAGTACAAATATTGGATGTCGCTTTTCCCCTTCGAATGTGTTGCTCCCTTGTTTGAAGAGTTAAAACAAAGCCCCGTTTCCCATCTTTGTCAACAGTTTGGCCTGCGATTCTTCCAGGCATTTTTCGGATTAATTTATTCGTTGCAGCCATAAACCCAAGATAAGGGCCTCCATAGTTCAGACCATTTCCAAGAGATTGTCCATCTCCCACTGCAATGTCAGCCCCGTATTCTCCCGGACTTTTTAATACCCCTAAGGTGATGGGATCGACGCTCATAATCAATAACGCTTTGTTCTCATGAGTCAGCTTGACAATTTCTTCAATCTCATCTTCAACTAATCCGTAAAAGTTTGGATTTTGAACAATCACACCTGCGGTATTTTTGCTGATTTTCTCTTCTAAAGCAGTTTTCTTAAATGTTCCTTTTTCTGAAGTCGGTATGACGACTAAATCAATGTTCTTAAAACGAAGATAGGTTTCTACAACCCTCATCGTATTGGGATGGATATTATCCGGTACAATGATCTCTTTGTTTCTGGTCTTATCAACCGCTAGAAACGCCGCTTCTGCTAATGCACTGGCTCCATCATAAAGAGAAGCATTGGAAACATCAAGCCCGGTCAGATTTGTGATCAGGGATTGATACTCAAAAATAACTTGAAGAGTTCCTTGACTTATCTCTGGTTGATAGGGTGTATATGCTGTGTAAAACTCCGATCGGGAGATCACATGATCGACAACAGAAGGAATGTGCCTGTCATATACTCCTCCACCAACAAAGCTTACATACTCGTTTGTGCAATTCTTTTTCCCAAGCTCGTTCATATGTCTGGTGACTTCCGCCTCAGTCATTGCAGTCTTTAGATCCAACTCCCGATTCAATCGGAGATCTTTTGGTATATCTGCAAAAAGTTCATCGATGGACTCAACACCGATCCTTTTTAACATCTCCTTTTCATCTTTAGGAGTATTTGCGATATAAGGATACATATTTATTCCTCCTCAATAAAATCTTTGTACTCCGCTTCAGTTAAGAGCTCTTCCACCTCATCCGGACTGGTCACTTCCACCTTGATCATCCAGTTACTTAAAGCATCTTCATTCACAAGTTCCGGTGCATCCTCTAAATCCTCATTCACTTCAATTACCTTCCCACTGATGGGCATGTATAGATCCGAAGCTGCCTTCACAGATTCTACCACTCCAAAATCCTCTTCCTTCTCAAACTCATCGTCTACATCCGGAAGTTCAATAAAAACGATATCTCCTAATTGATCTTGAGCGTAGTCACTGATTCCAATTGTTGCTTCTTTTCCATCGACTAGTACCCATTCATGTTTTTTCGTGTAATACCTCTCACTCATTTTCATTCCTCCTCATAGTTTTTTTATTTTTGGAGCGTTTTTTTCCTTATCCTATACTTATCCAAATAATAATCCTTCAATCCTTTTTATATGATTCTTCTTTCATAACCAATGGTTTATTTCTTGAGGAATCTTCTTTTTATTACTGTTGCTTCAACTTCTTTTTTTCGGATTTTTACTTGTATGTCGGAACCGAGTTCACCATATTCAGATTGAACCAGGGCATTCCCTATACTTTTTCCTAATGTGGGTGAAAGATAACCCGTCGTAACGATACCGATTTTTTCTCCATTTTTTAATACTTCGTAGCCTTCTCGTGGAATCCCCCGTTTCTTTAACTCAAAGCCGACAACCTTTCGTTTAATCCCTTCTTTTTTTTCTTTGAGAAGAGCATCTTTCCCTATAAAATTATCCCTGTCAAGTTTCACAAAATACCCGTAACCGGCTTCCAGAGGTGAGACGTCCTTTGAGAGCTCATTCCCATAAAGTGGAAGCCCCGCTTCAAATCGCAAAGTGTCTCTTGCTCCAAGTCCTGCAGGTTGAATTCCTTCTTCTTTTCCAGCTTCCAGGATTCCCCTCCAAACCTCAGTAACATCCTCAGGTTTCATATAAATTTCAAATCCGTCTTCTCCGGTGTATCCGGTTCTTGATATCATGCACTTTTTGCCAAGAATCTCCACATGATCTTTGAATGTGAAAAAAGTGATTTTCTCCAAAGGTTCTTTTGTTATTCTCTGCACAATCTTTTCTGCTAACGGACCCTGTACCGCCACCTCCGCAACTTGTTCAGATTCATTGTCCAGGGAAACATCATATCCATCGACATGAGTCTTCATCCATTCGAAGTCTTTTTCGATGTTCGAGGCATTGACTACGAGGTAATAATGATCACGATTATACTTGTAAACAAGCAGATCGTCCACAATTCCTCCTTCAGGATAGCACATAAAGGTATATACAATTTGCCCATCGTCCATCGCTTTAATATCGTTCGTCATGAGATATTGCACATATGCTTCTGCTTCTTTTCCTTTGACACGGATTTCTCCCATATGAGAAACATCAAAGATCCCTGCTTTTTCACGAACACTCTTATGCTCACTGATGATGCCTTCGTATTCAATTGGAAGTGCCCAACCGTGAAAATCAACTACTTTACCCTTTAAACTCAAATGTTCTTCATATAAAGGCGTTCTTTTACTCTCTTCCATTCTCTATTCCTCTCCTTTCATAGGGACGCATTTTGAAAATCCCGTAACCCTTTATATGTGTGATTATAGTATAGTTTTTTGAATTATTCAACTGTTAAAAAAATAACTTGTTCCAAGGGTTTCAGCCGTTGGTCACCACCTTTCACAATGAATATATACCACATAAAAATTTAGACAAAAAAGCGAATCGTCCCAAATGACGATTCGCTTTTATTATAGTAAGTGAATTCCGTGTTCTTCACACTTCAAAAACATTTCCTTTGGCCAAACAGCGGACTGAACTTCCCCGATGTGTGCTTTTTGAAGCAAAAACATGCAAATACGTGACTGGCCTATGCCACCGCCTATGGTAAGAGGCAACTCACTCCTAAGCACCATTTTATGGTAGAGCAGTTCCTCTTTCCACTCCTCTTTCTTTTCTCCTAATTGTTTTTTTAAGGAGTTTGCGTCTACTCGAATTCCCATCGAAGTGAGTTCAAAGGCCCTCTCCAACACCGGATACCAGAAAAGAATATCTCCATTGAGGTCCCAGTCATCATAGTCAGCAGCCCTTCCATCATGTGCTTTCCCGGATTGAAGCTTCTTTCCAATTCCCATCAGGAATACCGCACCCTTCTCTTTCGTAATTTGATTTTCCCGCTCTTCCGGATCCAGATCCGGGTACCGTTCCTCCAGTTCTTGAGTAGTGATAAACGTAATTCTTTCGGGCAAGAAACTTCTCAGCTCCGGATAGTGCCCTTCAATAAGCTTTGCAGTATCCTTAAAAACTTGATAGATTTTTTCTACGATCTCTCTAAGCAATGCTTCACCACGATCTTCCTTGGAAATGATTTTTTCCCAATCCCATTGATCCACATACACGGAGTGCAAGTTGTCTAAAGTCTCGTCTCTCCGTATAGCATCCATATCGGTATAGAGTCCTTCACCATCTTTAAAGCCATAGCGATGGAGGGCCATGCGTTTCCATTTTGCCAGGGAATGTACAATCTCCACTTTTCGATCATCCAAATCCTTTATTCCAAAGGATACAGGCCGCTCAGTTCCATTCAAGTTATCGTTTAACCCCGTCTCCGGCTCCACAAATAAAGGAGCGGAAACCCTTGTAAGGTTTAACTCCATCCCCAGCCGCCGTTCAAAATGATCCTTAACCTTCTTAATTGCCACTTCCGTTTCCCGAATGTCCAGAGGACTCTTATATCCATCGGGTAACATTAACTTTTTGCTTCCTTCCATGGTCAACACTCCTTTTTTAAATAGAAACAAAAAAACCTTTCCTCCCATAAAACGAATTTTAAAGGACGAAAGGGTATGTTATCGCGGTACCACCTTTATTGACTTTCCTTGGAAAGCCCACTTAAGTCTCTACGGATCACTTCAGCATGATCGATAGATCCCCTGAGATAACGGTTGGGTTCCGTCTAAGCCTACTCTGGATGAACCATTTTGGTTAGAAGCTCAAGGATGTTTTTCAATACCCTCTCCCTGTCGGATTCTCAGCACCCCGACTCTCTGTAAAGTTCGATGGATATTTACTCTTCCTCTCACAGCCGATATTTATTTCTATTAGAATAAAAGTAATTATACTCTCTTTAAATCAACGGGTCAATAATATAAGAAAATTTATATGAATCTATTTTCTTTTCTGATTCTGTAGCGCCTATTACAGGATAATTATTTTTGTTTTAGAATCGATATCCGCTTTTAGCACTCACTAACTCTTTTCTCTCTTAATCTAAAGAAAACCCCGGTTCTATTCACCGGGGCTGCTTTAGCGCTTCCACTCCTTCAAGTATGCACGCAAATCTTTAATTGTACCTGAAAATACAAAGACCTTCATTTGATCGCCCTCCTTTTCGATTATCCATCGACGTTACAAACGTTTGTTCTGTATTTACAGTATATACGAACATGCGTTCTTTGTAAAGGGCTTTTCTCAATTATTTATCTTCGTCAGTCAGTCCGTTTTTATTGGCATAAACCGCTGCCTTCGTGCGATCTTCCAGTTCCAGCTTTGACAAAATATTACTTACGTGGGTTTTTACCGTTTTTATACCAATATAAAGAGTTTCCGAAATTTCTTTATTTGTCATTCCCCGTCCCAGTTCTCTGAGAACTTCCAACTCACGCTCAGTCAAACAATCATGCTTCGGTGCTTTTTTTCTGCTGCGGTTAAGCATCACTTGACTTACTTTACCCTCCAGCACAGATTCACCGTGATAGGCTTTTTTAATTGCACGTACAATATCATCCGCCTTGGTTGTTTTCAATAAATAGCTGAATGCTCCCGCTTCCAAAGCCGGCATCACTTTATCCTCTTCAATAAAGCTGGTTAAGACAATGATTTTTACATCCCATCCCTTTTCCTCGAAGAGATCAGTGATTTTCTCTGTCGCCTCAATTCCATTCATTTCCTCCATTACCAAATCCATCAAGATAACATCCGGCCTTTTGTCAATAGCCATCTCAACACCCATTTTCCCGTTGTTTGCCTCTCCAACGATTTCGATCTCCTCATCTGTTGAAATATAAGCTCCAAGACCCATCCGCACCATTTCGTGGTCATCGACCAGCAACACTTTGATCTTCTCTTCCATATGAAGCCTCCTTCACCCTGAATTCTTTCTGTTATTTCCTATTTTACCTTATCTTCGATGGAAAGACTACTTTTTCTGCTTTCCAAAAGTGCTTTGTAAACCGATGGGGACCCTCACTTCAATCCGTGTTCCCTTTTGAGGAAAGGACAATACATCAAAACGCCCTCCCAGCTCCTCGATTCGTTCTCTCATGGTCATCATCCCATAGGATGATTTTTTTTCATCGGAGATATCCATGCCGATTCCATTATCCTCAATCACTAAATTCAAGACTTTTTCTTTTTGGAAAAGTTTGACACTGAATTTACTTGCTTTCGAATGACGGAGAATGTTTGATACCGCTTCTTGAATTACTCGGAAAATATTGTTTTCCAATCCCGGTGCAAGACCCTGTATATTATGTAAGTCCTGATAAATTTCGATGCTTTCATGCTTGGCATCCAACTCATTTAACAATTTTTCAATTCCATCTTTTAAACAGTCCTCTTCCAGATTCACAGGTCGGAGGTGCATAATCAGGGCTCTTAACTCCTGTTGTGCCATTGAAACCATGTTTTCGATCATCACAAAATATTTTTTTGCCTTCTCAGGATCTTTTTCCATTACTTTGGGAATCGCCGAAACCGTTGTGCTAATTGCAAAAAGCTGCTGACTGATGGCATCGTGAAGCTCTCGAGCAATTTTTCGTCGTTCCTCCGACGATGCGGCTTCCTCCGCCCCTTCCAGCAACTCTTTATTTTCATTGATTAACCGTTGTAGAGATTCCACTTGTTTTTCCGTGCGTTGAGCCATTCTGTTAAATTGATTGCTGATTTCCTCAAGCTCGATATAACCACGAATCTTCAAACGAAAATCCAGTTTGCCCCGGGATAATTTTTCATTTGCATCCCTAATAACATGGAGTAACGTTTTCAGGGTTTTACCCACCGGGACACCAATCATCACTGTGGCTCCAACCGATGCGAAAAACCCAAGAATGATAATCGTGATAAGCACTCTGAAAAACTCGCCTGAAAAAAAGGAAAAACCCAGTCGTTCTTGCATATATGTGCTGCTCATTCCTTCCGAAAGGAGGAATCCAAAGAGAAAAACTCCAAGAATTAAAAATCCCACGGTAAGGATATTGGAGAGCCAGAATTTTTTCACTAAATCGAACTGAACAGTTTTTCCCTGGGTACTCCGAATAAAAAGGTTTTTGATGATTTTCATTTTATCCCACCTTTTTTAGTGATACTTCCCCAATATTCATTGATGCATTTACTCGGACTTTTTTTAGTGATTCATCATAGTTTTCGCTACGATAACAAAGTAAATTTGAAGAAACACCTGAACTTTTCTTCGAAGTGTGTCTTGTGAATTCCTGTTCATCGCCAAACAAGTCAACACTGCCGATATTGACATCTGCTGACAAATCGATTGCCAAGTCCTCCGGAACGATAATTTGGATGCTCCCCACCCATCCGGATAAATTCAGATAAGTGACACCTTCTTCAAGAAGTGCAGTAGTCAGATCAATATAGATTTCTCCGATTCCCAGTCGGTAACTACTGTTCTCCAGCGCCCAGGGGCGGTCTCCTCTCCGGAGTTCTCCGATAAAATGGAATCGATCCTTCCCGGTTTTTATATCTTCATATGTGTATTCTTTGTTTTTTTCCGATCGATGACTGTATCCTTCATAGGACTTTTTGTTTCCATATTTACGCCGAATATTTTCGGTCCTCTTCTTCTGTTTTTCCTTAATCCGTGCCTTTATTTCATCGTTTTCTTCATCGTCCGTTTCTTCATTGCACTCTTCATTATGAACACAACATTCTTCCTGATCGTCTTCATCAATAGAATTGACGACTACATTTCCACCATCCACTTTAAACTCAAATGTATTGGAACGGAAAAACACAATACTCAAACCGATATAGATAATAAACCATGCAAAAATCACACCCCATAGTCCGACGGGATCCTCCATAAGAAGATTGATCCGGTTTTCTAACAGGATTCCTCCGATTAAGAGAAAGCCCAATGACCAATAGATACGGTTAAACCGACTTTTTACTGAGGTTTTCATAAAAAATCCTTGTACAAAACGAACTCCTGCCCATAGGATAATCGCCACCGGCCAATAATTACTGATGATTTCTCTAAAGCTAAGGGGGATTACCCCCGTATTTCCCAACAAATACAAAACTCCTATTGCAACTAGAATCGACCCGAGTAATGGCTTCCCAATATTTTTCTTCATGATCATCATCTCCTTTCTTTGATGTTAATCTATAATCGTTAATATATTCTTTTGATATTAACTTAAGTATAGATGATCATTCTTTTAAAACCAACACCCCTCAGACGGTTTTATTCTCCGTCCCTAGGCGGAGATGATAATCATTGGACAGATCCTTTTTTTTCTGTTATGATGTCAAAGAATCTAATTATAAAGGAGCGTATTAATTTATGTCGAACGAAAACAAAGTGTTAGCAGTCGTTGAAGGTCGGGAAATCACCCAACAGGATGTGGACACCCTTCTGGGATCCCTGGATCCTCAAAGAGCAATGCAATTTCAGTCAGAAGAAGGTCAAAAAACCCTGGTTGAGGAACTTGTCAATCAAGAACTCTTTCTCCTGAAAGCAAAACAAAACAACGTAGAGGAAGATGAAGAGTTCCAAAGAGAACTTGCAAAAATCAAAGATAACTTCCTTAAACAGTATGCCATCAACAAAACGATCCGAGAAGCAACAGTTGAGCCTGAAGAAGCTGAAGCATTCTATAACATGAATAGGTCTCAATTTAAAGAGCCCGAAAAAGTAGAGTGCAAGCATATCCTTATGGATGATGCGGAAGAACTCACTAAAGTTAAAGAAGAAATTGACAGCGGTAATGCCAGCTTTGAAGATGCGGCAAAAACAAATTCAAAATGTCCTTCGAAGGAGCAGGGTGGTGACTTAGGTGCATTTCCAAAGGGAAAAATGGTTCCGGAATTTGAAGAAGCTGCTTTCGATATGGAAGTGGGAACAGTCAGCGACCCCATAAAAACCCAGTTTGGTTATCACCTTATCAAGGTAACCGGTAAAACCGATGAGTCCGTTAAGTCCTTCGATGAAGTCGAAGACCAGCTTATGCAGAATCTTCTTATGCAAAAGCAGCAAGCTCTCTACACTGCAAAAGTGGCAGAATTTAAAAAAGACTACAATGTTGAAATTAAATAAGTCTTCCATTACGCCCTCCAAACAGGAGGGCGTTTTTTTATCGCTGTTTAATGCGCTATGGGTATTGCAAAGAAAAATTTTGTTCCCTTCTGATTGCTTTCCATTCCAATTTCCCCATTATGGGCTTCAACAATTTTTTTGGCTATGGCCAGCCCCAGCCCTGTACTTTTTACACGATTAGTCTCGAAAGGAAGGCTCCCCTGATAAAATTCCTGAAAAACTTTTTCGCGGTCTTCCTTTTTTATACCAGGACCTTCGTCCTGTACTTCTGTAATAAAGTGATTGCTTCGTCGATATCCCCTTATAACGACTTTGCTTCCCTGCGGGGAAAACTTCAAAGCATTATCGATAAGATTATTTAAGGCCTGCAGAATTTTATTCCGATCGATCATTAAAGTCCCGGCATCTTCTGCGACTTCCAGAATCATTTGTATACGACGATCCTTTGCTGTAATTCGGTGGGAGTCGATTACCTCCTGTAGGATCTGTATATACTCCACCCGTCTTAAGTTCATTCTCCCATTTTCCGTTTCAATTTTGTAGATATCCAGCAAATCTTCGACTAGACGCATCATATACTCACTGGCTTTATAAATTTCATCGACATAGGTTTTATGCTCTTCTCCTAAATCTTCTTCAAGCAGCACATATGCCAGAGATTGAATAGCCCCGATAGGATTTTTGAGATCATGGGAAACCGTCCCGAGAAACCGGTTTTTAATTTCATTCAGCTGTTTAAGCTTTTCTTTTTTCTCTTCCATTTCTGTTATATCATCAATGATCATCAGTACCATTTTTTCGCCCTGAAAATCAACAGGCCGTGTTGTGAATTGAAAATGTCGTTGAGCTTCCTTATCCTTCAAATAAATTGCTCTCGCCAACCGCTTTTTTACCACCTCTTCCTCTTCTAAGGATTTTAAGACACCGTTTCTAAATTCACAGAGGTGGCAATGGTTTGTTGAGCCACAGTTTACGCTTTCATTCACTGTATATCCACAACTCAGTACTTTCCCAAAAAAATCCTGATCGATCTCTTCGTCCTGCTTATAGATGAACATTCGAAAGGCTTCGTTAATTTGAACAACCCGCAAGTCTTTATCGATGACAAAAATCAGTGAATCAACATTATCCAATAAGGTATTTAAAAACGCATTCGACTCTTTAAGATTTTTTAATTTCAGTAATGCCACTTTCCTCCTCCTTATCCTGACTCTTGTTTTTCTGATGGTCTTCCATATAAATGCTTCTTGAGGGAAATGCCACTTCCACGCCTTCCTCTGCTAATATCGTCATAGCCCGATAGTTAATGTCCTCTTTAATCCTCATGAACTCAGCCCATTGGGTTGTTTGGGCGAAACAGTAGATAAAAATATCCAAGCTGCTCTCGCTGAACTCACTAAAGCGCACGATTATAAACTCTTTATCCACTTCAGAATGAGCGTTAAGCATCTCATCAATTCTCTTCACGCAGATTTCTAGTTTCTCTTTCGGTGTCTTATACATTACACCTAAGTTAAACATGACACGTCTCTTCCCCATCCTGCTCCAATTAGTAATTGGTTCTTTGACAATTCTGGAGTTCGGGACGTGAACAAGTGCCTGGGCAAAGGTTCTGACTCTTGTGCTTCGAAAGGAAATTTCCTCCACCGTTCCTTCAACAGAAGGAGTTTCAATCCAATCATCCAGATTGAAAGGTTTATCCACAGTAATAACCATCCCTCCAAACAGGTTTGCCAAGGTGTCCTGGGCAGCCAGTGCAAAGGCAAGACCCCCAATTCCCAATCCTGCCACAAATCCATTTACATCATACTCCCATTCCTGGGCTACAATACTTATGGTCAATGCGATGACGATAAACCTCATCCCTTTTGCCAAAAATTGTATCAGGATATCTTCAACCTCTATGCGGAAGCGTGAAGCCAAGTTTTCAAATATACCCGAGTCTTTTTTGGAAAGATTAGCCAATCCCCAAGCAATAATAATAATTAATCCGGAACGAAATGCTTTCCAAATCACATCCTCTATTCCAGGACTCATGTCCATGACACGAACTGCCAAAAAAACACCCAATAGTAACAAAAATACACGGAAAGGTTTTTCAAATGATTGTACAACCTTTGTATCCACATCGGTTTTCGTTCTTTTTGTTACCATCATCATGCTTTGAAAAATCAGTTTTGCCACAGGGCGATATAATATAATAAACACTCCGAGAATCAATAAGCTCCTTACCCATTGATTCAAAGGCTCAGTTAGTGTAAAAATCTCTTCAACGATGTTTACCACTCCTTCCATGTATAATTCCCTTCCGCCTTTCAAGCTTACTCCACATTAATCTCCAATGTATTCATCGTATCCTCGAGACCCATTATTTTTATACGATATTGAATATGCACTCTTACTTTAGGCAGATCATTTTCAGCTTTCACTTCAAGACGATGGGTTGTGATTGCCATATCCAAAAGACCATAAGGAGTTTCATATGCCATGTTGTGGGTTTTCCCTTTTTCAAATATCATCTCTGTGTTCGTGCTTCCAAATCGTCGGATACTTGCTTTTTGATTCTTCTCTAATTTTAACGTGGTTGTGGAACCTTCCATGCCCGATATTTCTGATTCTTCATAGACCACATAAATATTCCCGTTTTTTTTGATATATTTTCCTTCGGTAACTAATTCAATCCTCTGCTCTTCCCCGGTACTATCCTTTTGACTTCCAATTACTTTTACTTTCACTTCGGATTTCATTTGATCTTCCTTTCTCTCTTCTGATGTCGTGAAAATCCCAGTTGAATCAGTTCGTCGATTAGTTGGTCATAGGAAATCCCTGTAACTTCCCACATTTTAGGATACATGCTGATCTTGGTAAACCCGGGCATTGTGTTGATTTCATTGAAAAAAATTTCTCCCGTGTCCTTTTCAACAAAAAAATCCACCCTTGCTAAGCCTGTAACACCAAGAGCTTTATAGACATCCAGTGATATTTTCTTTATTGTTTTTATAGTATTCACGCTCATTTTTGGAGGTATCTCGAATCGGCTTTTGCCATCAAAATATTTATCCTGATAATCATAAAACTCATTATGAGGGATAATCTCCGCAGGAACAGAAGCTCTAGGGGTTTCATTCCCAAGAACACCACACTCTACTTCTCTGGCATTTACGAATCTTTCAACAAGAATTCGCCCATCATGTCTTAAAGCTTCGTCAATCCCTTTAATTAAAGTGGCCTGATCTTTTGCCTTGGTAACACCTACACTGGATCCCAAGTTGCATGGCTTAACAAATACAGGATAGCTGAACGCTTTTTCCGCCCCACGAACAATTTCCTCTTTTTCACTCTCCCATTGCTGTTTAGTCACCAAATGATATTTTGCCTGAGAAATTCCCATGCTTTCTACGATTTTTTTTGTCATCCCTTTATCCATACCTAAGGAAGAGGCCAAAACTCCGGCTCCAACATAGGGAATATTCAACATTTCGCACATCCCCTGTATTGTTCCATCTTCGCCTTTAGGACCATGGAGTACCGGGAAGACAAGTTCAACTTCTTCTCTGCGATGCCCGTTCCACACAACCAGCTTACCCTCTGGTTCTTCTTTCGTACTGGTTCTGACTGAAACATGTTCACCCTCTTCACTCTCTAAATAACTTTTTGCTTCTTGCCAAGTCCATTCAGCAATAGCTTTTGCATCCTCTTTGAAAAATTTCCAGGTCCCATTCTTACTGATTCCAATGGGAATTACATCATAATTTGAGTAATTAATCGCTTTCAACACAGATATCGCTGACATAAGAGATACTTCATGTTCTCCTGACTGTCCGCCCATTAAAATAAGAATTCTCTTTTTCATTAAATCTCCCTTTCTATTTTCCATTATAGGTGTTTACCACAAAGGTTTGGCGATGAAATCTGCCAAGATGATAGGCAGCTTTTTTTGCTTTTTCCTGGTTTTTGAATATGCCGAATACTGTTGGTCCACTCCCACTCATCATTGAGCCCATTGCATTATATTGCATCATTTTTCTTTTAATTTCCTCTATCACTGGGTGCTTTATCAATGTTACCGATTCCAACGCATTATACATATTGTTACTGACATAGTGCAGATCCCGCTTTTCAACTGCTTCGATGAACTCTTTTTGAATCGGCTTCTCAGGCAGCTGTTCCACATTCAATTCTCCGTAGACCTCAGGTGTTGAAACAGAAAGTGCAGGTTTTGATAGTACAATCCATGTGTTCTTCAGGCCTCTAATGGCTGTCAGATTTTCTCCGATTCCCCTGGCAACAGCAGCTCCTCCCATAACCTGGAATGGAACATCCGCACCGAGATTCAGCCCTAACTCTTGCAATTCCCGGGTCGAGAGTCCAAGCTCCCATAGGCTGTTAAGGCCTTTTAATACACCTGCAGCATTTCCGCTTCCTCCGGCCAGACCTGCTGCAACGGGAATATTCTTTCGTATGTGGATTTTTACTCCCCTGTCCAAATCGAACCTTTCCTTAATCACTGCAGCAGCCTGTGCTGCAATATTGCTTTCATCTTTCGGTATGTACTGGGAATCACTGGTCAATACGATTCGATTTTCTTCAAGCTCCTCCAGATAAATTTCATCATAAAGGTTAACATTTTGCATGACCATTTCCAGTTCATGATACCCGTTCTCTCGTTTTCCTGTAACTTCTAAATATAAGTTGATCTTTCCATAGGTTCTTATCTTTAAGTTTTTCATGGCAAACTCCTTTATTCTTTCGATTCAATCATCATTATATCTTATAATGACTACCTTGTAAAAAACAAAAAAAGCAAGTCTCTATGCTTCTCGAGACTTGCCTTAATACCCGTATGATTTTATCCCATTGTCGCAACCATAACTGCTTTAATGGTATGCAGTCGGTTCTCCGCTTCATCAAAAACAACAGAATGCTTAGAGCGGAACACTTCATCTGTTACTTCCATTTCCTTCATTCCAAACTTCTCGAAAACCTCGTTGCCGATTACGGTCTCTAAATCATGGAAAGCAGGGAGGCAGTGCATGAAAATCACGTTATCATTCCCGGTTTTTTTAATCATCTCCATATTCACCTGATAATCTTTCAGTAATTTGATTCGTTCTTCAAACTGATCTTCTTCTCCCATTGAAACCCAAACATCGGTATAGATTACATCTGCGCCCTTAACTCCCTCTGCAACATCATCGGTTAGTGTAATTGAAGCCCCTGTTTCTTTTCCTAATTCTCTCATTTCAGAGACTAAATCATCTGAAGGGAATAACTCTTTCGGTGCGACCGCCCGGAAATCCATTCCTAACTTAGCAGCACCGATCATAAGAGAGTTCCCCATATTATTTCGGGCATCACCAAGATATGCAAACTTCACTTCACTAAGGGGTTTGGGTACATGCTCTGTAACGGTTAGAAGATCCGCAAGAATTTGTGTTGGGTGGTATAAGTCTGTCAAACCGTTCCATACAGGAATTCCTGCGTGTTCAGCTAAAATCTCTACCGTCTCCTGTTTAAATCCCCGAAACTCCATTCCGTCATAATATCTTCCTAATACTTTTGCTGTGTCTTCCAACGATTCCTTCTTTCCCATCTGTGAATCCGAAGCTCCCAGGAAAGTTACTTGTGCACCTTCATCGTAAGCAGCTACTTCAAAAGCGCATCGGGTTCTTGTGGATGCCTTTTGAAAAAGAAGAACAATGTTTTTCCCTTCCAAAACTTTTTCCTTGCTGCCAATTCGTTTTTTCACCTTGAGATCCTTTGAAAGATCCAATAAGTACTGGATTTCTTCAGGTGTGAAGTCTTTCAGGGTTAAAAAGTTTCTTCCTTTTAAATTTACCGGCATAAAGCATTCCTCCTTATAATTTTAAATGATTTATAAATCCTCTCTTACCAAAGGCATCGACATACATCTTGGACCTCCGCGACCCCGTACCAATTCAGATCCTTCAATTTCCACAACTTCAATTCCATGTTTCCTTAAAGTTTTGTTCGATGCTTCGTTCCGATTATATGTTACCACAACTCCAGGTGCAATTGCTAAGGTATTGGTACTGTCATTCCATTGCTCTCTTGCCGCAGTAATAGGATCTCCTCCACCGCTCTGTATCAAGTCAACGTTTAGCCCTAAGGCCTGCTCAAGTCCCTCTTTCAAGCTGTTCTTCTCGATAATTTTAAGACCCTGCCTGCCTTTTGTTATGTCATAAACCCGTACTGCACTTTCGATACCGGGATAAATGATAAATTTATCATAATCAACCATTGTAAACACCGTATCAAGATGCATATAGGCCCGGGTAAAAGGAATCTGAATCCCTAAAACCTTTTCATAGGAGGAATTGCCGATCAATCGGTCTGCCATGATTTCAACTGCTCTTGGAGAAGTTCTCTCGCTAATACCAATGGCAACTACCTTATCACTCAAGACGAGAATATCTCCCCCTTCTATGCTGCTTCTCTCCCGGTAATCGTACCATAGAGGGCTTTTCTCCTTTTGAAATAGAGGATGATGTTGATAAATATACTCTAAAAACATAGTTTCCCGATCTCTCGCCGGTGTATTCATTTTATTAATCGAAAGGCCTTTGCCGATCACAGCACCGGGATCCCGGGTAAAATAAAGATTTGGAATGGGGTTAATATAAAACGGGTAGTCATTTTCAATATAGTCCGATAGGGATTTTTTCCCTTTCCTTTCTCCAAGCTCTTCTTTTAATAATCCTGCGATTGCCGTATCCACGATCTCTTTTGGTGTTTTCCCCGTCAGCAGTTCCTTCATATCTTCGTTCAATCCTTGATCTTCAAAACCAACTACCTGTAGAAGGTCTTCTATAAAATCTTGTGCTATCTCTTTTTCTTTAAGAACATCCTCCAACAAATTTTCATAGTAATAAACCTTCGCACCTCTACCTTCCATAGCCTTTGCAAAATCGTCGTGTTCCTTTTGCATCCGATCTAACCAGGGAATGTCGTCAAACAGAAGCTCTTCAAGATAAGCGGGAGTTAGCCGCTGCAGTTCCTTTCCCGGTCGATGCAATAGAACTCCTTTCAACTTTCCAATTTCCGACGTTACATTCAAAAATCCGTCCGATGAATTCATAGTACGACTCCTCTCCGGTGAGTTTCCTCACTTTGTTATAATTCGCATCTTCTATCATCTTATTAAACAGTATACTGTCTATAATTGTATAAATCAAGCGGCTAAATCAATAGCTTTGGAGGTTTTTATACATTGAGTGCATAATTTTCCATGGTTTTTGTCGGCTTTCCTCACTGCTCCTTATGTAATCCTCTTCTCTCTCTTCACGTCTTCGTTTTTATGCATAAAAATAATTCAGAATTTATAATTTTATTTTGAGGAAAAAGAAAAAACCCACCTTCTATGAAGTAGGTGGGGTAAAGTTAATTGGCCTCAATTGTTTCCTTTTGGGGGTTAAATGTTAATTCTACAGTAGATGTCAAAACATCGGAGTAGCTGTAGCAAATTCTTCTTTCTGCATCGAACTCACCGTCAATCTTAACAACAAAAATGCTGGGATAAGTGTTTTCCAAAACTCCTTGTTTGACCATAACCTTTTTTCGTCCTTTATCTGCCTTTAATGTCACCTTTTGTCCGATATATCCAGTGATGTTTTTTCTGATTTGATCTAAAGTGTTACCGTTGGCCAAGGAATCACCCTCTTTCAAAGAATTGACGCACATTCATATAAATATTTTAGCATATTCTTTGGATTTTGTCAAATTTGTAAACTTTATATTGTACAACGTGCACTTTTATTTGTCAAATACTTTATGCAAAAAAAAAGACCTTGACGGTCTTTTAATTTTTCAGTTTTCAAGTTTTAGAAAGACGGCTAACAACTGCCTCCACCGCTGGACATATAAATGACAAAGCCTTTTCTTAAAAGACCTTCTTTATAATCCACAGTGACTCCTTCGATTTGCCGGTCCAAATCACCATCAACAGCAAACTTATAGCCTTCTATTTCTTTTATCACATCTTCTTCTTTAGACTCATCCAGAGTCATTCCAAAGGTTGGACCACCTCAACCAACACCCTGAACAAATATTCTTAGTGCTTTTTTATCCGAATTTTGTTTTTCAAGTTCTTTTTTTGCATTTTCCGTTAAACAGATATCCATATTTACACCTCCCAGGCCCCGTATACGGGGGGTATGTTGATAGTTTACTCTTCTTCTTTTCGAAAGTCAACCCCTTCGTCCGAAATTCTATGTTCTATATACCCATTGCATTTTTCAATAAACAAGAGGTGATCAATAGATCTTCTGAATATAGAAAAAGACCGAATGGCTACCCATTCGGTCTTCACAGGTCTACGAAACCGTAGACAGAGTTCTATCATCCTCCGCCTCCGCCACCATCATCCGTTGAGGTTGCGTCTTCTGATACTTCCTGTTCTTCGAGAACAATGTCTGCTTCTTCAACAGCTTGCTGGACCAATTCCATCGTAGAGTTTGACGTCCAGGTTGCTCCGGTTTGAATATCAACATCGGTGTTTTGCTGGTTGATGATTCTCTCTGTGACCACTCTTAATGCTCCGTCACCAAATCCTGTTGTTTCGTTATGCTCAATTACACGAATTTCAACAATTTGATTCCCATCAAAGATTACATCCAGGTGGATGTCATAGCGATCTTGGAATCCCTTCCCCGATACCATAATTCCTTCAGGTTCATACGTTTCCAAATCATAGTCTGCCGAAGGATCTTGAGGAGGTTCACTTGCAGATGCCTCCTGTCCCATAGCTTCGGCAACCGCTTTTATTACTGCCTCTGACGAAACAGTTGCTCCCGACTGAACATCCACATCTGTGCTCTGTGCTTCAATAATTTTCTCGATCATCTCATCAATTGCAATGTCTCCAATACCACCTGTCTCATTCTGATCCAACACACGGATTTCTAGTATTTCTTCGCCATCCATTATAATATCAAGAACTATATCTCCCCCATACCCTGGAGCGATGGCAAGAATTCCTTCTGCATCAAACTCAATCGAAGATTCATCATCTTCACCAAGGGTAATTCCTGCTTCCTCAAGGGCATTTTTTACTGCTTCAATCAAGGCATTGGAAGAAACAGTTGCTCCGCTGCGAACATCAACATCCACTGATTGATTTTCAATAATTTTTTCAATCATTTCATCAATAGCAACATCTCCCAAGTCCGCTGTTTCATTTTCTGAGATCACATTAATTGCAACAATTGCATTTCCGTCAAGAATCACTTCCACTTCCACGTCTCCGCCGTATCCTGCTCCAACACCGACGTAAGCATCTCCGGATACCAGTCCTGCTTCTGCCATCGCTTGCTTCACCGCTTCAATCACTGCGTTGGATGAAACCGTCGCACCACTGTGCACATCTACATCAGTGGATTGACCCTCCAGAATTTTTGTGATCATTTCTTCAATTGCAACGTCTCCAAGGTTCGGAGTCTCATTTTCTTCCAAAACTTCAATGTCTACGATTTCTTCTCCCTCAACATACACCATAAGACGGATAGGACCACCGTAACCTTCTGCTGTCACCTCATAACTTAAGGCATCTGCCAATACATCGTCACTCAGTGCTTCATAGCCGAATAGTAAACCCACAGCCAGGACGACCATAGTCAACAATGCTATAATCTGTTTTTTTTGCATATCTTCCATTCCTTTCTCAACGAATTGACTATTTATATCTAACCCCATTTTAACATAGAACCGTTAAATATTAAACAGTATTTATAGAAATTATCTATTAAGAAACGCTATGAATAATCCTTATGCATTATAAGCTTTTCTGATGTATCTATGACTGTTGATTTAACTGGTCTTCATCCACCGGGTAAAGAAGAGTAATTCCTGCTATATAATCTTTCTACCCTAACAATGATTCCCCTTCGCTGCTTAACTCTCTTTCCCGGATCATCAAAAATTCAATCATATTTTTAATGTGATCATCAAGATCAATTCCCAGTTCATCTGCCCCTCTTTGCAAAATATCTCGATCCACTCCTTTGGCAAAGGCTTTATCTTTTAATTTCTTCTTTACTGATTTCAGCTTCAAATCCTCAAAGCTTTTGGATGGTCTTACCAATGCGCAAGCGACAATAAAGCTGGAAAGCTCATCGCTGGCATAAAGAACCTTAGACAAAAGGGATTCACGCGGGATTCCTGTGTGATCACCATGACCCAGTATGGCCTCAATAACTTCCTCATCCACACTCTTCTCCCTCAAGATCTCTGCACCCGCGAAGGGATGCTTTTCGGGAAACTTTTCGTAATCCAGATCATGGAGTATTGCTGCCGATGACCATTTATCCAAATCCCCATCGAACTTTTTACAGTATCCTCTTACACCGGCTTCAACAGCTAAAGTATGTTTTTTCAGTGAATCCTGTGTAACATGCTTTTCAAATATCTCCATTGCTTCTTTTCTTGTCATTTTTATCATCCTCCTATATGTGTTTCCTTTTCCTATTTCCTTATTATAACGGAAAGATATCTATTTGCAAAATCTTCTGCAAAATATGATTAAAGCCCCATACTTTTGTTATATATGATAATAAGGGTAATACAATTGATTAAAGGAGGATGTCAAATGAGAATTCAGTATTTAGGTCATTCAGCATTTTTTGTTGAAGCAGGGAAATTGAAAGCATTGATCGATCCTTTTTATGATGAGGACATAAAGCAGGAGTTCTCTTTAAATGATGTGAACACCATATTTCTCACTCACGGACATGGAGATCACATAGGACACACAAAGGAAATTGCGGAGAAAACCGGTGCAACAGTCATCGCAAACCACGAAATCTGCCTGTATTTATCAAAATTTGATTTGCAATGTCATCCTATGCATATCGGCGGCCGCACAAATTTCCCCTTCGGCAAAGTAAAAATGACCCCTGCACTTCACGGTTCAGGAATCGAGACTGAAGATGGGGTCGTTGATGGTGGCAATCCCGGAGGTTTCCTTATTGAAGTGGATGGAAAAAAGCTCTATCATGCCGGGGACACAGGATTAACCTATGATATGAAGCTTCTCCAGCGGGAACATGTAGACGTTGCGCTCCTGCCAATTGGGGGAAACTTCACCATGGATGTTGAAGATGCATTGATCGCAGTGGATTTTATTAAACCGAAAATTGCTATCCCCATGCATTACAATACTTTTCCGGTCATCGAAGCCTCTCCGGAAGCTTTTATAGAAAAGGTTTCAACTGCTCACGGTAAAATACTGACAATTGGAGAAAGCTTCAGTTTTTAAATTTAGCACTCTTTCACAACTGAAACAAAGTTTGCAGAAATAGTAAAACCGAGTTCATCTCCCTCTTGGACGATCTCATTCGGATGAAGATAGACCAGGAGGGGGGTTTTTTTCTCTCTTTCATCATCAAATAGTTGAATCCTTACCTCTAAGTTTTCTCCCACATAGCTGTAGCCTACCACTACTCCTCTCAGTTCACTATTCTCCGTAAGGGTAAAACCGTTTGGCCGAACTGAAAGAAGAACCCTCTCTCCCTCTGTGATAATGTGGTATTGATTGCAGGGTACTCTCCCGATTCCGGTTCGTATCCATCGTTTGTCCTTTTCCACGATCCCTTCAATCAAATTCGATTCTCCAACAAACTTTGCAACGAAGGGATTATTCGGGAACTGGTAGATTCTTTTTGGACTTCCCTTTTGTTGGACAACTCCATTATTCATTACGATGATCTCATCCGAGATTGCCAATGCGTCTTTTTGATCATGACTCACAAAAACTCCAGTTGCATTGGCCTTTTTCAAGATCCGCTTTACTTCATTTCTCATTTTTTGTTTCAGATGGGTATCCAGATTGCTAAAGGGTTCATCCAACAGCACAACTTCCGGTTTTTTAGCCAGGGCTCTGGCTAATGCAACCCGTTGCTGCTGTCCTCCGGAAAGATGGTGAATCTTCTTTTTCTCAAAGCCTATAAGGTTCACCATTTCCAGCACTTCAAAAACTCTTTTTTCCCGGTCACTGTCACGATAACCGAACCCGATATTTTCCTCTACGTTAAGATGCGGGAAAAGTGCGTAGTCTTGAAAAACCATCCCGATTCTTCTCTTTTCAGGGGAGATCCATACATTTTCCCTTGCCATTGGTTTTTCGCCTATATAAATCTCTCCTTCTTCAGGACGTTCAAATCCTGCAATCAAACGAAGTGTGGTTGTTTTTCCGCACCCGCTGGGTCCCAGGAGAGTAACAATTTTCCCCTTCTCAATTTTCAAAGAAAGATTTCTGACTGCTGCATCCTCTTCCCCTTTGTAGGTTTTGCTCACGTTTTTTAATTCAATTGCTGTTGCCATGTTATTCCTCCTAATACTTATCCATTAAAACTTTGATCGGTATAATTGATACGATCACTATGATTAATGCGGATGGAGCAGCCATATGATAAATAGCTTCACTGGCTTCTACCCATACCCTTACCGCCAAGGTATCAAAGCCCGGCGGTCTCAGAAGCAAGGTTGCAGGCAGTTCTTTCATGGAACTTACGAAGATTAATGCCCCTCCTGCAAACACCCCGGGATAAATCAATGGAAAGATCACTTTCCCGATGACTTTCCATAGGGGAACACCTAAATTTCGAGCCGCCTCATCAAGTCGCGGTGAAACCGACTCCAAGGATGCGCTGCCTGATTGCATTCCCTGGGGTAAAAAACGGATAATATAGGCAATCACGATCAAAAATGAACTCCCATAGAGAAACGGAATATAACGATTAAAAATAAAAATAATTCCAAGAGCAACAATTACTCCGGGAAGAGCGTATCCTCCATAACTGAGTTGCTGAAAAAACATCGTTAGTTTTGAAGGATATCGGGAATTTAAGTAGACGACAGGAAAACCGATGAACATTGAAATTCCTGCAGCTAAAACTGCTACTTTTAAACTGTTAAGCAAATATCCGAAAAACCGCTGATCAACTGCTCCACGCTGAAGACCGATAAAAGACCAGTAAGATAGCACTCCCAAGGGTAGAAGTACACTGATGATAACCACAAGGATCATCAGGATTAGCAAGAGGTATTTCCACCCTCCAATCTCCAACATCTCCATTTCTTTTTGAGAGCTTGAAGAGAGAGAATAACTCCCCCGACGTCCCCACCAGCCTTCCAGCCAGAGAACGATCAGCGTCATACCGATTAAAACCACACTTAATACGGTGGCGGACAAGTTGTCATACCCTCCAATCTGATAATAGATTGCAGAGGTAAATGTGTTATATCGTAGAATTGATATAGCGCCAAAATCCGACAATACATAGAGTCCCACTAAAATCCCACCCGCCCCCATAGCAGGTCTTATTAAGGGGAGGATCACCTTCCATAAAATTTCGAATGTGTTTAATCCCAGAGAACGTGCCGCTTCTTCAAGATTCGGATTCATTTTTTTAAGTGATGCCCTGGCAACTAAATAAACATAGGGATAGGTAAAAATTGTTAACACAAATGCAACACCCCAGAAAGAGTAAATAGGAAAAATGCCTCCTAAAAGTCCTGTTGGCCCAAAAATCATAATATAGGCAACAGCTCCAACATAGGGAGGTATAATTAAGGGCATTACCAATAACCAGGTAAAGTACTTCTTCCCCGGTACGTTTAGGCGGGTGACTCCAAGGGCTAAGATTACTCCAATCATCATTGCCAAAAATACTACAACAACCATCAAACTAAGAGTATTCCATAATAACTGAGGGATTCTGCCATCCATTAGCCTTAACCAACGCTCCTGCCCCGCAAAAATTCCTCTTATCGCCACATAAACAATAGGGATACTCATCATAAGTGCGACTACTGCGCTACTCCCTAACAGAATCGGATTTGGCGGTATCTTCTTACGCCAGTTTCTTTTTTTTAAATGTTCCATTCTCAATCTCCTGACAATTAATTTAAGGATTTTTTTCTGTTTCTGCTGATTGATTATTCTTCCTGCAAAACCTTATTATACACTAGATAATAACCGTTTTCAACTAGTACTCTTTTGCGACTTCTCCTGCTTCCCCATAAAAAAAACCTAAGTTTGCCGGGGCTCCCTTAGGTTGAAATCGGTTTATTCAGTTTTCCCTATCCTCGGTGTACTTTCAGCCTGTTCCAGGGTAAGCCCTTTTTTCTCCAGTCTTCGTTGAATGAGACCTTCGAAAAACATCACAATGATTGCAAATACAGGGACTCCCAGAAACATGCCTAAAACCCCGAACATTCTCCCGCCAACGTAGATTGAAAGTATGATCCAAATCGGTCGGATCCCTACACTGTCCCCCAAGATCTTGGGTCCTAAAACAAGACCATCGAATTGCTGCAAAGCCAGAATAAAAAGTCCTACTTTCACTGCATCACCAAACGAGGAAAACATCGTGACAATCACTACCGGTATTCCTCCCAGAAATGGTCCGAAATAAGGGATCAGGTTTGTTACACCGATAATCACACTATATAAAAGTCGATATCTGATCCCTAAAATGCTCAATCCGACAAAACAAATGCACCCGATGATAAAAGAATCAATGGATCGGCCAACAATGTATCTCCCGAAGAGCTCATCCGCATCCCTGCCGAAATCATTAATCTTTTGTACCCGCTCTCTAGAGAACAGAGCATGAAGTAATTTATTGGCATTCTTCTTCATTATATTTTTATCATATAGAAGGTAAAAAGCCATAATCAGTCCGATCAGAAAATTAATTACCCCGGAGGTAAAACCCGTGATCTGGACAAAGATGGTATCTAAAATTTCATCCAATGAGTTTCTTACATAATTGAAGCTGGAATCAATCCATCCTTCAACTTCTTCGATCACTTCGAACTCCTCTAAAAAACCTTCTAAGTTTCGATTTCGCAACGTCTCTTCCGCATCCTGGAGAAAAGCCACCGTTCGATCCATGTACTCCGGAAAATTTTGTGCGATATCCGTGATGTTTGTAACGATTCGAGGTGTCACAACCGTAAAGATCATCGCAATAAACAAGATTCCTAATAAGTACATGCTTGCAATACTTAAAATCCTGTTCGTTCGAAGATTACCCTTTAAAATATTCATTTTTCCATAGAGGTTTTCTTCAAACCAGCGTACTCCGGGATTAATAACATAGGCGATAAATGCTCCGATGATAAAAGGGCTGAAGATTTTCCGGATCCATCTCCAAATATCCTCAAATCTTTGGGTAAAGTATCCCATATTGTCCAGTGCCTGATATACAATAATTGCCAAAGCAATAACAAGAAATACATGGAATGCATATTTTAACAGTTTTTTGTCCCATTGAATTTTCATCTCGCCCCACCTTTATCATGTCTTACCCCAATTATATCCCATATTCTATGGAGTTTCCAGATTGACTTGCCACTCTTTTTCTCCTTTTACAAGATAGTTCGGTAAAGTGAAAGATTCCACAACACTTCCTATAACATTTTCTCTCCCTGCCCGATGATAGATTCCTTGAAATTTTCCATTGTACATAAATAAACCTGTAATGTAGTTACACGCTGTAAATGAGATACTGTTTCGATCCAATGAGTAAATCGCCATATCCATTGAAGGAACATCACAATACTCCTGGATAAGATAGTCGGATTCCAACTTCTCGTCAACTAACTCTCTCCACTGATCTGCAAGATAATCCTTCCCGACAGAGACTCCAAGGCAAGCATACTTATCCAATGGCTTCAGAACATATTGGTCCTTATCTCTTTGAGCCATTTCCAATAGATTGGGATTCTTGAGGTCCAAGGTTGCCGTAAAGGGAATATGATCCGCAACGAAATTTCTCTCCTTCTTTGTGAGAAAAGGAGTCAATTCTTCGTCATGCAGGATTGAAAAAACCACTTTATTGTGAATGATTTGAGAGCGTATGGGACCTACCATACATATCTTCCCTTTGCGATACGCATCAAGAAAATCTTGAATTTCCTCTTTTCTTTCCTCCAACTCCCATGTAACAACTCTACGGTAAATACAGTCGATTCGAAAGTCTTTATAATAAAGGTTTTCTCCGTCAAAGGTTAGTTCCCGAGGGTCCGCTATGACTGTTTCAATTCCTGCATTCTCAAATTCTTTCTTGAATTCTACAAATTCACTGGGAGGGTTACCGTCAATCCAATCCACAATGGCAACCTGAGGTTTGGTTGATCGGTTGCCGGAAAACTCATAATAATTCTCCAGCAATGCTTTTGTCCAGGATTGAAAAAGTTCAAAGCGTTGAAATTCATATTCCTTCTTATACTTCTCCATCGCCAGAGAATGGTAGATAATCTCTTCGAGCTCTCTTGATTCAACCATTCCTGATGAACCGTCTGCATTAAGTTCGCAAAATTGAAAGGATCCGTCTCCGTGATAAAAAACATCATACCGGGCCATTGGAACAGGATTAGAGTATCCCGGATCAGTTAAAATGAGTTCTTCCAGAAATGGGGAAAAACCGAAGGCTTTTCGGAAATCCCTGTTCTTTAAATATTCATTAATCACTTTTTTCATAATCCCCCAAAGTGTGCTGGTCAAGGATTCAATTCTCTCGACATCCTCCATACTGAAAAACATCGGTTGATATAAAAATTCCACAGGCTTTCCCTTGTATTTTGCCGGTGATTTTTGAACCTTCTCGAAAACTTCTCTATAGGACTGCAGATGACCCTGGGGATTCCTTAGGACATCCTGTTTGTAACGATTGTTCAGCTCATGGGATAACATATTAATTCCTCCTTATGCATGATACGGCTTTATTTCTAGCCGCTGCAACCCTTTAATTTTATCTTCTTTACATTCTTCCTTTAATTCCTGACTAAGTGTTTTTCCTCGTCTCACCCGTTCTTCAAGAGGTTCCAGAAGAGTTCTTTCTTCACTCCCTAAACCGCATTTGCTCATTCCGATGAATTTGCTCCCCAGCTCTTTAAAGGATTCGCCACAGTATCTCCCCTCAAATCCCATCCTCATCATTTCATGTTTTCCCTTAATCACATCCTCTATGGAATAGTCTAAAGAAAGCTCGTACAAGATGTTCAAGCTCTCTTGATTATAAAATAGCCCTTTCAAAAAAGCTACATAAGCAAACAATTCTTTTTTCGGCATAGCATCTGCAGCTCTGATCTCAATAAAATTTTTGCATCTTACATCCGGGAATACCATCGTCATCAGGTGCTCTGCTTCCTCCTTTTCGATTTTCTCTTCACTTTGATAGATTTCTTTTATTGTCTTGCTTCCTGAGCTTTCCAAAACACCTTCTTTTTTTATGCATATTGCAGGCACTTCTATTAGATACTCAGCGTAGTCACTGTAGGTAAATCTTTTATTCATTGCACTTGGGACAACTCCTGACCGGTCATTATCCGTATTTTCCCAAATCATTGCACGAAGACCCTGCTTCTCATAAAACTCTCCTTCGAAAAACGGAGCATTATCACTAAAAAGATAGAGAAGAGGTGTTAAAAAGTTGGCCACTCTGAATTTCTTCGAAAAATCCCCTGCATCCATATAATCGATTGTAACCTGCAAAGCTGCAGTCCCTTTCATCATGTTTAAAGCACAATTTCCTTTTGATTGAAGATACTTTGACATCCATTGGTAACGTTTTTTGGGATTAAAGGGAATCTCTGATATTCTAGTGACTGGGTGATAACCGATTCCAAGGAGCTTTTGATCTTTCTGTTTTAAAATCGGATCAATTTCTTCAAGAAACTCTTCATAGTTCTTTTGAAGATAGGAAATTTTATTACACGGTCGGGTAGAAAATTCCAATTGTCCTCCCGGTTCCAGTGTGATATCAATGTCCTCTTTTTTTAAACCGACGACGTAACCGTCTTCATAGACCCCCTGATATCCGTCTCCCTTTGCTAGAAGTTGTTTTAGAAGCCCTTCTATTCCATTGTCTCCGTAGTAAGTAACGCTGGAGTAATCCTTTTTATTCACAACAATATGCTCAATCTCTACGCCTAATTTCATATCCTTCGGTGTTTTTTCTCCATCCTTCATTAATTTTATGATCTGATCAGCGAGCTTTGTTCCTCTCAAATGCTCCACCCTTTCTTTTTTTAGTCAGTGCTCATAACCATTATACCCTTATTTGCTCTATTATAGCAGTAAATTCCTTCTTATGTCGTCATCTCCTGTGGATAACTCGAAAAAATGTTCCACTACATTTAGGTGGTTTATCCCCAGTATGCACATTATATTGTGGGTAACTCCATTTTTCGTTTTTCCTTTATTAATTCTTTCCCTAATGGTATAATCTATTTAGATTGTCGAAACAATTAAAAAGGAGCTTACCATGAATTTTGAAGAAAAAAAAGAACAAATACTAAAGGGGCCGATCCCTAAAATTCTCATAAGCCTTGCCGCTCCCATCATGTTCAATAACTTCATCCAAACCTTGTATAATTTATCCGACACCTATTGGGTTAGCCGTTTAGGTTCTGAGGAAGTCGCTGCAATGACATTGGTTTTTCCTGTGATTTTTTTAATCCTGTCCATCGCTATGGGCATGAATATTGCCGGAACTTCTTTAATTTCTCAATACATTGGTGCAAATCAGGAAGATCAAGCGAATAAAGTGGCATCTCAACTCTTTTCTTTCCTTCTGGTGCTGTCAGTATTCTTAGGACTACTTGGCTATTTTTTCACTCCCCATATGATCAGTTTAATGGGAGGAACCGGAAACGTCCATCTTTACGGCTCCCAGTATTTGAGTATCATGTTTTTGGAGATGCCGGTGATATTTATGTTTATTGTATATAATGCGATTATGCAGGGACAGGGAAACACCTTCACCCCCATGATCTTAAATGTCGCCGGATCCCTCCTGAATATTGTACTGTCCCCGGTATTTATTTTTGGCCTCGGTCCAATTCCATACATGGGGATCCGGGGAGCAGCGATTGCTACTCTGATTTCAAGAGCAATCTTTGTCGGTTATGGCATCTATACACTGTTTATGCGTAAAGATGGAATTATTATTCGTAAGAAGTACCTGAGTCCTGATTTGACAATGCTCCGGAAAATTATCAAAGTCGGATTACCCGCTTCAATCGGTCAATCCGCCGCTGCATTCGGATTTATCGTACTGAATATGTTTGTACTCAGTTATGGCGACTCGGCTCTCGCTGCCTTTGGAATCGGAAACCGTATTAATAGCGTTGTGATGATGCCTGCTATGGGAATCGGTAATGCGGTCGCTCCGATTGTCGGTCAAAATCTCGGTGCGGATCAGATCTTAAGAGCCCGTTCAACTTTTAAAATCAGCATTCTCATGTCCACAGTGTTTATGGCTATAGGTGGTTTCATCGCTTTTTTACTTGCAGAGGATATTATAAGAATCTTTGCTGCAGAAGACCCCGTGGTTATTGCTCTGGGAACAGATTATCTTCAACTGATCTCCTTATCCATCCCGTTAATGGGGATCTTTCAAATTCTAAATGGCCTTTTCCAAGGCTCCGGGCACACAATGTATGCAATGTTTATTAATATGTTTCGCCTTTGGGGTCTTCGAATTCCAATGATTTATCTTTTCGGTAGACTTACGGATCTTGGAGCCGATGCTATCTGGTATTCCATGGTATTGAGCAACTTCATTATATGCATCATCGGATTCGGAATTTATCTGTCCCGTAAATGGGAGAAAAAAGTGATTGAAGACGAGCCAGAAATTCATGCCGAAAAGAAGAAAAATGTTTTTGCATCATAAAGAAAAGGGAAACCCAAAACAGGGTTTCCCTTATGAACTCTTCAGTTCTTATTAAATCTTCTCTCTAATCTATGGAGTAACTACCGGCATTTCTTCTCCTGTCCATCCACGCATACCACGATAAATCGAATATGCTTCAATTCCATTCAGTCGAAGATTAAGAATCGCCTGACCCGCAGTCTGTCCTGAGAAACAGGTAACGTATACAGGCTTATCATTTGGTATTTCATCCATTCGCTCTCCAATCTCTGCAAAAGGAATTAGGAAAGCATTTTCGATATGTCCTTCTTCAAATACTTCGTCATTTCGAATGTCAAGAACCGCAACATCCCCTTCAAGAGCTTCCAGAAGTTCATCGTCAGGTCGGACAATATAGTTCGTTCCTTGAGTAAAGTGTTTGTGGATCTCAACAATCAGAATTTCCTGCTCCTCGTTCCATTCGTTACTTGCCTCCGGCAAATCCGTTCCTTCAGTTTCAAGCAGATCATCATCGAGCTCAAGTGCAGCCCATCCGAAGTTCATTCCACCTTGTAATGAGATGGCATCAAATCCCATCAATTGCATTGCAGCTATTGCCTGTCCTGAAGTCTGTCCTGTAAAGCAATAGACTAAGATGGTTTTTTCTGCTGGTAATCGGTCCATTTGATCTGCCATTTGATTGTATGGGATATGCACAGCTCCCGGGAAGTGGCCTCCTGCATAATCATCTGCTCCCCGCATATCTACTACAAAGTAGTCATCAGGATTGTTTTCAATGTTCTCTAAAGCAACATCAAAAGGCATCATGTTCCACGTGCTGCTCTCCATTGTAATCGAGTCAAAGTACGCTCTCGTTACACGATTAATCAACTCATCCGGATCAATTGCCTCTTCCCCTTCATCGGCATCATCTTCATCATCGTCATCATCTTCAACCACTTCTTCATTATCTTCCTGGGGCTCATCTGCCGGCTCCTCACCATTGTCTCCCCCACATCCTGCAACAAGTGCTAATGATAATAACAGCACCAAAAGAAGCATTAATAATTTGTTCCCTCTGAAATTCATGTACAACTCCTCCTTTAGATTTAATACTTACATTGTGATTTTTCGGACAACCTTTGTTAAAAAAATATTAAAAGGTTGTATTTATTGTATCCTTAAAAAAGGCTGAAAGCAATGATTTTATTGGCTTTCAGCCATAAGAGTTGTTGTTGTATATAAGGAATCCTTATATTCAATTTGCCATTTTACCGGAGGTTTTCTTTCTTTTAACAAAGATCTTCCTCCTGAAGCCACCGATGGTTTTGATGGTGATAACCAACAGCCTTATGAGTTAGGAAGCAGAGGGTTCCGGTTTTTCTTTTACAATCGGTGTTTGTTCAATAAGAGTTTTTCCCTGATAAATGTTTTTCCGTTTATAGAGCACTAAGCTTAATATGAATCGCAGGATAAGATCCAAAGAGATTGCTAACCATATATACATCAAGGGCATCTTAAAAAGAAAGGCTGAAATCAAAGCAAGAGGCACGCGCACTCCCCATATGCCGAAACCCGCAACGATCATTGGAACCCGGGAGTGTCCTGCACCCCTTAATGCTCCATTCAGAATCATTGCAAGGTTTTGAGGTAATTGAACCAATCCCATGAAGATCAGATACCATACTGCAGTTTCAATCACTTGATGATCCGGAGTCAGTAATCTCATTACCTGATGGGGTAAAAAAATCAGTATACAGGAACTGATTCCCGTAATCAAAATTCCCCCCTTGATAATTTCCCTTAAATATTTTCTTGCCAATTCAGGATCTTTCGCTCCCAGTGCCTGACCCACAAAAGCTGTTGCAGCGACTCCAAGACCCATCGCAGGCATATAGGAGATCGCTTCTGCCTGAAGGCCCAGTTGATAGGAGGCGAAGGCTAAGTCTCCGTAGGAAAGGATCACAATCGTCAGTATGACTGAAGATAGTTGCCAAAAAACAGATTCCATTGCAGTCGGCAAACCGACTCTGTAGATTGGCCAAATGTCTGGGAGTTTCATGGAAAAGAGTGCTTTCGATACCGTTCCCCTTAAAATTCCATCTTTATTGAATAGAATATATATCCCTAGAAAACCTGCCACGGTTTGAGCGATGATCATTCCCCAGGCTGCGCCAATGACACCCTGTCCTTGAATCGGTCCCATCCCGAAAATCAGCAGATAACTCACCGCTACATTGATCACGTTCATAATAGCGGCAACCTTCATCGGTGTTTTTGCATTTCCCATCCCTTGAAGTACCCCCGCCACCACTAACATAATCCCTAAGAATGGAATCCCTATGGTTAGAATTTGAAGATAAGGTATTCCCTCTTCCAACAATGCCCCCGATGCACCAAAAAATTTCATGAGGCTTTCTACGTTCCAGAAGATTAATTGCTGTAAAATGACAGTGATGAGAAGAATCGAGAAAAAGGAACGTATAACCACGAGTTTCAGTTTTCCATAATCTTCTGCACCGTAGGCTTGAGCGACAAACACCGTAGTTCCCGTAATCACTCCACGAAGAAGTGCCCAAACGATTTTAAAAACTCGAAGCCCAATTCCAACCGCACCGATCATGTGAGGTTCCAAACGGCCGATCATCGCCATGGTTATGAATGCTGCACTCATTTGCAACAGGTTTTCCCCGGTTATCGGAAGAATCATCCCTAAAATCTTCTTCCGAATCTCTTTTTCCTCTTGGGTTTTAGGCATTTTTCGACCCCCTGATATTTCGTATTTCGATTTTCCTTTTTCATTATACTACAGTGTTTTCTTTTTGCCCACACTATGGTATACTTTCACTGAAAACAGAATACGATTGCTAGGGGTGCCATTGGCTGAGAGGATTTCTCCAACCCTTTAAACCTGTAGGTTAGAACCTGCGTAGGGAAGCGTTGACTGGGTGACGGTTTCCGTTCACCCTTTTTTTGCATCCTATTATCGTATGTAAAATAATATTCGAAAGGATGTGTCTTTATGTTTGAGAATTTTGAAATTCGTCTGCACCAAATATCCTTTAATGTCTGGGTCATTTTAGGAATCATGCTCCTCATCCCTCTTTTTTTATTTTTTCTTCGTCGAAAAAGAGCAACCCAGGGAGGAACATTGCTCAATACAAAGGTCCTGGTTTATGGGAGTCTTTGTGTTGCTCTATCCTTTGTTCTTTCCTATATTCGACTCTTTCGGATGCCGCAGGGAGGAAGTGTCACATTAGCTGGAATGCTCCCTCTTATTATTTTTGCAGTGGCCTTCGGTCCGATTGCAGGGATTTTAGCAGGAATTTCCTTAGGGTTTTTGAACTTAATTCAAGATCCCTATATGATTCATTGGCTCCAGGTCGTACTGGATTATCCTCTAGCCTATGGGGCTGTCGGTCTCGCCGGGCTTATTAAAAAGCCTCTTTGGACCAGTGCATTGGTCGGCGGAACCGGAAGACTGCTTATGAGCTTTTTATCCGGTGTCGTTTTTTTCAGAGAATTCACTCCTGAAGGAATGAATGATTACATTTATTCACTTACCTATAACGGCTCCTATATCGGCATGGAGTTGCTGATCATTATTGCTCTTCTTCAAGTTCCACAAGTTCAAACCATTTTGAAGGAAATGCGAAAAGGAACGGCATTATCAGCGTAATCTCCTTCTTTCCATGAAAATCCTGTTATATTCCCTTGAATTTGGTTATATATACTATGACGTGTTCGATATTTAATTAATTAATAGGAGGGTTTTAACTATGGAAGGATTTGGAACGTTTTTTCAAACAGGCGATTGGAAGGGTGAAAAACATGTACCGGTGATACATGCCCCTGAGAGTGTACAGGCTGATGAGAAGTTTGACCTGAAAGTTTCTATCGGCGATGCCATCGGACATCCCAATACTTTTGAACACTATATTGCATGGTTCAAAGTGATGTTTCATCCTGATGGAGCAAAGTTTCCCATCGAATTGGCCAACTTCAATTTTTCCGCTCACGGAGAAAGCGATAATTTTACCGAACCCACGGGGCTTACTTCTGTGAAGCTAAAGAAATCCGGTACTGTCTATGCAATCAGCTACTGTAATATCCATGGCCTATGGATTAACAGTAAAAAAATCGAAGTTAAATAGTCCATGGATCAAAAGAAGCTCATCTCCAGAGTTGTCATCTCCGGATATGAGCTTTTTTCTATGCAAAAGTCTGTGCGGATTGTATTTCTCTAAAATGATAAAAATACTTAAGTCAATCACCATTAAAGTGAAGCACGTTGTAACAGCTCAAAATATCTGCATAGATCACCAGCTCCATTTTTCTCTGAGCATGGTTTTAATCACTTCCTCCACCCTCTTTTCTTTGTTAAAACGCAGAAAAATTTCGCTTTTTAGAAATTCAATTTCTGTTTCCTTTTCCATTGGCACATCTTTTCTTTTAATCCTCTCCACCAATGTCTCCGGAGTATAGATATGAAATACCTCAATTTTCTTATATGCTGCCATCTCTTCAAAAATTCTTAATAGAAGCTCTTCATACGTCCAATTCCCATTTAACTGCATAAGTTCTGCAATTTTCGGAAGGATTTCTTCCATCAGAGCCCGGTTCTTGGGCTCTCTGATTTTGATTCCTAAAATATCCCCTAATTCCTTTACACAGGTTGCACTAAGTTGCAAAAAGAAATATATCGACTGCTCTTCTTTAATTCCTCCCTCTATATAATAGTTTTTTCCTTTTAGCTTATTTAATGCCTTTAAGGTATCAAAGTATCCCAGTTGAATATTATAGTCCACCTTTTCCCTGGAAAAATCCAATATTTTTCCCAGGTCTTGCCTGGGCTCAATCATTAACAGATCAGTTTTAGCGGTTTTATTGATACGAACCGGACCACGACTCATCAGTCTGACAGCGATGACTTTCTCATACTTTTTCTCTTGCAGCATATTAATCGGAAGATTGTTATAAAAGCCTCCATCTAAAAAAGTCTTTCCATCCAGTTTTGAGGTCTTAAAAACCGGGAGATAGGAAGTCGCCAAGAGGTAATCTGCCATCTTTCCATATGGGATATCTTCTTTAAACAGCTCTAAAGGCTTAAAATTCGTGAGAGAAACAGTGACAATTCCAAAATCTTTCTTTGATTTACGTATGAGGTCCTCTTTGGTGCATTCCCGGATCATTTTCTCTAATGGTGAGATGTCAATTCCCGCATCATGAAATACCGTTTGAAACTGTTCTTTCAGGATTCCGAATTTTTCGGAATTCAAACCGCTTTGCTTGATCAATTCATAGACTTCAGGGTCAATTCTCATAACCTTCTCAGGTGCAATTTCAGACCATATTTCATGGGCACGTTCAAAGTCATTTTGAATCATTAATGCTCCGTTAAGTGCTCCAATGGAGGTTCCCACTATTCCATCAAACTCCACTCCTAATTTCCTGAAGGCCTTCCATGCACCAAATTGATATGCCCCTCGAGTGCCCCCTCCCTCCAATGCTAAACCGATCATTTCAAACTCCACCTTTCACCCCGTTCTTTACCTCTATATATGTTATACCCCGCTCAAATAAAAAAACCCTTATCCAAGGGTTTTTGCAATGATCTTTTTTAATTGAACAATGACGTCCAGGTTGCTTCCCAGACTTAAGCCGTCAACGGTCATTTCTCTTTTCTTGCTGCAGCCATCTACACCGCCAAGCTCAATTAATGATTTTAACAACCGGACCTCTTCTGTTTCTTCCTGAAGAAGATCGACTCCGCTTAACAAAGAAAGCCCCGCAACGATTCCATAGGCACCCCAGTTGGATACTCCGGAAAGAATGAGGTAGTCACTCTGAGATGTCGCAAAGATTTTTTCACCCAAATGAATGAATTTTTGCCCTTTCTCCTTGATTTTGCCCATTCCCATCTCGTTTCCACCGTCTCCGATGGCGATGGTGGGAATGTTCCTTTGTTTTGCCAGATCAAAAATCGGCTCCAGATCGCCTACAAAAGCGCTAATGTCTTCACCACGCATTGAATGGTAACGACCATTGCTGGCTTTCCCGGGTCGTTCAATGGCGATAATGTGGGAAGGCTGAAAGGAGTCCAGGAGTTTGACCAGCTCTTTTTTTTCTACTTGAATGTTAAATACTTCAATTGGGCCAATAATATTTTTTTCAGCTCTAAGCCCTTCCATAATTCTTTTCGAGTAAATATCAGTGGCAATCCTTACTTCCTTCCCAATGTCTTCCAAGGCTTTGGCAAGAGAAATTGTTCCCAGGGGTCCGTCACTTTCCCCTGCTTTGCATTCCGGTACAGTAAACCCTGTCAGTAAAAGGATTTTACTTCCCTCCTGAAGGCTTCGGGTGCCTTTAAACAGATCCTCGACTGATGGAACCAGATTGGAGATTCCCCTCTGTCCCTCATCTTTCGTAATTACCTCTTCGATTTCCCGGAAAACCGCCTTAAGATCCGGCATTAATGCTTCCATCAAGACACCTCCTGTTCTTTAAAAAGGGACCGGGTTACCAGTCCCCTTCCTTCTATGGTTTAAGATGATTTAAGAGCTGACCTCCACCGGATTGTTTTTTTGTGAACGACTTCGCCCAACTTGAAGAATAACAGCGACTACAAGAATTCCAAAGCCTGCCAAGTCCACAAGTTTATTCGGATGGATAAGCAATAGTGCCGATATGAGGAACATTATCCGTTCATAAATCTTGGTGTTTGTCAGTAAATAGCCTTGTACTGCTGATCCAAATGCTACGACCCCAAGACAGGCTGTGATAATTGCCAGTCCTGCTTCGAAAAAGGTTACGTCCACTAAAAGCAGCTCGGGACTCATCGCAAAAATATAAGGAATCAGGAAACCTGCCGAACCAAGCTTCAACGCCTGTATTCCGGTTTTAAATGAGTCGCCTCCGGCGATTCCTGCACCGGCATATGCTGCGAGAGCAACCGGAGGAGTAACGTCTGCTATAACTCCAAAGTATAATACAAACAAGTGGGCTGCCAGCAAAGGAACACCCAGTTCAAGAAGAGCAGGGACTGCCATTGTTGCTAAAACAATGTACTTTGCCGTCGTCGGTAAACCGAGTCCTAAGATTATTGAGGCAATCATGGTAAGGAATAAGGTGGGAAGCAGCAATCCTCCGGCAAGATTGACAATCAGATTTGCAAAAGTAAGCCCTAACCCGGTTAGAGTCACTACTCCTACAATTAGTCCCGCACATGCACATGCTGCTGCAACACCGATGGCTTTTTTTGCCCCTTCTTCAAGTGCAGAAAGAATGTCCTTGATACCGATGCGGGTGTGTGCCCGTAACATGCTTACTGCCATGGCAATAATTATTGACCAGTATGCGGCTCTTAAGGGTGTAAAACGAATCAGGAGAAAAACAACACCCACTAAAGGAATCAGAAGATGAAACCCTTCAAGGAAAACCGTCTTGAAGACCGGCAGATCTTCTTTTTTCATCCCCACCAGTCCTTTTTTGGAGGCTTGGAGATGAACCATGGTGATTACTCCCAAGTAGTAAAGCAATGCAGGTACAACTGCGCTTGCAATGATCTGAATATATGGAATTCCTGTAAACTCTGACATTATAAATGCTGCAGCTCCCATGATCGGGGGAAGAATTTGTCCTCCGGTGGATGCAGCGGCTTCAACCGCACCTGCAAAGGTCGGCTCATACCCCACTTTTTTCATCAGGGGAATAGTAAATGCTCCCGTTGTTACGGTATTGGCAATGGAGCTCCCGGAGATTGAACCCATAAATCCGCTGGCAATTACCGCAGCTTTTGCCGGTCCGCCTTTTCGAGTCCCTGCAGCTGCGAAGGCAACATCAATGAAGAACTGCCCGACTCCTGTGATCTCCAAAAAAGAACCGAAGAGGATAAACATAAAAACAAAGGTTGCCGATACCCCCAAGGGTGTGCCAAAAATCCCTTCTGTTGTCATATACATCTGGTTTACCAGTCGTTGAACAGAATAACCCCGATGCCCCAAAATTCCGGGAATATAGGGTCCCACAATGGTATAAATCAGAAAAATTGTAGCAATAATTGGAAGCTGTGGCCCGATGCTTCTTCTGGTAACTTCTAAAACCAAAATAATTGCAATAACTCCCATTACCATATCAAGAGAGGTCGGTCGCCCTCCACGACGAACCAGCTCTTCGTAAAACATCAGAATATATCCGGTGACGATAATCCCTCCACCGGCTAAAAACCAGTCAAAAAACTGAATTTTTGTTTTGTCAAACCGCTTACTGGCAGGATACATCAAAAAACCAAGGACAAAAACAAACATTAAGTGCATCGCTCTTTGTTTCATTGCCAGTAGAATTCCAAAGCCTGCAGTATATAAATGAAATAATGACATCACAATTGCGATTAAAGTGATAAGCTTTCCCAGATTCCCGGCCAGCTTCCTGACGTTTGAGGACTGATCCAGTTCTGCCAGCTTCTCTTCGACGTTAATTTCCACTTCAGCCTGATCTTGAATTCGTTTTTGTTTATCATTTGTCAAAGT
>PWFQ01000035.1 GCA_003554105.1 Clostridiaceae bacterium | reverse complement strand
AGAAAAAATCCGGGAAGGACTTTCAAAACCGGTTTTGACAGGGATGCGCTTTGAAAAACATATGGTTGATGGGATATGTATAATTAACGATGCCTATAATGCCAGTCCTGAATCAATGATCGCTTCCATAAAAATCATTGAGAATATGAGAAACGGTCGAAGATATTTAGTGCTTGGAGATATTCTTGAACTTGGCACTCATAAAGAGAGGGAACATTACCGAGTGGGGACTTATATCGGTCAAAGAGGTTTTGATGGACTAATTACTTATGGTGAAGCATCAAGAGATATCGGAAAAGGTGCTGTCGATCAGGGACTCGGTCAAAATAAATGGAGACACTTTACGAGTTCGGAAGACGCTGCAAAGTACCTGGTGAAAGAGTTAAAAGAAGGAGACCAGGTGCTTTTCAAAGCTTCAAGGGGCTTGCAGCTGGAAAAAATCATTGACAGAGTGATCCGGGGAAGGAAGTCTAAGTAATGTCAAACTTTATGCTAATTGCAACAAGTATATTAACAGCATTTGCATTGGTCGTTTTAATCGGTCCATGGGGAATTCCTGCGCTGGAAAGAATCAAAGTGGGACAGAGTATAAGGGAAGAAGGACCGGAAAGTCATCAAAAAAAAACAGGGACTCCAACGATGGGAGGAATAATGATCGTCATAGCGATTACAATTGCCACAATTGCCATCGCGGGAGTAAATTTAAAAACCATGCTCTTGCTTTTTTCAGCGATTTCTTTTGGAGCAGTGGGTTTTATAGATGACTACATCAAGGTGGTTTTAAAAAGGAACTTAGGGTTGAGAGCCTATCAAAAAATACTTTTCCAATTATTGATTTCCATAACAATCACCGTGATTTATGTACTCTGGATCGGAGATACAGTTCTTTATGTACCTTTTTTATCTTTAGAGGGAACGGTTGATTTGGGGATTTTCTTTATTCCTTTTATGATTTTTGTCATCATAGGAACAGTGAACAGTGTAAATCTTACTGACGGCTTGGAT
Source organism: Clostridiaceae bacterium (assembly GCA_003554105.1). GTDB lineage: Bacteria > Bacillota > Clostridia > Peptostreptococcales > T1SED10-28 > T1SED10-28. Next base: position 34,423 of record PWFQ01000035.1, on the reverse strand, counting down.
GGCTTAGCCTCCGGAGTGACCGGGATTACTGCCGGGTTCTTCACATATTTTGCTTATACCATCGGCATGTTCGACGTTGCAGTCTTTGGAGGGACTATAGCAGGTGGGTGTGTGGGTTTTCTTCTGTTTAACCGTCATCCTGCCAAGGTATTTATGGGTGACACGGGTTCATTAGCATTAGGAGGCGCTATATCCGTTATGGCCCTTGTAACGGGAAGCTTTCTTTTCATGCCGATTGCAGGAGGGATCTTCTTTCTGGAATCACTGTCGGTGATTATTCAGGTTGCCAGCTTTAAGAAAACAGGGAAACGTGTGTTTCGAATGAGTCCAATACATCACCATTTTGAATTGATCGGATGGAAAGAAACAGTGGTGGTTCGCAGATTTTGGTCTGCAACTGCTCTTTTATGTGCCGTGGCATACTTTGGAATCATTTAACGAGGGGGATGGAGATGAATCTCAAAGACAAATCAGTATTAGTCGTGGGTCTTGCAACCACAGGTATCCCTTTGGTCGAAGTGTTGAGGGATCTTGGTGCGAATGTAACGGTTACCGATACAAAATCACTAACGGACTTAAGCGAACCGATATGTGCCTTAAAGCTTGAACCGTCAAAAAACTATTTTGGCATTCAGCTTAAAACCATTGAGGATGCAGGAGATCCTGATTTTATTGTTTTATCACCTGGAGTTCCTTTGAGTATCCCTCTTATTGTCGATGCTCGTAAAAAAGGTGTTGAAGTGCTGGGGGAGATTGAACTGGCCTACCGGTTAACCAAAGGTAAAATTATTGGAATTACAGGAACTAACGGGAAGACAACGACGACAGCCCTAACGGGAGAAATTTTCAAAAGACACTCAACAAAGACCCATGTTGTAGGGAATATTGGGGTTCCCATGATTTCAAAAGCATTAGGGAGTACGGATGATGATTATTTTATTGTTGAGCTGAGCAGTTTTCAACTGGAAAGCATTAAGGAGTTTAAAGCTGTTGCAGGAACAATTTTGAACATTACTCCGGACCACCTGAACCGTCATAAGACGATGGAGCGGTATATCGATTGCAAACTAAAAATCTTCAATCGACAGGGGACAGAAGACTTCGGAATCATAAATCTCGACGATCCGATTTCTCTTAAAGCAACGGGAAATCTTAAGCATAAAAAAATCTTCTTCAGTCGTAAACAAATGGTTGATCATGGAGTCATGGTAGATAAGGGCCGAATCGTGATAAAGAACGAGGGTCAAACCCACTCTGTCATAGAAAAAAATGAACTTCAAATTCTCGGAGAACATAATGTGGAGAATGCACTGGCTGCTACAGCTTTAGCATGGGCTATGGGTGTAAACATTGAAAACATAAGAGAAGGACTAAGAAACTTCAAGGGTGTTGCCCATCGGATTGAAGTACTTGGTGAACTGAACGGAATTACTTTTATTAATGATTCGAAAGGAACAAATCCGGATGCTTCAATCAAGGCAATTGAAGCTGTAGACGCACCCATTATTCTCATTGCAGGAGGTATGGATAAAAATAGTGATTATGATCAATGGACTTCCTTATTCCAAGGACGGGTAAGGAAAGTATTGCTTTTTGGTGAAACAGCCGAAATTATTGAAAAATCCTGCCATAAAAATGATTTTTATGAAACTGAAATTCACAGCAATCTTGATGATGCTGTAAAAAAAGGCTATTCGCTGGGAGAAGAAGGAGATGTTGTAATGTTATCGCCTGCATCTGCCAGCTGGGATATGTACACGAGTTATGAAGTAAGGGGAGATCACTTCCGTTCATTGTTTGAAAGTTTGAAGGAGGAAGCTTAATGGTTAAAAAGAATGCAACGGATTTTACCGTTATTGCTTCCGTTGCCGGTCTGGTTGCCATAGGAATTATTATGGTTTTCAGTTCAAGCTATACGTACACCTTAGTGCATTATGGAGATGGATTGCATTACCTGAAATTGATGGTTCGTTGGGCAATTTTGGGATCTTTTGTGATGTTTATAACGTCAAACATCAAGTATGTTGTATGGAAACGTTGGGCACCGCTTATTTTGATCATGAGCATTGTTTTTTTGCTTCTGCTTTTATACACCCCCCTTGGAATCACTGCAAAAGGTGCGACTCGGTGGCTAAGGCTGGGACCCATTCAATTTATGCCGTCAGAAGTAGCAAAAATGGGGCTGATCATATTTTTAAGTGCTTCAATTGAAAAACGTCAGCATAGAATTCAGAAATTGATAACCGGACAATTGCCTTATTTGCTTTTAGCAGGAATCTTTTTTCTTCTTTTGCGGGAGCAACCGGATTTCAGCACTGCAATTGTTATGATGATCATTATAGGATCTCTGCTTTTCGTCGGCGGGATGAAATTCTCCCATTTTTTTCTGGTTGTGTCAGCAGGAGTTGGGAGTCTGGCATATATGAGTTATCATGTATTGATCACCGGAACAATTACAAACTACCGGGCTCAAAGATTAATCTCTTTTGTTGATCCATGGGAGTATGCCCAGGGTGACGGATATCAAGTAATTCAATCTCTTTATGCTCTCGGATCCGGTGGAGTCACTGGACAGGGCCTGGGGCAAAGTGTTCAGAAACATCTTTACTTGCCGGAGCCTCAAAACGACTTTATTTTTTCCATTATTGGGGAAGAACTGGGGTATGTGGGCGGTCTCATTGTAATAATGTTATTTTTACTCTTAATTTGGAAAGGGATTAAAATCGCAATGAATGCACCGGATCTATTCAGCAGCTTGATGGCAACAGGAATCGTTGCAATGATCGGATCACAAGCAATCATAAACATTGCTGTTGCAACGTCATCAATGCCGGTAACCGGAATGCCTTTGCCCTTCGTCAGTTATGGAGGAACCTCTCTTTTGATCTTGATGGGTGCAGCCGGTATTCTTGTCAATATATCGAAGTACTGCAACTTCGAAATCAAGGAAGGAGAAGCATCATGAGAGTAATCATCAGCGGAGGGGGTACAGGAGGACATATCTATCCTGCTCTTGCTATCGCAGAAACAATTCTTAAACATCATCCTGAAGCAGACATCCTGTTTGTGGGAACAAAAAACGGATTGGAAGCAACGGTTATCCCTGAAAAAGGCTATAGAATGAACCACATTACAGTAGGATACTTGATGAGAAAACTCTCGTTTCATAATATCAGGAGTGGTGTGCAATTACTCAAAGGACTTCGTCAGTCAAAAAAGATCCTTCAACAATTTGAACCTGATATCGTTATCGGAACAGGAGGATATGTCAGTGGTCCCATTCTATATGCTGCAGCCGCAAAGAATATTCCAACTCTTATTCATGAACAAAACGTATACCCGGGATTAACGACGAAGATTCTCTCCCGCAAGGTGGATGCTGTATGTACTAGTTTCAGTGATTCTCATCAATATTTTCAGAGGAAAGATCATCTGTATGTCACGGGAAATCCCATTCGGGAAGAATTTAAAGAGATTTACAGGAGACGGAAAATAGTACAGCGAATAAAAAATCCTGTCCCCTCTGTACTGGTTTTTGGTGGGAGCGGAGGAGCAAAAGCTTTGAATAATGCCTTGATTGAATTGAGCTTACTACAGTCCTCGTTGCCTTATAAACTCATTTGGGTGACGGGAAAAACGCATTTTGAGGAGATTAACAGTAAGATGAATCATCCCGGCATTGAACTCCGATCCTATATAAATGATATGCCTAAAGAAATGGAGAGGGCGGACTTAATTATTGCCAGCGCAGGAGCAATAACGATTGCAGAAATACTTGCAGTTGGAGTACCCTGCATATTAATTCCAAAAGCCCGCACTGCTGAAAACCACCAAGAATATAATGCCCGCAGTATTGAAAGTTATGGTGGCGCAAAAGTAGTCCTTGAAAGTGATCTAAGTGGTTCAATTCTTCATAAAACCATTGAAGATCTACTTGGCAGTCATGAAACAATGGAGAAAATGACAAGGCTGAATTTAGAACATGGGATCATATCAGCAGCTGACGAAATATATAATAGAATTCAACAAGTAATTTTTGAGAAGAAATAAGGTGATCTCATGAAGAAATTATGGCAAATTTTTAAGGGAGGTTTACTCATCATCATTATCATGGGAGTTCTTTTCCTGCGCACTTTATCTATGGACTACTTTATGCTTAGTTCCATTGATTTCCCTGACTCTCCCTATGTTAATGCGGAGGAATTTATTGAAGAGACGGGATTGGTGCTTGACCAGCATCTACTAAAATACTCAACCGGAGATAAATTAGAGATCTTAGAGAAGAATCCCTATATAAAAGAAGCAAAAATTTCAAAAGAGTTACCGAATCGCTTATGGATTCAACTGAAAGAGAGAGAAAAATATGCTATAATACCTTATAGTGGTAAATTTCTTACAGTTGACTACGAAGGTGTGGTATTAGAAAGCAATGATTCCATTATTGTAGGGGATTTACCAATCTTTAGAGGCTTTAATGTTCAGGGTTTCCAAAAAGGCAGACCTTTGGAGATGGATCGTCTTGATACTTTGTTGTCGAGTTTTCTTCTTTATGAAGCATTATCTCAGACATCAATTTTCGAAGATATTATTGAGATTATTGCATATGAAGAGGATATCATTGTAGAAACATCACAAAATATCGATTTGGTTTTCGATAAAGGAGTTGATGTTCCCACAACAGTCGTCGCTGTTGAAGAAATTTATGATGAGCTTCTTTCCCGTGGACAAAGAAATTATTCAATTATAGGAAAATATGATGGGTATCTATATACAGAAGTGGGTACATATCAACAAAGAAAGAGACTGGAAACCGATCCTCCCGACATTGAAAATGAAGAAGACCCGGATGATGAGGCGGATGATCAGGAGGACGATGAAAGCTCAGGCGGATAAGCAGTTATGTTAAAAAAGGGTGAGAAGAATGAAAGACATAAAGAGTAAAATTATCTTAGGATTGTTATGTATGCTTGTTGTATTTGTTGTATCAGTTCAATTTCAAACTGTGAGAAGCACAACAGGTGGAGAGCTTTTATCAACTCAAAGAGCACAGGCATTGGCTGTTGAACTTCGTAATCTTCAAGAAGAGCGGGAACAGCTCTCTGAAGAACTGGTGGAACTTGAAAATCGTCTGATTGAATATGAGCGGTCCGATGCAGACGAAAACATTATTATTCGGAATCTTCGACGGGACTTGCAGCGTTATCAATTATTTTCCGGATCCTTGCCCGGCCAGGGACCAGGTGTGACGATTACCATTGATACTGACGGCGATGAGTATGAGGCGGAATTCTTACTCTATAATTATGATATACTACTCAGCATAGTGAATAATCTTAATGCTGCCGGTGCAGAAGCCATCGAAATTAATGGAGAGCGTTATACCGCTTTAACTGAAATATATTATGGTTCCAATGCAATTCATGTAAACGACCAAAGCATTGACCCTCCTTTTGTGATTAAAGCAATTGGTAATCCCGACACTCTGGAAGCAGCCTTAAATCTTCGATATGGTGTGATTTGGGAGATCAAGCAGATGGAGTTTATTACTGCAGAAGTATCAAAAGAAGAATTATTGACGGTGTCAAGGGCTCGAAACCTTGAAGAGTTTCAATTTGCTAAACCTTTGGAACCAAGCGGAGATTAAAGGGGAGTTTTCCAATGAAAAGAAAAAAAGAGCAAAAGATCTTTGGAATGATTCTTTTTCTTGTTTCCTTTATGATCGTGCTGAATATTAAAAACGTGGAAATTCATTATGACTTTATTCAATTGGATACCGTAGATGCATACCACAGAGAAATTGATCAGATTCAGATGAATATTGATGAGCTGGAGCAGGCCATCAGCGAAATGCATACTCAAATTGAAGACTATAGGACTGCCCTGAAAGAAGGCACACTCGAAGAAGTATTACAAAACGAAATATGGACTCAGCAAGTTTTCAGTCAGGAAGTTTCTTTAAAGGGACCCGGAGTGAAGGTATTATTGGGTGACAGTGAGAGAGATCTTTTCCCCGGCGAGGATCCAAACAACCTTGTGATCCATGAAATCGATGTGTTGAATGTTATAAATGACTTGCGTCGTGCCGGGGCAGAAGCTTTGGCAATCAATGGGCAAAGGGTAACCAATCGGACAAAGATCTTTTGTGCTGGTCCAACCATCACTATCAATGATACAACTTTTGGACAACCCTTTATTATTGAAGCGATCGGTGATCCGGATACTTTAAATGCTTCTATGAACGCACCGAATTCCTACGCGTATATACTAAGGGAATATTATGACTTATTTATTCAGTCTGAAATTCAAGAAGAAATCATCATAGCAGGATTTGAACAACCGATAAATCACACTTATATTTCTATACAGGATGGTGATTAAATGATTTTTGCACTGATTGGTATCTTACTTGGGATATTGCTGGGAGTGTTTGTTCCTATTACATATCCCCCGGGATTTGCTTTATATATTTCCGTTGCCATCCTAGCCGCTTTGGATTCTGTTTTCGGAGCATTCAGGGCATCTTTGGAGGAAAAATTCGATGTGGAAATTTTTGTTTCCGGATTTTTCGGCAACACAATTCTTGCTGTTCTTTTAGCATATGTCGGTGACAAACTTGGAGTCCCTCTATATTATGCAGCGATTTTTGCGTTTGGCGGTCGTTTATTCCAAAACTTAGCAACGATTCGAAGGATTCTTATTCATCGATTGAGGAGTGTACGATTGGAATCAAAAGCGAATAACAAGAAACATTAAAAAATTCATCGATTCGTTGAATTTTTTTTGTTTTAAAAAAGGATTTTCCAACCATGATGTTGAATTATTGTATAATAGGATAATAGACACACAAGATATGGAGTATTCTTCTATAGAATTACAGATACTGGACAGGAGGGAGACCAATGTTAGAGTTCGATGTTGATATGGACCAATTTGCGCAAATTAAAGTAGTAGGCGTTGGTGGTGGAGGAAGCAATGCGGTCAATCGCATGGTGGAGTCTGGGCTTAAGGGAGTGGAATTTATTGCAATCAATACAGACAAACAAGCTTTGTATTCTTCAAAAGCTGAACATAAACTTCAAATCGGAGAGAAGCTGACGAAAGGTTTAGGAGCAGGAGCAAATCCTGAAATTGGAAGAAAAGCTGCTTCAGAGAGCAAGGAAGACATTTATCGACGGCTAGAGGGAGCCGACATGGTATTTGTTACTGCAGGAATGGGTGGAGGAACCGGTACCGGCGCTGCTCCTATCGTTTCTGAAATTGCAAAGGAAATGGGAATTCTGACTGTTGGTGTTGTTACCAAACCCTTTACTTTTGAAGGCAAAAGGAGAATGGCTCATGCAATGGAAGGGATTGAAGATCTTCGAGGGAAGGTAGACACTCTGGTGACCATACCGAATGATCGATTGTTACAGGTCATTGAAAAGAAAACGACGATGCTTGATGCATTTAAAATTGCTGATGATGTTTTAATGCAAGGTGTTCAAGGTATTTCAGACCTGATTGCAGTTCCTGGTCTGGTTAATCTTGACTTTGCAGATGTAAAAACAATCATGCTTGAACAGGGTTTGGCCCATATGGGTATTGGAAGCGCAGTGGGAGAAAACCGTGCTCAGGAAGCAGCCAGGCAGGCAATACAAAGCCCTCTGTTGGAAACGTCAATTAAAGGAGCGAAGGGAGTTCTTTTAAATATTACCGGAGGACCTGGAATGGGTCTCTTTGAAGTAAATGAAGCAGCTGAGCTGGTAACGGAAGCGGCAGATGAGGATGCAAATATCATTTTTGGTGCTGTAATAAACGAAGACTTTAATGACGAATTAAGAATTACAGTAATTGCTACGGGCTTCGAAAATGACAGGCGGGTGGAAGATGAAAGTCATGAAGAGGTTTCCGAAGAAGACGAAAAGAAAAGTGAAACCTTTGATATACCGGTCTTTCTTCGTAGAAAACGATAGCGATGGAGGGAGGTTTTAATGAACTGTCCATTTTGTTCTAATGATGAATCGAAAGTTGTGGATTCGAGGCCGACAGAAGAAGGACAAGCAATCCGAAGACGGAGAGAATGCATAAGCTGTAAAAAACGCTTTACGACTTATGAGAAAATTGAAGAACTTCCTCTTATCGTTATTAAGAAGGGAGGAGACCGGGAAGCTTACAACCGAAATAAAGTCATGAATGGAATTATCCGATCCTGTGAAAAACGGCCGGTTTCCATGCAAAAGATCGAAGAGATCGTCGATGAAATCGAAAAAACTCTTCATAATTCCATGGAAAAAGAAATCACCACGAAATTTATTGGAGAGCTGGTGATGGAAAAGCTTAAATCATTGGATGAAGTCGCTTATGTCCGTTTCGCATCGGTTTATCGTGAATTTAAGGACATCACTACTTTTATGGATGAATTGAATAAGCTTATAAAAGATTCATAACATCAGCGATCGCTGATGTTTTTTCTTTCTTAACCAATGGTTTACATAAAGGGCTCTAGACGGTATAATAGAAAAGATTGTAAAGAACCAATGGTTGTATGATATAATATTAGAACCAGGTCTTAATTAGAAGGTGAAAATTTGAAAGAACAAGGAATACAATTAATCAGTAAAGTGCTTCCTGAAAGCATAGGAGAAGAACTGGGTATTGAGGAAGGAGATATTCTTCTGACCATAAACGGCAAACAGATGTCGGATATTATTGAATATCGATTCTCGATTACTGAGGAATTCTTAGAAGTTGAAATACAAAAATGCGATGGTGAGATTTGGAGCCTAGAAATCGAAAAAGACTATGATGAAGATCTTGGTCTGGAATTTGAAAATCCCATTATTGATCAATCGAAACACTGTCAAAATAAATGTATTTTCTGTTTTATCGATCAATTACCGGAGAATATGAGAGAAACCTTGTATTTTAAAGATGACGATTCCCGTCTTTCTTTTCTTCAGGGAAATTACATCACCCTGACCAATATGACGGATGAGGAAATAGTAAGAATCATACAATATCGAATCAGTCCGTTGAATTTATCAGTTCATTCGACGAATCCTCAGCTCAGAAAAGAGATGTTAAACAATAAGAGAGCAGGTCGCATTTACGAATTAATGAAAAAGTTCGATCGAAATGAAATCAGAATGAACTGCCAAATCGTTTTATGTCCTAAGATTAATGACGGTATAGAACTGGATCGGACGATATCAGATCTTTCCCGTTTGAAGAATGTAGTTTCCACGGCAATCGTTCCTGTAGGGATCACAAAATTTCGTGAAGACTTAAAGAACATAGAGGCATACAATGGCAGGTTGGCTGTTGGTGTTGTCAACCAGGTTGAGAAGTGGCAAAAGAAAAATATGGTGGAAAAGGGAAGGAAGTTAGTTCATTTATCTGACGAATTTTACTTACTTGCAAAAATACCGATTCCTTCATATGATGATTATGAAGGATTTCCTCAGATAGAAAACGGGGTAGGTTTAATCAGGAAGTTTAATACTGAAGTGGAGCGATGGATAGATGAACGAGGGAAGACGACCGCAAAAGAATTAGAAAATACAAAACATCTAAAAATAGCTGTTGCTACAGGAACTTTAGCGGAGGACTTCATGAAAAACCTGACAGAGAAGATCATGCAGACTCTGCCAACGCTTCAATTTGAAGTTGTTCCGGTGGTTAATGACTTTTTCGGTCACAATATAACTGTCAGTGGATTGGTGACGGGTGGAGATCTGATAAAAACTTTTCGTCATAAAAAGAAAACATTAAAATCAAGTTCTTTCATTGTTGTACCGAGAGCGATGTTAAAATCAGAAGAAACGCTCTTTCTTGATGACCATAGCCTTGAATCAGTCTCTTCTGCTCTGGGAATTCCTATAGTCCCGTTGGAAGTTAATGGAGCAGGATTTTTGGAAGCATTAATAAAAGAAGCAAAGAAAGCAAACGAGGTGAAATAAATGAGTAAACCGATTGTAGCTGTAGTTGGAAGACCAAACGTTGGAAAATCAACTTTATTCAATAAAATTGCAGGGAAAAGAATTTCGATTGTTGAGGATACTCCCGGTGTGACCAGGGATAGAATTTATGTAGAGGCAGAATGGCTGAATCATCATTTTCATTTAATCGATACCGGTGGAATTGAACCGGAGTCGAAAGAGATTATCCCGGCTCAGATGAGAAGGCAAGCGGAACTTGCAGTAGAAACTGCGGATGTGATTCTGTTTATTGTGGATGGTCGAGAAGGGCTGACTGCCAGTGACAGAGAGATAGCAAACATGTTAAGAAAATCCAGAAAACCTGTTATATTGACCATTAATAAAGTGGACACAAGAGATTCTTCTCCCTATCTTTATGATTTTTATGAGCTTGGTCTTGGGAATCCAGTAGAAATTTCTTCAGCTTTGGGATATAACATTGGTGATCTTCTCGATGAAATTGTTGCGCATTTTCTCAATCGAGAGGATAGTGATTATGACGATGATGTGGTAAAAGTAGCGGTCATTGGAAAACCGAATGTAGGAAAATCATCCTTAATCAATAAAATTCTCGGCGAAGAGCGGGTGATCGTCAGTGAGATTGCAGGTACGACAAGAGATGCGATCGATACACCCTTTACCCATAAGGAGGATCGTTATGTCTTTATTGACACTGCAGGAATACGCAGGAAAAGTCGTGTAAAGGAAAACATTGAGAGGTACAGTGTGATTCGATCTGTTACAGCAGTAGAGCGGGCTGATGTTTGCCTTTTAGTGATTGATGCTCTTGAGGGAGTCACAGAACAGGATAAAAAAATTGCAGGCTACTCTCATGAGAATGGTAAGGGACTGGTTATCGTTGTTAATAAATGGGATCTTGTAGAGAAAGACACAAAAACCATGAACAAATATATTAAGGAAGTTCGAAATGAGTTAGCTTACTGCTACTACGCTCCAATTATTTTTGTTTCCGCTGTGACCGGTCAGAGAACCCATCAGATTATCGATACGATCAAATCTGTTGCAAATCAAAACGCAACACGGCTGACCACCGGATTATTGAATGAAATAATTGGTGAAGCGGTACTGCTTAACTCTCCGCCTTCGGACAAAGGAAAAAAGTTAAAAATCTATTATGCCACACAAGCTGGGATTAAACCTCCTACATTTATTTTGTTTGTTAACGATAAAGACCTTGCACATTTTTCATATTTAAGATATCTTACAAATAAACTTAGAGAAAATTTCGGCTTCGATGGAACTCCCATAAGATTCATTCTAAAAGAAAAAACAAAGGGGGAATAATATGGAATATATTATAACTGCTGTCATTGCATATTTCATTGGAAATCTCTCGCCTTCATATTTATTCGGGAAGCTTGCAAAGAATATTGATATCCGAGAGCATGGAAGCGGTAATGCAGGGTCAACCAATGTTTTAAGAGTTTTAGGAAAGAAGATGGCTGCCCTTACATTCCTTGTGGATGCTTTTAAAGGGATTGCGGGGATACTCATTACCTGGGCGATTTTTGGTGAACAGGTAATATTAATTGCAGGAATTTTTGTTGTGATCGGTCACAACTGGCCGATTATTCTAAAGTTTAAAGGTGGAAAGGGAGTCGCAACGACAATTGGAATCACTTTAATTGTGCACCCTCTCTATGGATTTTTGGCTTTAATCATCGGACTTGCAACTCTATATATATCAAAAATCGTTTCATTGGGTTCAATGGTAGGTATAACGACTTTTGGACTGTTTATGATTCTCTTTAGTCGGGAACAGGCACTTTTTGGAGTGATTTTAGCGGCAATGGCCCTATATCGACATAAAGAGAATATTGCAAGGTTGTTACGTGGAGAAGAAAAAAAGATTACTGGAAAAAAAGGAGTTTAGGAGGGTTTAGTATGAGTCGAAAGAGTATTGCCGTCATAGGAGCAGGAAGCTGGGGCACAGCTTTGAGTATGATTTTAGTCCAAAATCATCACGATGTCCATTTATGGATGCGAAGTAAAGAGCAACTTGACACTATTCATAAAACCGGTGAAAATCCTAAATATTTACCTGGAATACAGCTGCCAAATGAAATACAGTATACTGTGGATCTTGATGAAGCGATAAAGGGGAAGGATCTCCTTTTACTATCTGTCCCTACGCAATCAATCAGAAGTGTTCTGGGAAAAATCAAAGGGCACATAGAGCCGGACCAGATACTGATAAACGTTGCAAAAGGTCTGGAAACGGGAACAAAAAAAAGAATTTCGGAAATCATTGAAGAGGAACTTGGCAACCAGCCCTTTGTCGTATTATCCGGTCCTTCCCATGCAGAGGAAGCTTCCAAGGGAATGCCGACGACGGTTGTAGCATCATCAAAGAAGAAAATATGGGCGGAAATGGTACAGGATGTGTTCTCCAATCATTATTTAAGAGTCTATACAAACCCGGACGTTGTTGGTGTGGAACTGGGAGGAGCACTAAAAAATATTATTGCTTTCGGAGCCGGGATTTCTGATGGGCTCGGATATGGAGATAATGCAAAAGCTGCACTCATAACCCGGGGAATTAGAGAAATTGCACGGCTAGGAGAAGCAATGGGTGCAAACATCTCAACCTTTGCAGGCCTTACCGGGATAGGGGACTTAATCGTCACGTGCACCAGCATGCATAGTCGAAATCGGCGTGCAGGGATCCTTATTGGCAAAGGTGCCAGTCTCGAAGATACCTTGAAGGAAATCGGCATGGTTGTAGAGGGAATAAAAACAACGGAGTCCGCCTATGAACTCTCGAAAGAATTCGGGATCGAAATGCCGATTACCGAACAAATTTATCAGGTAATTTACACTGACGGAAAAGCGGAAGATGCGGTTAAAAATCTCATGGGTCGACGAATGAAAAATGAATTAGAGGAAATTGTTGATGACCGAGACTTACAATGGTAGAAGTGCCGTGAAATCTATTGACTTTTCCAATGAAAACCAGTACAATTAATTTTGTAGTTTGAACGGGATGTAGTTCAGTTGGCAGAACGCACGTCTGGGGGGCGTGAGGTCGGCGGTTCGAGTCCGCCCATTCCGACCACGAATGATACCTATAACATTTGAGAAATTCGATGTTATAGGTTTTTTTATATTTGGAGGGGTATAATTGGAACATGGAAGGTTTATACTTCGTCTTAAACTTGTAAGGAAACTAAATAGGATCGATTGGGAGGGAGAATAATGTTTAAAAATATTTGCTGGATGTGTGTAGCAGTTATGCTTGTCTTTGCAATGACAATGGTCGGTTGTACGAATGCCGACTCGGAAAATGACCTCAATGATGACCCCGGAAATGACAGTGAAGTGGATCTGCCGAATGATGATGAAAACGGATCTGAAGAAAACAATGATGAATCGGAGGAAAATGATGTGAATGATGAGGAAAACTTTGATTTAATAGGATTTCCTGAAGATGTTTCTAAAGAAATACAGGAATGGGTGGAGGCAAATCGAATAGAGGAAGGAACCTATCGATTTGAAGAAAGCAATCTATATCTAATTGCGGCAGGAGAAAAACCAACTGGAGGTTTCAGTTTGGAAATTGTTGATGAAGCCCTTGAGAATGGAACATTAACAGTCATTTATAAACTGAACAGACCAGGACCTGATGATATGGTAACTCAAGCTCTTACCTATCCAACAGTTTTGTTTGAAGTTCAAGAACATGTTGACTATGAAGAAGTGCAAACAATACTGATAGCAGAATAAAATCTCTGTAAAAATGCCCTCTAGGGGCATTTTTTTTGTAATATTTCAGACTTTCTGTTAAAGTTTAACGTATATAAAAGTAGAAATGAAAGAAAGGGGTTTGGCGAATGAACAAAAAACTCTATTTATCAGATGACGACAAAAAAATAGCAGGTGTTTGTGGAGGGATTGGAGAATACTTGAATATCGATCCGACTCTTGTTCGATTACTGTGGGTTGTTTTTTCACTCATGGGTGGAGCTGGAATTATCGGATATCTTATTGGAATGCTGATCATTCCAAGAAGACCTCATTCAACCTATTAACTACAATCAGAAAGGAGAAAATACATGGAGAAAAGACTGTATGTGTCAAATACCGACAAAAAGATTGCCGGAGTGTGTGGCGGAATTGCTGAATATTTCAAAATTGATTCAACCCTTGTTCGACTTGCGTGGGTGCTCTTTGTTTTTGCAGGAGGATCAGGAATTCTCGCCTATATAATTGCTGCGATTATTATGCCCCAGAGACCTGGTGATAATAATCAACGGAAAAACAACCAGGAAGGATCATACTCAGAAATGGAAAGCAAAGAAGATTATTCAACAGTTGACAGGGCTGATAATGATGAGTATAAGGAAATAGAAGCCTCCTATGAGCAGAGTGAAGTAGAGACCGAAACAAAAGGCAACGATACTAATCTATCTCAGTATATTATAGGATTAATTCTTGTAATTGCAGGTCTGAGCCTGATCAATCATCGTTTTTTTGTTTTTCAACTGTTTAATTTTCGATATCTTGCTTCCATAGGACTTATCGCATTAGGAGCAGCTTTTATAGTAAAAGAACTTCGTGATCGAAGATAGTCAATTTCATTGAATATTTCCACCTTGGTGATCAAAAACCAAGGTTTTTATTTGTGATTTTATGATATCATGGGTATAAGATTACTGAATGAAATTAATCATATGAGGAGGAAATACTATATGAAAAAAATCCTAATCACTGGTGCCCTGGGTCAAATTGGAACAGATCTCACGGTCTACATGAGAGAGATATATGGGGATGAAAATGTAATTCCCTCAAGTCGGACCATTCCGGATGATCACTTTTTGCTTAAGAAAGGCCCTGTTGAGAAAGTTGATGTGTTGTCGAGGGCGGCCTTAGAGCGTGTTGTTAAAGAGTATTCAATCACCCATATTATTCATCTGGCTGCGATTTTATCTGCAAAAGGTGAGGAAAACCCTCAAATGGCATGGGATATTAATATGAATGGTTTACTTAATGTTTTGGAGGTTGCAAGAGAAAATGACTTGGCAGTTCTTACTCCTTCTTCAATTGCTGTATTCGGACCGGACACTCCCAAAGAGGAAACTCCTCAGGATACAATTATGAGACCGACAACCATTTATGGTATAAGTAAAGTTTCTGGAGAACTATTAGCGGATTATTATTACGAGCGATTTGGTGTCGATACCAGGGGAATTCGTTTCCCGGGGCTGATTTCCTCTGAAGCAAAGCCCGGTGGTGGAACCACTGACTATGCTGTTCACATCTTCTATGAAGCTCTAAAAAACAAGCATTATAAGAGTTTTATCGATAAAGGCACATATATGGACATGATGTATATGCCCGATGCTCTAAGAGCAATTGTTGAGCTTCTTGAAGCTGATCCAGAAAAGCTTATCCATCGCAATGCATTTAATATTACCGCAATGAGCTTTGATCCTGAAGAGCTTGCTGACGAGATTAAAAAACATATTCCTGAGTTCACTTTAGCTTATGATGTGAATCCCGGTGTACAAAAAATCGCAGAATCCTGGCCAAATTCCCTGGATGATTCTGAAGCAAGAAAGCAATGGGGGTGGAAACCGGAATACGGCATAGAAAGCATGGTTTCCGATATGATTGAAAAACTTAAGAAAAAAGGAGTTTAGATCAGATGTATGCTTACATCATAGAGTGTTCAGATGGTAGTTATTACACCGGATGGACCAATGATCTAAACAGGAGAATTACATCTCATAGTGAGGGAAGCGGAGCGAAATATACACGGGGAAGGGGTCCGGTGAAACTTGTGTATTGGGAGTTTTATCCAACAAAACAACAGGCACAAAGGAGAGAAGCGGAAATAAAAAAATGGACCAGATCCCGAAAAGAAAAACAAGTTAAAGGATTTGCTATTCTTAAAGGAGGCAGAGATATGAAAAAAACCATGAAGGACACAATAAAGGAAATGGAGAAATTGTTTAACATACCAAGTCCCAGCGGGTTTACAGGTAAAATTGAAGAGTACATTGAAAAATTTCTAAAGGAAAATAGCGTTCCCTATGAAATTACGAATAAAAGTGCAATTGTCGCGACATTGAGAGGGAAAAATGATCAAGAGCACCGAACGCTTTCTGCTCATCTTGATACTCTTGGTGCTATGGTTAAAGAGGTTAAATCATCAGGTCGTATCAAGTTTGATCCAATAGGCGGGTATATGATGCACTCCGTAGAGGGAGAGGATTGTTGGATTCATACCCAGGATGAAAAAATATATACCGGTACGATTCTTACAACAAAGCCTTCTGTGCATATTCATGGGGACGCAAAAAAGATTGAAAGAAATGTGGAAAACATGGAAATAGTAATTGACGAAAAAGTCAGTTCAAAGGAAGATGTATTGAAGCTGGGGATTAATGTAGGTGATTTTATTGCACTAGATCCCAGAACGAAGATTACAAAAAGTGGGTTTATTAAATCAAGACATATTGATGATAAAGCAGGCGTAGCAATACTACTTGGTACGATTAAGCATCTTGTCAGTAAAAAAATCATTCCGGAATATACAACACACTTTTTTTTCAGTAACTACGAGGAAGTTGGTCATGGTGCCAGCGCAAGGATCCCTGAGAAGACGAAGGAGTTTTTAGCGATTGATATGGGAACTCCGGGGGATGGTCAAACTTCCACAGAGTTTGACGTGACAATTTGTGCAAAGGATTCAACCGGTCCCTATGATTTCTCATTCAGAAAAAAATTAATCGATCTGGGAAATACTCATAAAATTCCTTACCAGGTAGATATCTTTCCGTTTTACGGTTCTGATGCCAGCGCGGCTCTTCGTTCAGGGAATGATTTCAAGGCCGGTTTGATCGGACCCGGGGTGTTTGCCTCCCATGGATATGAAAGAACCCATCAGGATGCGATTGAAAATACACTGAAGCTTGTTCTTGCATATTTAGTCTCCGAATAAGCAAAAGGCAACACATTTTAGGATCTAATAACAGAAGAAAATCCGGTTACAGGCAGGGGGCGAAAATATTGCGCCCCTTTTTGAATTGTGTTAAAATGAAGGTTATGAAAGAATAGAGAGATATAGAGAGGCAGATGAAAATGAAGAAGGAACAATTAAGGAACATTGCGATTATTGCTCATGTTGATCATGGGAAAACCACACTTGTGGATGAGATGTTAAAACAAAGCGGAACTTACCGCGCCAACGAAAAAATTGAAGAGCGGGTAATGGACTCCAACTCTTTAGAAAGGGAAAGAGGCATTACGATTTTATCGAAAAACACATCTGTGGTGTTTGAAGATACTAAAATCAATATTATTGACACACCGGGTCATGCTGATTTCGGTGGAGAAGTGGAACGGATCATGAAAATGGTCGATGGGGTATTATTATTAGTTGATGCATACGAAGGTCCGATGCCACAAACCCGATTTGTGTTAAAAAAGGCCTTTGAATCAGGCGTTAAACCAATCGTGGTCATCAATAAGATCGATCGCCCGGAAGCAAGGGTGGAAGTTGTGCAGGATAAAGTTTTGGATTTGTTTATTGATTTAGGAGCTGAAGAAGATCAATTGGATTTCCCGGTAGTCTACGCTTCAGCAAAAAACGGAATTTCAACGCTGGATATTGAAGAAGAAGGAATGGATTTTATGCCACTTTTTCATAGTATCATTAAACACATAGAGCCTCCGAAAGGGGATGAAAGTGATCCTTTACAATTATTGATCTCTTCGATTGATTATGATCAATATACCGGAAGAATCGGAATTGGGAAAATAACAAAAGGGAAAATTAAAAAAGGTCAACCTGCTATAGTTATTGATCACGAAGGAAAGCCAAGAAATGTAAAGGTTACAAGTCTTTATAATTACGAGGGTCTTCATAAAGTTGAAATTGAGAACGCAACCGTTGGAGAGATTGTGGCAATTTCAGGTGTGGAAAATATTAACATCGGGAATACAATTTGTGAAGTGGATCATCCTGATCCATTACCGGTTCTTGAAGTGGATGAACCGACGATGTCTATGAACATCATTGTAAATGATAGTCCTTTTGCAGGAAAAGAAGGACGATTTGTAACCAGTCGAAATCTTAAGCGACGGTTAGAGCGGGAGATGCTTTCAAATGTTGCAATGCGCCTTGAAGAGGTTTCAGAAGACACCTTTAAGGTCTTTGGCCGAGGAGAGCTGCATGTCTCTATCTTAATTGAGACGATGAGAAGAGAAGGCTTTGAGTTTGCTGTTTCAAGACCAGAAGTACTTCTAAAGAAAACGGATTCAGGATTGATGGAACCGATTGAGTACGTCTATATAGAAGTACCTGAAGAGTATGCAAGTACAGTTATTGATAAATTGAATCGCAGAAAAGGCGAGATGGTGAATATGTCTCCCTCCATTGGAGGCACAACAAAATTAGAGTTTAAAGTACCGGCAAGAGGGATATTCGGATATCGTTCAGAGATGCTTACAGATACCAAGGGTTATGGCGTGATGCATCATGTATTTGATGGCTATGCTCCCTATGCAGGAGAAGTTCCTACACGAACAAAAGGTTCATTAATTGCTTATGAGCAGGGACAATCCACAGCCTATGGCTTAAATGCTGCCCAAGAGCGTGGAGTGCTCTTTATCGCTGCCGGAGTCGATGTTTATGAGGGAATGATCGTTGGAGAAAATTCCCGTGCGGACGACATGATTATCAATGTTTGCAAGAAAAAACAGTTAACCAATGTTAGAGCTTCGGGATCCGATGATGCATATAAACTTGCACCTCCAAGAGTCATGAGCTTAGAACAGGCACTGGAGTTCATAAAATACGATGAGCTGGTTGAAGTTACACCTCAAAGCACACGGCTTAGAAAAAAAATATTAAATCGAAGTCAGAGAGAACGGGCAGGAAGACAAAAGACAGAATCCTAAGTGATCTGAGTATCGATATACTGGAGGCATGTAAATGAATCTAAATTCCATGCAACAAAAATATCCGTCAAGACGCAGTCTTATTTATGGGCATAAAGGAATGGTTGCAACCAGTCAGCCCTTAGCAGCCCAAGCAGGCCTGGATATACTGAAAAAAGGTGGAAATGCAGTAGATGCCGCTATTGCTACAGCTGCATGTTTAACCGTTGTTGAACCTACTTCCAACGGAATCGGTGGAGATGCTTTTGCTATTGTGTGGATGAATGATAAAATGTATGGCTATAACGGTTCAGGAAAATCACCGGAAACATTGTCAATCTCAGCATTAAATGAACGTGGGATTAAAGAGATTCCTAAGCATGGGATGATTCCTGTGACAGTACCGGGAGCACCTGAAACCTGGAATGCTCTTTCGGAACGGTTTGGGAATCTTTCCCTTTCCCAGTGCTTAGAGCCTGCGATCCTTTATGCAAATGAAGGATTTGCAGTTTCTGCAATCACTTCGAAATATTGGAGACGAGCAGAGAAGCATTATAGGAGAAGTTTTCAAGGAGAAGAGTTTAATGAGTGGTTCAAGGTTTTTACGAAAAACGATGACTCACCAAAACCCGGAGATCTCTGGACATTGAAAGATCATGGTAAAACATTAAAAGCAATCGGGAAGACAAATGCCCGGGACTTTTATAAAGGAGACATTTCAGAGAAGATTCACCAGTTCTCGATGAAGCATGGAGGGTTTATAACAAAAGACGATTTAAAGAGTCATAGGGGTGAATGGGTTGATCCTGTTAAAGTCCATTATAAAGGTGTTGATGTATGGGAGCTTCCGCCAAACGGCCAGGGAATCATTGCTTTAATGGCTTTGAACATCGTAAAGCATCTTGATCTCAAGGAAAGAGATCATCAGGAAACCTATCACCGTCAAATCGAAGCATTGAAGCTTGCTTTTGAAGACGGAAAACACTACATTACAGATCCAAATTCCATGAAGATGTCTGTAAAAACTCTACTCTCAGAAGAATATGGAAAACAGCGTGCAAAGCTCATTGATGAAAAGGCACTACTCCCTAAGGCAGGTAAACCTGAAGGAAACGGCACGGTTTACTTAGCGACAGCAGACAGAGATGGGAACATGGTATCGTTCATTCAGAGTAATTATATGGGGTTTGGATCGGGAGTTGTAATCCCGGGAACTGGGATCAGTCTTCAAAACCGTGGTCATAACTTTAGTATGAATCCAGAAGAAGAAAACGCATTAAGTCCTGGGAAGAGAACCTATCACACAATTATTCCCGGATTTCTCACGAAGGGTAAAAAAGCCATCGGACCATTTGGAGTGATGGGAGGATTTATGCAACCTCAAGGTCACATGCAGATGGTGAACAATTTAATCGATTTCCAACTGAATCCACAAGAAGCCTTGGATGCTTATCGATGGCAATGGATAAAAGATAAAAAAATAGAAATTGAAGCAGGTACCCCTAACCATATTGTTGAAGGTTTAACGGAGCGTGGACATGAGGTGCAATGGGCCCTGGACTCCGGATCTTTCGGCAGAGGCCAAATGATTTTTAAAGTCGGCGAAGGACTTGTTGGAGCCACTGAGCCAAGAACTGATGGAATGGTTGCTACATGGTAAACTAATCAAAATGAGGTGAGGGACATTGAACGAGCGAAGTTTAAGAGCCTTGGAATTTTCGAAAATTATCAATCGAGTGAAAGAGTATGCTCTTTCTCCAATGGCAAAGGAAACAATTCAATCCTTACAGCCTGCTGCAAACTATAATGAAATTGTTAAAAGACAGGATGAAACGGAGGAAAGTGTAAAGGTCTTACTGAAAAACAGCAATGTTCCCATTGATGGACTAAAAGAGATTCAACACTGGGTGAGAAAAACCACAATCGGATCCTATCTTGATCCTGGAGAATTAATAGGACTTCTGTCGTTTCTTAAAGTATCAAAAAGAATGAAAGTCTTTTTTAAAAAAGATAAGGAACAGGAGGATCTTTCCCTTCCCATTTTAAAAGATCTTATTCGGGAGGTTCAAACCTTCCCTGAACTGGAAGCCCGTATTGACCGCTCCGTTTTAAGTGAGAGCGAACTATCTGATGATGCAAGTCCTGAATTAAAACAAATACGACGACAATTACATCTCGCAAGCGAAAAAATCAGAAGTACATTACAAAACTTTATCACTTCGTCTAAAAATCAGACGTATCTTCAGGACCAAATTATCACAATTCGGCAAAATCGTTACGTTGTCCCAGTGAAACAAGAGTATCGTAATCAGGTGAAAGGGATGATTCATGATCAATCCACCAGTGGGGCAACCCTTTTTATCGAACCGATGGCAATTGTTGAATTAAACAACAAGCTGAAAGAATTAAAGCTGTCTGAGGAGCGTGAAGTTGAACGAATTCTACGGGAAATATCCTGGGAAATATCCTTGATTGCAGAGGATCTATTGATAAATCAAGATCGATTGGGTACTTTGGATTATATTTTTGCTAAGGGAAAGTATGCACTTGCAATAGAAGGAAAGCGACCTGAAGTCAACCAAGCGGGGTATGTGAATTTAAAAAATGCACGTCACCCTCTACTGGAACCTTCAGAAGTTGTACCAACCACAATTTGGATTGGAAAAGACTTTTCGACACTGGTTATCACTGGGCCTAATACCGGCGGAAAAACGGTATCGTTGAAAACTTTAGGACTTCTGTGCTTAATGGGACAAAGCGGATTACAGATCCCGGCAGACCATGGAACAGAAATCAGCGTATTCGACCATATTTTTGCCGATATAGGTGATGAGCAAAGTATTGAACAAAGTCTAAGCACATTTTCCTCCCATATGACGAATATTGTAGAGATTTTTAAGAATCTCACAGAGAACTCATTAGTGCTTTTTGATGAGCTTGGAGCAGGGACTGACCCCACAGAGGGGGCAGCATTGGCAATGGCAATTTTGGAGAATCTACGTGAAAAAGGCACAAAGGTGGTTGCAACAACCCACTATAGTGAGTTGAAACAATATGCCTTAATTCATAAAGATGTTGAAAATGCTTCAGTGGAGTTTAACATACAAACCCTAAGACCTACATATAAACTTTCCATCGGAGTTCCGGGAAAATCCAATGCATTTGAAATTTCCCGCAAGCTCGGTTTATCCGACGAGATTATTGAACAGGCAAAGACATTCATCTCTCATGAAAATATACAGTTCGAAGATGTTCTGCAAAACATCGAATCCAATAAAAGTCATATCGAAACAGAAAAGCATGAAATAGACAGATTAAAAAGAGAAATCGAACAAACCAAGAACCGTTATGAAGAACGGGTTCGTCGTCTGGAAAATCAGAAAGACCGTCTCGTTCAGGATGCAAAAAAAGAAAGTCGCCGAATAATAAAAGAAGCCAAAGAAGAAGCTGAAGGGATTATTAAAAAGCTGAGAGAACTGGAGCAATCAGGAGATCGCCGTCATATGAATCAGGAAATCGAACAAGCAAGGATAAGATTAGGCGAAAAAGCTTTAGAATATAAAGATGACGACGTAGTGGTTGAAGAATCTACAAAAAGACAAGCTCCTAAGGATTTGAAAGCCGGAGAAAAAGTGCGGATCATTTCTCTCAATCAGGAAGGGTATGTGTTGGAGCCTGAAGATGATAGAGGAGAGGTGCTTGTTCAGGCAGGGATTATGAAGGTGAATATAAAAGCAGCAAATCTGGAAAGGATTGCTAAAAACTCAAAGGTCGGAGAGAAAACTTCAACAAGTCGAATGGTACGATCGAAAAGTCGGGGAATTAAAACAGAGATTGATGTACGAGGAAAGAATCTTGAAGAAGCAATGCTGGAAGTCGATAAATACCTGGATGACTGTGCAATTGCAGGATTAGCTCAAGTAACAGTAATTCATGGTGTAGGGACAGGGGTACTAAAAGCAGGCCTTCACCAAATGTTTAAGACTCATCGCCACGTCAAGTCTTATCGCAGCGGAAAGTATGGAGAAGGCGGAGATGGGGTATCCATTGTTGAGTTGTCTTAACGAAAGAATTCAAGAAGGAGGAAAACCATGAACTATAAAAAGAAATTAGTGATAGCACTAAGTGAAAAGCTCGAAAGTTTTTCCTTGGAGGAAGTTGAAAATATGATTGAAGTCCCTCCGGATCGGGATATGGGAGATTTCGCTTTTCCCTGCTTTAAATTAGCTAAAACCTTCCGGAAAGCTCCGAATCAAATTGCTGCTGATTTAAAAGATCTTCTCCGGTTGGATGAATCTTTTGAAAAAGTTGAGGCAAAAGGTCCCTACGTAAACTTCTTTATAAACAAAAAAATCTTAACAAAGGAGATAATTAACAGAGTTTTTCATGAAGGTGATGACTACGGTAAGACTAACCGAGGGGAGGGAAAGACGATCTGTATTGACTTTTCTGCACCCAATATTGCAAAACCCTTCCATGTAGGCCATCTGCGCTCAACGGTTATTGGTAATGCACTATACAGAATTTATGAGTCCTTAGGATATAATTGTGTTGGGATCAATCACTTAGGTGATTGGGGAACACAATTCGGGAAAGTGATTGTAGCTTACAGAAATTGGGGTAAAGAAGAGGAAGTGCGTGAAAACCCGATTGAAACCCTATTGGACCTTTATGTCAAGTTTCATGAAGAAGCAGAAAAAGATCCGACATTGGAAGATGATGCAAGAGAATGGTTTACCAAAATGGAAAAAGACGATGAAGAGGCATATGGACTTTGGAAGTGGTTCAGCACAGAGACCATCAATGAACTGAAGAAAATTTATGAGTTGCTAAATGTGAAATTTGATCACTATACCGGTGAAAGCTTTTATAATGATAAAATGGATGTTGTCATAGAAGAACTTAAGAATAAAAATCTGCTAAAGGAAAGCAAAGGAGCACATTTAGTTGATCTTGAAGAATATGATATGCCTCCCTGTCTTGTCATGAAAAAAGACGGAAGCACACTTTATGCGACTCGAGATATAGCTGCGGCTCTTTATCGTAAACGAACCTTTAATTTTGAAAAATCTTTATACGTCACGGACTATTCGCAGAATCTCCACTTTGCCCAGTGGATGAAAGTTGTTGAATTAATGGGATATGAATGGGCAAAGGATATGATCCACATTCCCTTTGGACGGGTAACTCATGAAGGCAGAAAAATTCAAACCAGAAAGGGAAATGTTGTTCTTCTTCAAGATGTTCTGGATGGAGCAATCGAAAAAGTAATGGAAATCATTGAAGCCAAAAATCCTGAACTTGAAAATAAGGAGAAAGTTGCAAAAGATATTGGAGTCGGGGCAGTAATTTTCAATGACTTAAGTCATAGCAGAATCAAAGATGTATCCTTTTCCTGGGGAACAGTTTTTAACTTTGAAGGAGAAACAGGCCCTTATGTTCAATATACCTACGCAAGAGCGGCAAGCATACTACGCAAAGCAGAAATTGATGTTGATACTTCCATCGATTGGGAGGTACTTGTAGAAAAAAACTCTCTCGATGTTATTATGGATCTTGGGGGATTCACTGAGGCTATAGAGAGCGCGATGATTAAAAATGAGCCCTTTATCGTCACACGCTATGTTGTAAATCTTGCTCAAAACTTTAATAAGTTCTACAACGAATGCCCGATTCTTAATCAAGAGGAGAACGTTAAAAATGCACGCCTGGCTTTGGTTTTCGCAACAAAGACAACAATCCGAAATGCACTGCGACTGATTGGAATTGAAGCACCGGAAAAAATGTAAGGAGAGAGTTGATGAAACAACCATTAACTGTTTTTTCAAACATAGGAGCTTTAGACAATGCCCACCATCACTCTATGGAGCAAACTGACTTTACTCAGTTGTCACTCATGGTGGGGAAGTCACTGATCACAGATGGGAAAGATGGGTTAAGAGTGGATATTAGCCGCTTCAGGGAGGAAATAAAGCTCTGGAGGTACTACCGAAGGGGCAACACTGCTTGCCTCTTTTTAGTGAAAGAAAAACCTGAAAATAAAGAAGGTAACGGCTTAATTTCAATACTACCTCTTATTTTAGGCAATGAAAAGGAGTACTATCAAAGGCAGGCGACATTTTCATTTCTTTATCATACTCATCAGACATTTGGAACAATTTTTGCTGGTCTCTTACTGGGAAAGTTCCTGAAAGAAAAAGAGCGCAAGAATATCACTACAGAGAAGAAAACCCTGGATCTGTTTAAAGATGAATTAATCCATCTCTCTTTTAATGAATTCTTCAAGGAAGAGGTTAAAGATGTACAGCTTTCCTTTGAAAAAGAAAAGATAAAATGGATCCAGATTGTTGATCGAATTCCGGGTTCATCGATAAAACCACTAAACGATGGAGTGTTGTCTTCAGAGGAGATTTTCATCAGAGGGATTGATCGTCTGTTTCAACGATGGGAAAATTCAGTGCCCGATCCTTTTGAAGGCACCAAAGGACCTTTGGAATCAAAAATTCTGGGAGACTTTCTCTATTATCATGGTAACAATAAAAATCCATTGAAAGATCTTCACAATGATGAATTCTTAAAGGAAATGGATATTTACCTGGAAAAGCTTAAAAAGTTTCTGATCATGAAAAGTCCTTTAAACTTCGATCAATGTCAGGGAGAAGGGTGGACAGACACCAATGATCTGTTTAATTTTCATAAAGGAGATCGCAGCAAACATTGTTTGCTTAGAGAGTTTATTGTTATAGAGAATGAAAACAATAATATGGAAGCCCGACTTGTGCTTAAAAGTAAATCAGGAGTCTTGAAATTAAAAAAACCATTGAAATAAAGATCAATGGTTTTTGTGGTTCTATATTTCGTAATGATCGGTAAATCAAGCAATATCAATTAAATCGTTGTTCTCCACGCTCTTAATCACCTGTTCCGTGATAAAAATTGAAACAAGAGAAGATGCCATGATTGCATAATGGCGATCGTTTTCCATAGACTCTTCCTGTGCGAGATACTCGTTATGGAAATCACCAATGACTTCTTTGATCCCGCGATCACAATTGCTGTGAAGATGACTGAAAAAGTAAAGCTGGTTCATTTTTACCTCTTTTTCTTTGAAAACTTTGTGGAGGTTATTTTCATAGGCCATGTGATTCATAAAATTATTCTTGTATGTTTTGCGATCATTATGGGGAACACAAAAGAAATCGGATATAAAATGTGTAATAACTCCAATTTCCCTGGATAAAAACTTATGTGATTCTGTTGAGTTATCAAATTCAGTATTTGCAAGATCAGTAATTCGCTTGCAAACCAAGTTGAAGGATTGAGGCTTAAAGTGGTCAAGTTTCAGAAGATGGGGAGCAATATCAGGTTTTATACTTCCATAGCTAAGGCTGGCTTTATGAAGTGAAAACCCTAAGGCTTTTTCCGTGTTTCTAAAAACATGTTCTGAAATTATCATGTGGGTTTGAGGTAACATTGTTTCCGCCTTTCTATAAATGATCTGATTTTCATGTTTTTTATTTGAATTCTATTATATAAGAAAATATATTACCTTACAAGGCAATTAACAGAGATTTAATAAAGCGCCTTTATGCATAGAGAATTAGAATATGCTATAATTAGACCTGGAAACCTTGTAAAGGGATCCTCGTAAAGAAGATAAAGGAGAATAACCATGAATATAGCATTAGTCGGTATTAATGCAAGATACATTCATACAAATCTGGCCATTCGATATTTATACCATTCCCTTCGATTGGATGATTTAAACGCACAAATAAAAGAGTATACGATCAACCAGTATGAAGAGGAGATTTTAAAGGATCTCTATTTAGAGCAACCCGATGTGATTGCTTTTTCCTGCTATATCTGGAACATTGAGATAATTCATCGGTTAGGAAGGCAGTTAAAAAAAATATTGCCTGAAACTGTAATAATTTCAGGAGGACCTGAGGTAAGCTTTGATACGGAAGAGATCATGAAAAACCAAGATTATATTGATATTGTTATAAGAGGCGAAGCTGAAGAATCTTTTGCTCAACTTATTGAAATACTTGCCCGGGATGAAGATTATCATGCTTGTCAGGGGATATCTTTCCGAGCAAAGGGACAAATCTTCAGCAATCCTGGGAATTCCTATTCTCTGCCCCTTGATGAATTGTCTTTTCCTTATCTTGGAGAAATTTTTAATAGAAATAAAATCTACTACTATGAAAGCACAAGAGGATGTCCATATCAGTGTAGTTATTGTTTATCCTCAACGATTAAAGGTGTTCGATATGCATCGCTGGAAAAAGTAAAGAGGGAGCTTCAAATTTTCCTGGATAAAAAAGTTAAAATGGTGAAGTTTGTGGATCGGACATTTAACTGTTGTAAAAGTCATGCATTGGAGATTATGCAATATCTTTTGGAACATCACAATGGAATCACCATTTTTCACTTTGAAATCACTGCAGAACTTCTCGATGAGGAGATGCTTTCATTTTTCAGGAAAGTCCCCAAAGGGGTGTTTCAATTTGAGGCAGGAATCCAATCAACCAATCCTGAAACTCTTAAAACAATCCGGAGGAATATTCCTTTTGTTAGACTATATGAACCTTTGCATAAAGTGATGAAAATGGACAACATACATCTCCACTTAGATCTTATTGCAGGTTTACCCTATGAAGATTACTACACCTTTCGCCACTCATTTAATCAAGTGTACTCTTTGGGAGGGGATCAACTGCAACTGGGCTTCTTAAAGTTACTTAAAGGTTCCGAACTCAGAGAGCGTCGGGAAGAATTTGGGTATGTATTTGATGATAAAGCACCCTATGAAGTGTTGGAAAACAAATGGATAAACTATGGAGACCTCTTGCGCTTGAAAGAAATTGCTCATTTATTGGAAAGATACATGAATGAACACCGGTTCCGTCGATCACTATCCTATTTAATCGCAGAACATTACACTGAAAATCCATTCGGATTTTATGAGGATTTCTCTGAATTTTGGAGGAACAGGGAATATGATAGATTCGCGCAAAGTCGAGATCAGCTTTATCGTATTTTATTGGAATATTTTGAGGAAAAAAAATTCAAGGATCGAAATTTTTTCGTCAATCGGCTACGATTAGACTATGTGATTGAAAATAAACAGCGGAAAATTCTACCAGAGTTAGAAACGTTCACAACAGATGAAAAGCGAATGTTCTTTTCTAAAGAGGAAGCCCACGAATTTTTAAAAGAAATCCAAAATCGAATCCTTTATGTGCCCCATTATAAAGATGAATCGACAAAGAAGATCATGAAAAATGTCGAATTCCTGATTCTGGAGTTTCCGTTGGCCGATCTGGAATCCACCGCAAAACCGTTTAAGGTTAATTCGTCGATATGCGTTGCGTTAATTGATGTTGGTTATAAAAATGCATTTGAGATCAAACAATTGAAGGAGGCAGATTAATGAGTTTGATAACAGATTTATGGTTTATCACAAAGGACACAGGTAAAAGAAGTATAAAAAGCCTTATAAAACATTTTCCAATCATGTTTACAGGGTTTATTTATTCGTCGATTTTGATTTTGATTTCATTTATTTTACCATTTTTTTGGATACTAAGCGGAATCATCATGCTTATATTAAGCAGTGCTTTAATTTCAAATTACCTTTATTTACTAAACTGCATTATTGAGTACGATCGTTTAACGCTAAAAGATTTTAAGGAAGGTTTTTTGATATATCTTAGGAAAATATGGACTGTTCTGTTTATAGGTATTGTTGTTTCATTGGGGCTGGATCTCTTTGTGCGGCCCATACTTGCAGGAGCCTTCGGGCCTGTGGCTTATAATCTTATTTTAAATTTTATGCTTGTTATATTATTTAATGCCTTGCCTGAAACGATCTATCAGAAATCCTACCATCCATGGGAAAGCATTAAGTATTCCGTGGAGTTCATCAGAGAGCATTGGGTTGAATGGTATCTACCAAATACTATTTTAATCGGAGGATTGATTCTGATCACCGGAGATGTGATCACCGGGATCTTCACCACAGACATTTCTATCGGAATTATCTTTAACCGACCTTTCGGACTGGTTGTCTATTTAATAGGACAGCTTTGGTTTTCGTTCATGATGATCTATAGAGGATACCTTTATAAGCTTCTAAACACAAGTAGTCGAAGAAAGCGGCTATTTATGCGGGAAGTTTAAATCGAGAGGAGCTGACAACTTTGGAAATTCGCTATGAAGTGGCAAAAGAGAAAGACGTGACGGATGTTTTTAATTTATTCCGGGATTTAAAAACAGAAGAGGCTCAAGTGGGTTTTAACCATGTGAAAGATGAGAATGAAATTAATGAATGGATCTTTGATCCGAATGTTATTATCACCATTGCAAAAGATCAAAAGACAGGAAAAATTATTGGGGTTTTCCGCGGGAAAAGAGGGAATACTTATAAACATCATAGTGCCTTTATTACAGCAGCGATTGATCGGGATTACCGTGGGCACCGCATTGCGAAAAATCTAACGCTTTATTCCTTAGAGGTTTTGAAAAATGAAGGGGTCATCATAGCAAGAACTTATGTCTACAGCGATAACAAAGCTTCATTAAATACTTTACTGTCCTGCGGTTTTACAATCGGTGGCTCCGTGGTGATGCATCATTATTCTGAGAAACAACAAAGGTTTGTTGACGATGTGATTCTACATAAAATTCTATAAAGGTAGGGATCAATATGCAACAAAGAATGGATACGTTTTTTCAAGAGCATGAAAAAGAATTAACTTTTTTGGAGGTCGATTTTAATCAAATTAACAGTGGTCATAAAAGAGGTGAGCTTATCGAGCTTCCATTTCTGATGGAGGACTTCAAAGCAGGCTATAGCGAAGAAAACAGTGAAATTCAACTAACAACAGAAGGGATGATAAAGGGGATTGGTTTTCTTTTCGGTGTTGATCCTGAATTTCACAGGAATGATGAATATAAGATTCTTTTAGATTCCTCAGGAATTGATGTTTCAGAGTATTTGCTTCGGTTAAGCAACCAATATTTTGATCAAGGTCAGAAGGTGAAAGCATTAGTCCTTCTTCGCGGAATTACAATTTATCGACCGGATGAAGTTAAAAGTCTGTTTAATTACGGTATCTCACTTTTGGATATTGCAGAAAGTCAGAATGAAGAAATTTTGAGGGAAGAAATGAAGCAAGAGGCAAAAATTAAACTTGAAATGATACTTAAAAAGGATCCTGAATTTGCTTTGCCCTGTTATCACCTGGGGTTTCTTTATAAAGATGAAAATTTATTTGTCAAAGCGCAAAAGATATGGGAGAAAGGAATTGAGCTGGGTCTCGAGGGGCATCTTGAAGAGCACACGAACACCCTTTTACGGGAAATTGAAGATTTAGTGCAATATGAGCAGGGGTACCACTACGTTTTGTATGGAAAAAGCAATGAAGGTCTAAAGAAATTGCGTCCTTTGGAGGAGCGTTATCCTGATTGGTGGAATCTTTTATTTTTCATTGGTCTCGCTCTTCGTCAAATCCAGGATTATCCCGCTGCAATTACTTACTTTCAGAAGGTGATTGAATTAGAGAAGAAATTAGCGGATCCCTATGTTGAAATTGGTCTTTCTTTTGCCGGTATGGGAGAACATGAAAAATCAATTGAATATTTAGAGAAAGGCATGAAGATGGATCCGTACAGCCATGAAATTCCATGCAACCTTGCAATGGTTTATCTGGATAAGGGAGATCTAAAAAATGCAAGGAAATTTATTGACACATCTCTGGCATTAGAACCGGAGGATCAAGTAAGCTTAGCTTGCGAAAAACAAGTGGAATACTATGAAAATCAACAGACATTGTAACTTTTTCGAATTTTGACTGGAAATAAGGGCAAAAAACGTGTAAAATAAACCTATAAACTTATTAAAAAATTTTAAACGTTAAACAAATTTATTAAAACGGGGTGAGAAAATGATCAAAACGTTAAATGAATTGAAAGCCCGGGCCCAAAAGCAAAAGAAAATGACCTTGGTTGTAACTGCAGCTCAGGATGAAGATGTTCTATTGGCAGTGGCAGAAGCGAAAGCTTCAAATTTAATTGATGCGATTCTCGTTGGAGATGAAAAAGAAATTAGAGAAATTGCAAAAAAAATCAAACTAAACCTGGATGAAATGGAAATCATTGATGTAAAAGATTTTACTGAAGCAGCGGAGCGATCTGCTAAGTTAATTAAAGATGGTCGAGGTCACTTTATCATGAAGGGGAAAATAGACACATCAATTTTTATGAAAGCTCTATTAAACAAAGAGTTTGGTCTCAGAACGGACCGACTTTTAAGTCATGTAATGGTTTATGAGGTGCCAACCTATCATAAGCTCTTACTAATGACTGACGGAGGCATGAACATTACACCTTCCTTAGAACAAAAGGAGGATATACTATTAAATTCATTAGCTGTTGCAAAAGCTTTAGGAAATAATAATATTATGGTATCCGCCCTTGCTGCGAAAGAAAAACCGAGTGAAAAAATGATTGCGACTCTGGATGGTCAACAACTAAAGAACCGTGGACTGGAAGGAAAGTATGGAGATGATGTCTATGTTGAGGGTCCTATCGCATTTGACTTAGCGGTATCGAAAGAAGCGGCTAAAATTAAGGGATATCAAAGTCCGGTTGTCGGAGAAACCGATATTCTTCTTGTACCAACAATTGAAGTCGGGAATGGAATTGGAAAAGCTCTGACGTATATGGCACGGGGAGAATCGGCAGGGATCATAATGGGAGCAAAGGTTCCAATCGTTCTTGTATCAAGAGCTGATTCCGCACTAACCAAGTTCTATTCCATCGCATTGGGAAGTGTTATTTCAGCCTCTGTATAAGAGGCATTGAAATAGAAATTTCATTGAATGATTATAAAAGAAGGAGTGAAGCCAGTGAAACATTTAATGACAGGGAATGAGGCGATCGCCCGAGGATGTTACGAAGCAGGGGTTACTGTTACCGCTGCATATCCGGGAACGCCCAGCACGGAAATTCTTGAAAACATGGCGCAATACAAAGAAGATATTTACAGTGAATGGTCACCTAACGAAAAAGTTGCTATGGAAGTCGCTATTGGTGCTTCAATTGCCGGAGCAAGAAGTTTAGCTGCAATGAAGCATGTTGGTGTTAATGTAGCTGCCGATGCAATTTTCACATATGCTTATACAGGTGTGAACGGCGGGTTTGTTTTTGTTTCAGCAGATGACCCCGGAATGCATAGTTCTCAAAATGAGCAGGACAACCGACACTTTGCCCGACACGCTAAATTTCCGATGCTTGAACCCAGTGATTCCCAGGAAGCAAAGGATTTTACAAAAGAAGCCTTTGAAATTAGTGAAAAGTTTGATGTGCCAGTAATGTTACGGGTTACTACACGAATTTGTCATAGTAAAACACCTGTATCATTTGAAGATCGAGTTGGAGATAAGGTTAAGCCATATGAAAAAAACATTAAAAAATATGTCGCGACTCCGGCAAATGGTCGGGTATTGCATGTTCTGCTTGAAAAGAAATTAATCGAACTTGAAAAATTCAGCAATGAGACTTCTTTGAACCGAATCGAGTGGAATGATAAAACAATTGGAATTATCACATCGGGAGTTGCTTATGAATATGCGAAAGAAGTGTTCGGTGAAGATGCTTCATACTTTAAAATTGGATTCAGCTATCCTCTACCAATGGAGAAGATTAAATCTTTTGCAAAGGAAGTAGATACCCTTTATGTGATCGAGGAATTAGAACCTTTTATGGAAGAACAGATGAAAGCCAACGGTATCCAGTGCATCGGAAAAGAAAAAATACCCAATGTCGGTGAACTGAGCCCCCATGTTATCGAGGAGGCTTTGAAGGGAACAAAAGCAGAAACTTTACCGGTTAAAGCCGAAAAAGCTGTTCCAAGACCTCCGGTAATGTGTGCAGGCTGTCCCCATAGAGGATTTTTCTACGAGCTTTCAAGAAAGAAAAATATTATGGTGACAGGAGACATCGGATGTTATACATTGGGTTCTGCAGAACCGCTAAATGCCATGGATACATGTATTTGCATGGGCGCAAGTGTTAGTGCGGGACATGGAGCACAAGTCGCATTCAACAAAAATAAGATTGACAAAAAAGTTGTTGGTGTAATTGGAGACTCCACCTTTTTCCATAGTGGGATCACAGGATTACTTGATATCGTATATAATCGAGGGAACGTTGTAACAGTGATTCTCGACAATCGAATCACCGGAATGACTGGCCACCAGGAAAATCCTGGAACAGGATATACTTTAATGGGAGAAGAAGCTCCAGTAGTTGATATTGCTTCTGTTGTAAAAGCATGTGGTGTGAAACATATAGAAACAGTAAATCCCAACAATTTAAAAGAGAGCAAAGAAGCACTTGACCGTGCATTAGCTTCTGATGAGCCTTCAGTACTCATTACACGATGGCCCTGTGTATTAAAAAACTTTTCAAAGGAAGATATAGAAGAGTTTGATCTTAAGAAAACCATCTGTAAAGTAAATGAAGAAAAGTGTACAACTTGTAAAGTCTGTGGGCGTGTCGGATGTCCTGCGATTTCTTTCGATGAAAAAGCAAAAATTGATCCGACCATGTGTGTAGGTTGCGAAGTATGTTTACAAGTTTGTCCATTCAAAGCGATTGAAAAGGTGGGTGAATAAGATGGAAGAGACAAAGAATATTTTATTAGTGGGTGTAGGTGGTCAAGGGATTATTTTGGCCAGCAAGATTCTTTCTCAAGGGTTAATCAATGCAGGATATGATGTGAAAATGTCTGAGGTTCATGGTATGGCTCAAAGAGGAGGAAGTGTTACTACTCAGGTTCGATTTGGCGATAAAGTGCATTCTCCCATTATTGGAAAAGGACAGGCAGATATCATTGTAGCCTTTGAAAAAATGGAAGCATACCGTTGGTTAGATTATCTGAAAACTGATGGGAAGGTTGTGGTGAATAATTATGCTATTCCATCTGTACCATCCTTAACAGGTAAAATTCCTTATCCCAATCAAATATTGGAAGATGCAAAAGAATTAGTTGAAAACCTGACAGTTGTTCAAGCAGCAGATATTGCTGTAGAGCTTGGGAACATTAAAGCTCAAAACATTGTGCTGCTCGGAGCACTGTTAAAGGCAATGGATATTTCTGATATGGAGTGGGATATTGTACTAAAAGAAAACATCAAAGAGCGTTTTCTTGAGTTGAATCAAAATGCATTAAAAGCAGGAATGGATGCAGTTTAACTGAGGGTTTTATTAATTTGAGATCTTTAAAGAGATGCTGTTCATTTAACAGAAGCCTGGATGATTGAAGGCTTCTGTTTTTATTGGCAGCACTTTTGGTTTTTCTATTGACACAAAAAAGCTGAGATGATATATTGAGTGAGTCGCTAAAAAGCCGACCGGTAAAAGGGTCGGCTGATTTTTGGTCAGAGAAGGGAAAACCTGACTGCCGAAAAGCCGGCGATTGGTTGTGAACGGAAAAAACAATGAGCGCTGGAAACATTGGAAAATGCTAATGAGAGAAAGCACGAAAAATT
>PWFQ01000010.1 GCA_003554105.1 Clostridiaceae bacterium | reverse complement strand
TGATCTCTCCACAGATAAGACATTGATAGTGTTCATTTTTGTCATCATAAATCCAACCCTGCATCATTTCATCAATGGATGCGTTCCAAAAAAGTTCATCGAGATTTCTTGGGTTCATCGTGACCCTCCTTATAAAAAACAAACTAATAGTAAAAAATACTATAAATATATAAACATATTAATATATAGTTTGCATAATGTCAAGAAAACTTTTGTTTAATGTAACAAGAGAACAGGGAATTACCGGGAGAACATTGATTTTTAAAAGAATGAGGGCTATAATTAGCGTTGTACTTGAAGGTTTTATAGAAAAAGCAGACGAGAGCAGGAGTGATTACGATGAATCATCAAGAGTGTTCCCTATGTGGTGGGAAAACAAGAATCATTCATCATACAAGAATAGCAGACTTTCATTATTGCACAAATTGCGAATATATTTATAAGGATGAAAGATTTCACGTGTCCATGGAAGATGCGTTGAAAATCTATAACAATCACAATAACTCCATTGAAGATCCCCGTTATGTGGAATTCTTTTATAAATTTTTATATGATGCTGTGTTTCCTTACGTGAATGAAGGGAAAGAAGGGTTTGATTTCGGCAGTGGCCCCTCCCCTGTTCTTGCTCAAATTTTAGAGAGGGATCATGGGTATGAAATGGACATTTATGACCTCTTTTATGCACCGGATAAGGTATACCAGGGAAAACGGTATGACCTCGTTACGACAACGGAAGTCGTGGAACACTTAAAGGATCCCATCACTGTGTTCAGGTTTTTAAAGGACTTATTAAAGGCCGATGGAACATTGGCTGTTATGACGCTGTTCCACAAAAATGATGAGGAATATTTTAAAAACTGGCACTATATAAGGGATTTAAGCCACATATCCTTTTACACGGTAAAAACCCTGCAGTTCATCGCAGATCAAACGGGTCTTGAGATGATTCATACCGATGGAACCCGCTACGCGACCTTCCAACTAAAAAATAAGTGATACCAATAAAGAGAAGATAGAACCCGATCATTGCGTAAGCAGTGATCGTTTTTTACTGGATAATTATCTGAAAATATGATAAATTCTAAATAACGTTGAAAGAAGACGGGAGTCGAAGTCATAGCACAATCACCCTTTAGAGAAAGGTGCCGAAAAAAATGGAGAGTATCGAAAAATTTGAAAAACAGTTAAAGACCTTAAATCTGCCGGAATCCATAAAAAAGAGTATCGAGCGGTGGAAGTTTGCACTGGAGGGAAGTCAGGAAGGAATCTGGGATTGGGATGTAAAAAGCCATTATTTTTATCGGTCCCCTCAATATCAACGAATGAGAGGGTTCAGGGAAGGAGAGCTCAGCGACCGCTATGAGGATTGGATCAACTATGTGCATCCTGATGATCAGGAACGGGTGGCCAAAGCTCTGCAAGATCATGCTGATGGAAAAACTTCAGTATATTTTGAGGTGTATCAGATTCGAAGAAAAGACGGATCATATATGTGGGTTGAAGAGCGGGCCAAGGCCACTGAACGGGATAAAAAAGGGCATGCAGTAAGAATTGTGGGAACTCACAAAGATGTTACGGAAGAAAAAAAATATAAGGATGAACTTCTCTATCAAAAGCGATGCTTCGAGTCACTTTTTAACAACTCTACCGACGCCATCGTTCAATTTGATCAGAATGAAACTATCCTGGCAGCAAACGAAGAGTTTTATCAACTCTTCGGGTATAATGAGGGAGAAGTCACAGGGAAACATGTGAATGAGATCGTTGATCCGAATCATCAGCTATCCCGCTATTATTCAATTCGTACGCTGAAAGAAGGAGATACTCAATATAAGGATACAGTTCGTTACAATAAGGAAGGAACCGCTATCGATGTAATTGCAAAGGGAGTTCCGATCTATATCCAGGGACAGCTTGTTGGTGGATATGCAATTTACACTGATATCCGGAAAATGAAGGAGGTGGAGGAGGCCGCAAAGAGACATCAGATGCAGATGGAGTCCATCTTCCGATACTCACCCGATGGAATCGCACAGATGGATATGCAGCTCCGTATAATGAAAATCAACGAAACCTTTTCAAAGATCTTCGGCTTCACTCAGGAAGAGGCGGAAGGGAAAACCATTGATGATTTAATTGCTGACCCCCTTCATCTCGGAGAAGCAATAAAAATTAACCGGATGGCTTTGGAAAACCGGATGATTGAAATTGAAAGCAAACGCAGAAGAAAAGACGGCAGTCTGATTAAAGTATCAATAAGGGGCGGGCCGACGATTATTGATGGCGAAATCATCGGATATCACGCAATCTATACCGATATCACAGAGCGAAAGGAACGGGAACAGCAAATTGAAGAATTAAGCTATTGCGATCAACTGACGGGTCTTTTTAACCGCAGGTACTATATGGAGAAACTAAAAGAATATGATGTGGAAAAGTATCTGCCTCTTACTATGGTCATTGCAGATGTGAACGGTTTAAAGCTCGTGAATGATTCCTTTGGCCACATGGCCGGCGATGAGCTTTTGGCAAAAGCGGCGAAAGTTCTTTTGGAAGGGAAAAGAGAAAACGATCTTTTAGCACGTTTAGGTGGGGATGAGTTCATTTTCCTGCTTCCCAATACCACAGGTAATGAAGCAGTTACCCGGATAGAAGAATATAAAAGATCTGCTGAGAATACAATGATTGAAACGATTCCTTTATCTATTTCCTTTGGAGTGGCCACCAAAAACCGCCATGGTGAGTCGGTTGAGACCATCTTTAAAAAAGCGGAGGATCAAATGTATAACAACAAACTTTTCGACAGTCCAAGTATCAGGGGAAAGGCCATCGACAACGTCATTAAAGCCCTCTACAAGAAAAATCAGAGGGAAGAGCAGCATTCCCAAAGAGTTTCCACCCTTGCGGAAGAAATGGGACTGGCTATGGGATTTTCACAATACAAAGTAAAAGAGCTGAAAGCAGTGGGACTTCTGCATGATATCGGTAAAATTGCCATTCAGGAGGAAATCTTAAATAAGGTTGAGGGTCTAACGGAATTTGAGTGGAGGGAAGTAAAGAGGCATTCGGAAATCGGGTATCGGATTTTAAGCACTGTGAATGAAATGGGGGAGATTGCAGAAATCATTCTTGCACATCACGAACGGTGGGACGGTATGGGCTATCCGAAAGGAACAAAGGGAGAGGAAATCCCATTTGAAGCACGGATTATCTCCATCATCGATGCATATGATGCAATGACCGGATCAAGACCTTATAAAGATCCGATTTCTTCTGACGAAGCCCTGGAAGAAATTTTGAAGAATTCCGGGACGCAATTTGACCCACACTTAGTGGAAGTATTTATAAAACGGGTAATGAAAAAAACATTGGTATGAGCAGAGCAAGGGAAAAATGAACATCCTCGAAAGAGAATTAGTCGGGGATGTTTTGTTTTTTTTGAAAATGGAATATAATGAGAGAAGAAAAGAGGAGGAAAGACATTGAAGAAATTATTGGCGGCGAGCGTATTCTTATTAATGTCAGGAGTTATTCCATGGGCCAATGCAGGACCACCAACCATTCGGCCTTCGGATCAGAAACTGATATTTGATGAGGAATGGCTTGTTCTTCCTGGTTATGGAACCGTGTCTTTATTGATGTTTTTAGCACCTGCTCTTATCGGTATTTAAATTCTAGGATTACTATTATGGGTTTTTATGGTTCGACGCAAAGGAAAGAAAGAAAATCAAAATAACTGATCAAGGACAATAAGGCATTTATTATCGAATATAGATTGTAACAATGAAAGGGTGAGAACCATGGCGAGGAAAAGTAAAACCGGGAAAATGAAAAAGCTGTTTTTCATCATCATCTTTTTGATTGTCATATCCATTTTACCATCCTGTGGAACTGATCAGAAGGATTCATCAGTTGAGCTTCCGACAGAAGACCCGGAAGAAGAGCAGCCGGAGGTTGAACACGAGAGTCATGAATCCGAAAATGAGCGTGAGGTTTCAAATGGTGAAGAGGAGTTGGATCAAGCCGAATCAGATATCGGAAATAGTCGGGATCATCAGGCACCTTCAAGAAAGGAAGTTCTTAAAGATTTCAAAGGGAAATCAGCGACTCTTTGGGGCGAAAAGCTTCCCGGTGTGATCACTCATATTGATACTTCAGAGAAGATCATTGCTCTAACCTTTGATGCGTGCGGAGGCACACCGGGAATGGCCTATGATGAATCCTTGATAAAGTTTTTGCGGGAGGAGAAAATCTCAGCGACCTTATTTTTTACAGGAGTGTGGATCAAGGATCACCCTGAAATATTTACTGACTTGGCACAGGATCCACTTTTTGAAGTCGCAAATCATGGGTATCGACATAAACCCCTTTCGGTGAACGGAGAAAAGGCCTATGGAATTCCCGGAACAAGATCGATTGAGGAGGCATATGATGAGATTATGCTTAACCAGGATTTGATCAGGTCAAAAAGTGGTCAGACGCCAAGATATTTTCGATCGGGCACAGCATATTATGATGATGTAGCTGTTGATTTGATCAAGAAGTTAGGACTGATTCCTGTGAATTATAATGTGCTTGGCGATGCAGGTGCAACCTTCACGAAAGAGCAGATTATAAGATCCATGGAAACTGCTGAACCCGGTGCAATTATTCTCTTTCACATGAACCATCCTGATAAACCCATTGCGGAAGGGGTAGAAAAAGGCGTTGAACGACTGCGGAAAAAAGGTTTTTCCTTTGTCACCCTCGGAGAGTATCATGATCGACTTCGTTAATAAAATATGTGGGAAAAAGAGAAAAACAAATGTGATATACTGAAAAAGAAAGATCATTTTAAGGGGGACACCATGTTGGTACAAAAGTTTACTGTTCGGGAAATCATTTTTATAGCAATTCTATCCGGGGCACTGACATTGGCTGGACTTGTTACAATGCCTTTAGTAATGTCGGTGACTCTTTTTGGTGCGAGAAACCTGGTTTCTTCGATTTTCTACGGATTTTTTGCAATTATTGGAATTATGAAAGTGAGGAAGTTTGGTACCCTCACCCTGATGGGATTATTTCATGCTTCAATATTATTGTTTATGGCACCGGTTATGTTTTTCACTGTATTTTTCGGTGCGATGGCGAGTGAAATACTGACGCTGATCATTTTTCGCAGCTATGAGATCAGGCAGGCGAGAATTCTTGCTGCAACAATGTTTATTCCTTTTACGATGCCTTCCACTCTGATTTTTACAATGATGATTCATGGAATGACTTTGCAGGAGATTTTATCCAATCCTATATTGGCAGTACTGTTTACCTTTGGGACCATCATTTTGGGGTTTGTAAGCAGTCGGGTTGGAGAAAAAGCAGGCTTGGAGCTTAAGAAGGCGGGGAAGCTCTAATGGAAACCTTTCACGTAAAAAAACCTATTTATCCCCTGGTAAGCTTCCTGTTTTCCATTATTATTTTTGCCTTCGGTTTGTTTTTGGCGAAGGAAATTGCATTAATTTATCTATTTCTGGGGTTGACTCTTTTGTACTCTGCTTTTGGTCATCTGAAAACCCTTTTGAAACTTCTGCCTCCTTTTGCACTCATTGGGCTCCTTGTCGGAAGCGGTGTGTGGCTCACATCAGGAGATTATCTTCCGGCAATTCAAACCTTTGGTCGAATCCTGCTTCTGGCTTTTTCCTCAACACCAATGGTGGGGACACCACCCATCAACCTTCTCCGCGTGTTTGCTCAATGGGGTTTTCCGAAAGTACTGAGCCTTGGAGTACTGATCACCCTTCGATTTATCCCACTTCTCATCGCTGAAATGAAACAGATTGTTCATGCAATGAAAACAAGAGGAATTCGTTTCGGGGTAAAGGAACGAAGAACATTATACCGCGGATTTATGATTCCTCTCCTAATCCGGATAGTGGGAATGTCCGATACCATGGCGATTTCTGTGGAAACCAGAGGGTTTTCAGTAGAAGAAAAGAAACAAAGCGTCTATCGCCGGATTCGTTTTTCTCTTCGCGATTTCATTTACACCATACTGACAATCCTGCTGATGATTGGAGTGTTGATTTATGGATAAAATCAAAGGTTTCGCTAAAAAATCATCGGCAATTGAACTTTGCAACCTGTCTTTTCGATTCGCAAATGAAAGTCCGCCGGTTTTGAAAAATATCAATCTCACTCTTCAATATGGAGAGATCATGGTTCTGGGAGGTTTGTCCGGAGAAGGGAAATCCACCCTTGTATCGATGATTAGCGGTATCCTGCCTCATATGATGGGGGGGATTGCAGAGGGTCAAGTGCACCTTGATGGACAGGATGTCACAAATCTTAAGCCGGGAGAAAGAAGCCGGTATTTAGGTTCGGTTTTACAGAATGCAGAAAATCAAATTATCCATCAAAAGGTGGAAGATGAACTGGCCTTCGGATGTGAGAATCGGAACTTTTCACCGGAGATTATTGAAGAGGAAATTCATGAGAAAGCAGGATTATTACATCTGAATCTGTCTTCTCAAACCAGGAAGCTTTCTGGCGGAGAAATGCAGAGGGTGATTACTGCAGCCATCCTTTGCATGAAACAAAGAATTCTTTTATTCGACGAACCCTTTGCCCATTTGGACTTTGATGGCATGAAAACCCTGCTTTCTCTCCTGAATCGTCTTAAAAATAAGGGCTATGCAATTTTAATCGTGGAACATCGTATTGAAGAGATTTTTGATCAGGTTGACCGAACTGCCTGGTTGGAGCAGGGAAATCTTGAGGTATTTGAAGAAAAAAAAGAGATCCTGAAGCATCTGCCCGTCTTTCAAACCTATAGAAGAACCGGTCAATTCCTCAATCCATTGATTGTTTTTCAAAACGTCACTATGGAGCTTGATCGTCATGAAGCACTTAATGATGTGGACCTCACCCTGTATCACGGAGAGCGTTTGATGATTCTCGGAGATAACGGTTCAGGGAAGACCACGTTGTTAAAAGTGATGGGGCGACTTCTTAAACCCACCGGGGGAAGAGTTTGTGTAAAAGGAATTAATGAAAAAGAATGGTTCAATCAGGTGGGAATGATTTTTCAAAATCCGAATTACCAACTTTTTATGCCGACGGTTTATGAGGAGATTGCATTAAAGGGAAAAGGCGAGAAACTGATTCGTGAAATCATAGAAGCCTTTCAGTTGAAGGAATTATTGGACCGTCACCCTCAAAGTCTCTCAGAGGGGCAGAAAAGACGATTGACCATTGCTGCAGTTATGGCGATGGATCCTGAAATTGTCCTTCTGGATGAACCCACAGTGGGTCAGGATGGCCGTGGTCTTGAGATGATCGCTGAATATCTGTTGAAACAAAATCGGGAAAAGCAGATTACGATTGTTACGGCAACCCATGATCAACGCTGGGCCAAATCCATGGCAGACCGTATTTTATGGATCAAGGACGGGTCAGTTCACAAAGTGGGGAATGCTGCCCTGGGAGATAATTTTTTTCGGCAAACTGAAAAAAACCGGGAATAGGCAACCAATTCTTTTTATCTTTCGTATTTAGGATTGATTGAATGAAAGGGAGGTAAGCATCTTGAAAAAAATGAACATCACTCTGATTCTGGGAGTTTTCATTGTTGCGACTTTGCTGTTAATGTCCTTTTTCCCAAGGATTTTTTCAAACAACGATCCGAACCTGCGCCTTGGCCGAATTCAGGTCCACGAAGTTGAACAGAATGGAGAAGCGGTTCGTGAGTTTCGTTCTGCTCCTCATCCACCAAGCAGTCAAGCACTATTAGGGACCGATGAAATCAGTCGGGATGTGTATACGCGAATTATTCATGGTACGAAGGTCACTCTTACCTGTGTTTTTTGGGTTTCCTTTTTCCGAATTCTAGTGGGGTTACCCATCGGACTGCTCGCAGGAATGAGAGTGCGGTACATTCCAAAAATCCTTCGGGTGGCGAACTCGATTTTTACAACAATCCCCAGTCTTATTCTGTGTTTTGTGATCTTAAACATCGAGTACATAAGAAATCTGCCCCTGAGTCAATCGATGCCGATTTTTATCTTCATTCTGACCTTTGTCGGCTGGCCGAAATTAGCCAGTCTTGTGGAAGAGAAAACGACGAAAATCTTAGGTGAGGAGTTTATCGAAGGGGAAATTGCACTTGGTAAAACCCGTGGGGAAATTGTTCGACAAAATGTGATTCCTCATTTGACACCTTCACTGATCAGCTGGGGCTTTCTGGAGATGGGTCTGATCCTCTTCCTTTTGGCACAGCTCAGTATTCTTGGTGTGTTCATCGGGCCCAGGCAGGGAGCAATGATTATTGACGGAAATCCTTCATGGTTTACCTCTTTGGATCCTGAATGGTCCAGTATGCTTTCAAGAGCAGCAATTGATATTTCGCGGGGAAACTATTGGCTGGTCTTTTTTCCTTCACTGGCATTTTTCATTGGAATAACAGGTTTCAACCTTTTGGGAGAAGGATTAAAAGAAGAGTTCAATAAGCGGGATTCCCGCGTTGTATCGATAATAAGAAGACTTGGTTATCAACTCTCACCAAAGCTGTATCTGGAACAGGTGAAAAATCTACGACGGTTTTATCGCCCGGTTCTTATCAAGAGCTCCGCACTGGTTCTTCTATTGTTTTTTGTATTTTACCCGAATGCCGAGAGCCTATATGCATTTAATGACCATCGTGCTGTAAATCACCTGGAAGCAATGACTCACCAAGAAAAGGGTGAAGATGGTGTAAGAGAATATATCATTGATGAAATGAAACGGATTGGTCTTCTTTCTTTTCCGGAAGAGGGGTACGGAATG
Source organism: Clostridiaceae bacterium (assembly GCA_003554105.1). GTDB lineage: Bacteria > Bacillota > Clostridia > Peptostreptococcales > T1SED10-28 > T1SED10-28. The sequence continues at coordinate 27,072 of PWFQ01000010.1, read as the reverse complement.
GATAGTGAAGGAGAAACGCTTGTTGGGGTCATTCCCGGAGAAAACTGGGAACGGGTCAGTTCAGGCAAAGAGGATCTGCGAAAGGATTATATTATTATCATAGGAGCCCGCTACGACGGGATCTTTGAAGACGACAAACTCAGTTCACTTACAAGAGCAACAGCTGCTGCGAACAACCTGGCCCTTGCTGAAACACTAATCAATACTGATGAACCTCTTTCACAAACAACGCTGATTGTTTTTTGGGATGGAGGGGGAGAGATGGTGAATATGGCAGAGCCTAACCGTTATATGGTCCGGCCGGTGTTTCCCCATAATCAAACCGATTATGTATATATTGATATGGGTTATGCACCTAATGTTGAGCAAAGAAGCTTACAGGTCAGCCTCTATTCATCCCGTGCACAGCATATTCAGTTTCAGAGTCTAATGCACAGTATTCAGGAAAATTTGGAGAAGGTGGATTTGCGTCATCATTTTTCTATGAATATGCGGGGTTCGGGAGCAGTTGTCAGTCTTTATTTAAATTCCCGATATTCTCTGATGATCGGACAGGAATATTATCAGTTTATGGAAGATGAATCCAATGAGCTTTTCGATGTGAATTTTGAATTTATGAAAAAGCAGGGGCAGTTTATCGTAGATTTTATTACCATGACAGATCTGTTTGATTAGGAGGGGGAGAATCATGAAAAGTGAAGTAAAAAAAGCGATTTATAAAAAAACACTGAAAAAAGGGTTCTTTCTTTTACTGGTGATTATCATCCTGCTATTAATTACAAGTGTCCCTGTAAACTTTAACTTCGACTATGTAGATGGGGATATTGCAATCAATACAACCTGGAGACAAATTCGAAACAATGCTGTGGAAAACCTTAATTTGTTTTTTACAGGGCGGATATTTTTGGTTGACATGGATCGGGGAACACTTGGCGGGATGCTTCTTATCTCTTCTCTGCGAAGTTTTTCGGTCTTTACCTTCGGACTTTTACTCGGGCTTCTCTGGGGGATTCCCAAAGGAGTTCTTGATCGCCGAAAGATTCATCAGAAGGGAACATTAAAATCACTGCAGAAAATTCTACCCTTCTCCATGCCTGAAATCTTAATCATTTTAGGAATTCAAGTGCTGGCTACGTATCTTTATACCAATGGATACTCTCCGATCCCCCATGGCGGCTATAGAACGTGGATGAATGCCATTTATCCGATTATTGCAATTTCCATACTGCCCGGTGCCTATATTGCAAAAACCACGGCGGAATCCATTCAGGACCAGCAGAACCAGCCTTACATTCGTGTTGCAAGAGGAAAGGGATGCTCATCTTTTCGGCTCTTTCGAGTGCATTATCTCCGAGGAATCATACTTGATCTTTTCGGAGCCTTGCCCACAATTCTTGTGATGATGTTTTCCAGTATTGTCATTATTGAACGGATGTTTTATTTTCCGGGGCTCGCCTATTACTTAGTGGAATTCTACACGAATTCCATGGGGAATGTTCATCGGGCGGGAATTGCATTCAGCCTGTTTATCGTTGCAATGGGAGTCTTCTATTTTCTCCTCTATCAATTAGCGGATTTTCTGAAAACCTGGGTGCGTCCTGTAAAAGAAAGCTCTTAGGGATTGCTATTAGAGTAAAAAAGATGAAATAAACCCTCTCTCAGGAAGGGTTTATTTTTTGTGTCCGGATACTTCCGGTTGGATTCGGGTATAAATAGAATTCCCGGACGAGAAAATGAGAAAGTGAAAAACATTGATAAGAAAGGACTTGAGAAGATGAAAATCAAATTCATTATAAAAAACAGCACCCGGGAAATGATTAAAACCATCAACCGTTATCCTTTCACAACCGGTTTTCTGGTTGCTGCCATGATTACAAATATCATTATGATCGAAAGAGGTTCGGAGATTCTTTTGGAAAGACTCTTAATGACCTTTCTCGTCGGTGCAATGGCAACGGTTGTTGCTCAACTTGTTACAGAAGAATTTCTGAATGACCGAACGAAAGGATTTTTTGCGACAGGATTCGCTTTTCTTCTTACGGGGATCTATTATTTGGGGATGAGAAACATTGAATTCATGAATCAAATAATTCTCACAAGAACTACCGTAATCACTCTCATTTTTGTTGTTTCTTATGTGCTGATACCTTCAATGAAGAGAGAGAAGGACATCAATCATTACTTGATGGCTGCAGTAAAGTCATTCTTTACAACAATCCTTTTTTCCGCAGTTATTTTTGCAGGGATTGCAGCCATCCTGGGAGCGACCGATCAACTGCTGTTTTCCATTTACAATAATCTTTACGGACATTTTGCCAATATTATTTTTATCCTGTTTGCACCGATTTTTTTCCTTTCAATGGAGGATCGGTTTGAAGCACCGAAATTCTTTGCCAACCTCTTAACGTATGTGGCAATTCCCTTGCTGGGTGTGTTTACATTAATTCTTGTCACTTATATTGTAACGAATCTTCGTGCAGGATTTTGGACGGACAATCTCCTGGAACCCATGCTGGTTTCCTATTCGATCGTTGTACTTCTGATCATCTTTCTGGTCAGTACGCTGGATCATAAAATCGTGGAACGGTTTATGACCATCTTTCCAAAGGTTATTCTGGTGATCTTTATTTTTCAGACCATTGCATCCATCCTGAAAATTCAGGAGAGCGGAATGACTCATGGTCGTTATTATGCGATACTCTATGGAGTATTCAGTGTGATCGCGGCAGTCCTGTTAAGTTTTAGCAGGGAAAAGAAAAATCATTGGATCGCCATCGTTCTCATAGTGTTCTCCCTCATCTCTTTGATTCCGCCGATCGATGCTTTTTCTTACAGCATCCGCAGTCAGGAAACACGTTCGGAGGAGGTGCTTGAGGAGAATAATATGATTGTTGATGGCGAAATCGTGCAGGCGGAAGACTTGAGTCGGGAAGAAAAAGACATCATTATAGAGAGTCTTCAATATCTGGACAGGATTGGAGCCGCGGGTCGAGTGGAGTGGTTACCGGAAGATTTTCAACTATACCGAGATTTCGAACAGGTTTTCGGATTTCCTCATTACCCCTGGGGAGCACCGGAAGAGAGAGAGTTTGTTTCTTTCCGCAGGGAACACAATACAACGATCATCATAGAAGGATACCAGGTGTTGGTTCCGATCAGTTTTGATAGCCATGGAAGAAGTCCGGGATCAAACGATGAAAATCCATACAGCAAGAAATTTTCTCTGGATGAAGAAGTATACATTGTAGGCTGGATGGAAGAGAGCGAGGAGTTTGTCATCTATCGGGAAAATGAAGGAGATCAGCCACTGATTCAATATTCTCTAATGGAGTTTCAACAATCTCTTGAAGAAGTCGATAAAACATTCGATGAACCCTTGACCGTGGAAGAGGCAAGTTACGAGCTGCGAGGAGAAAACATCAAAGCGAAGATTATTCTCAATCACTTTGAAAGAACATCACGTTTAGGAGATGAGCGATATTATGGAGAGGTACTCTTTTTGATTGGCTCTGACAATGAGTAAGTGAAGGATGAGATGTCTTTTTATGTAGAATGCCTGTCCATCATGAACTCGGACAGGCATTCTGTTTGTGATAATTAATAATAGATGTTCGGCTTTGCTGGAAGCACATCATCGATATAAATTGTATGATAGGGAAGATCATCAATCGCTTCATTAAAATCCTCCGCTTTGCCATAAACCAGGACACCGTAAGTTTTTACTCCATGCTCATCAATAAACTCCAGGGCTTCGTTGTAAAAGTCTAACTTATACTTATTGTAGTCGAAGATTTCAATGAATTCTTCACGATCCACTAAGTACGTAAGCCGTGATCGAAAATGGGTTTCATAGGCTTCACTGAATTCTTCCTCAAATCGAATCGGCAGTTCCGTCATGTCAATCAGATTAAAGAATGGAAACTCCTCTGGATCCGGTCGGCGATTAGAGGATGGTTCATCGTTAAAATTCGGATTGAATCCGATGAGATGCATCGGCTGGTTTTCTCCCCAGCGACTTCCGGGTTCGGTTGTGCGGACCCCCACCCACTTGAAATCCAAGGAGCGATGCTCTCTGCTTAACTGGTAGAACTCATGCATGGTCAGATCTTCTTCAAATACGATATGCATTGAGAGATAAGAAAGGGGATTCAGTTCATTGAGGTAGCGGAGAGTCTTTTCGTTTTTTCGCTGAATCTCATGTTCTCTTCCTTCATGGGCAGCATCATCGACATACTCGGGGATCGGGTAGCGAATTTCATCGAATCCATCCCATAGCCCTGACCGGTTTTCCCAGTCGAAGATGCCATCAACCACATAGGTCACTCTTCCTCTTGTCAGGTTTACAAAATGACGCTGACTGTCTCTTGTAAAAAGATTTCTTAAAGGGTAATGGACTTCATACTCTCCAAAACCCTTAGAGTCTATAGAAGCAAAGGAAGTGACATATCCAGGCATATTAAGGCTTGTATAAGCCCTCAGATCGAATTCAATATCCAGAGCGGGATATTCTTCACCCTCAACATTTGTTGTAGATGCGGGATCATAATACATGGAATCAACGACAGCAGAGACTCCGTGAAAAATTCCGACATAAAGGAGAACAACGATCAATACCGATGTAAGGACGACCTTTGCCAATCGTCGATTGACCACTTTTTGAATACTGTTTGTTTCATCTTCATCCTCTACAGATTTTTCATTGGCTTCTTCCTCATCAGGGATTTCTCCATCCTTTTCGAAGAATCGATCGGAAAGATTTTCTGATAAATAGTCTTCTATAGAACGGTATTTATCCAGTTCCTTTTCCACAATTTGCCGCTCTTCCTCTGTTGCGGATCCTTCTTGGTAACGTTTCAGTAATTCTTTAAAATTCATAGGAATCCTCCTTTAACTCTTTCCCCAGTTTTTTACGAGCCCGATAAAGCAGGGTTTTCGTGTTGGTTTTTGACAATCCTTCGGTTGATGCAATTTCCTTTATGCTCATCCCTCCATAATAATAAAGAGTGAGAATCTCCCGGTAGATGTCCGGCTCCAGCTTCATCAAATGGAAATAAACCTTCTGATCCCGTTCTTTATTCAAATAACGGTTTGCTGGACCTCGTTCCGATGAGTCTTTCAAGAAATCCACCTTGGTTTCCATCGTCAGGGTTTCACGGTTCTTCCGCTTCCAGTCGATAAAGTGGTTCTTTAAAACCCTGAAAAGCCAATATTTAAAAGACCCTTCGGGAAGATTTGAGGCAATAAAGGCTTTGTAGAAGGTTTCATTGACCAAGTCCATTGCCAGATGATCATTGCGACAAAGGCTCAGAGCATAGAGATAAAGTTCTTTATGATATTTTCTGTAGGCTTCGTCCATGGCATTGGGCTTCATCGGAAACCTCCTTTCATAATAATAACGAATAAAACGGGGAAAGGTTACATTGATTAAAGAATATTATGCATATATTTCTCAAGGGTTCCGATTTAACAATAAGGAGTCCTTCATCCATTATAAAAGATCAGAGGGAGAAGAGGAATGCCGGATTGAGAATTTTGTGAAAAAGCATGGGGAAAGGGTATAAAGAATCTAAATCTCGTGTGGGTCAGCGATTGATCAACATGGGTAAGTAAGGAGGAATGACAATGAGTAAAATGCTGGAAGGGAAACCTTCGCCAAAATTTGAACTGCCCTGCACAAGTAATCTCAACGTATCCGATCAAGCGATGAAAGGCAAAAAGTATGTCCTGTTTTTTTATCCCAAGGATAACACCCCAGGATGACAGGCTGAAGCCTCTGAGTTCAGAGACAGCTACACAGAGTTTAAAGGTTTAGGGTATGAAGTTTACGGGATCAGCAAGGACGGAATGAAAAGTCATAAAAGCTTTAAAGAGAAGAATCAGCTTCCCTTTGAACTGATCAGTGATGCTGAAAAGGTTCTTCATGAAGCCTATGATGTTCTGAAAGAAAAAAACATGTACGGGAAAAAAGTCATGGGAACGGAACGGTCCACCTTTATCATCGATGAGGAAGGGGTTATTCTAAAGGAGTTTCGCGGAGTAAAATCCAAAGGGCATGTTGCGGATGTTCTTGAGTTCTTAAAACAGCAATGAATAAGATTAACGCTTGCGGAATGGAGGCTGCCCAAAGCAAAGGGCTGCCTTTTTCTTTTATCCTGCATACTTTCATGGTATAATAATCTATTGAAAACAGGATGGATTCTATATAAAATGATGGATCGGAGATAAAGAAAGTAGGAGGCTTTATATGAAAAGGAATGAAGAAACAAGGGTTGTTGTTGGCATGTCAGGAGGAGTGGATTCTTCTGTTGCGGCTCTGCTGCTAAAGGAGCAGGGCTATGATGTGGTTGGGGTCTTTATGAAAAACTGGGATGAAGAGTCTCTTGGAGGAGAATGCACGGCCACAGAAGATTATGAGGATGTTCGAAGGGTCTGCGGGAAAATCGGAATCCCCTATTATACCGTAAACTTCGAGAAAGAATACTGGGACAATGTCTTCACATACTTTCTTGATGAATATAAAAAGGGAAGAACCCCGAATCCTGATGTAATGTGTAATAAGGAAATTAAATTTAAAGTGTTTTTAGATTATGCAAAATCCATCGGCGCACAGTTTCTGGCAACAGGACACTTTGCCCGGCTTTGCTACAGGGATGGGGAATATCAGCTTCTTCGGGGAGCAGATTACAATAAAGATCAGACTTATTTTCTTAACACACTGGGCCAGGACCAGTTAAAGTATGCGATGTTTCCGGTAGGGGAGCTGACAAAAAAAGAAATTCGCCAAATTGCTGAGAAAAACGGCCTGATCACAGCGGATAAGAAAGATTCAACGGGGATCTGTTTTATCGGTGAACGGGATTTTAAAGAGTTTCTCAGTAATTATCTTCCGGCACAACCGGGAAAAATGCGGACACTTACAGGAGAAATCAAAGGAGATCATGACGGGTTGATGTATTATACCCTTGGTCAAAGAAAAGGTCTGGGGATCGGAGGTTCGGATTCGGGCACAGGAGAACCCTGGTTTGCAGCTCATAAGGATCTTCGGCATAACACACTTTATGTGGTGCAGGGAGCTGATCATCCTGCTCTTTATTCCAAAGGTCTATATGCCACGGATCTTCATTGGGTCAGTAATCAAAAAATACCCGAAACCTTAATATGCACCGCTAAATGCCGTTATCGCCAGCGGGATCAGGAGGTTGAAGTTACTTTGCTTGAGGGTGATCGGGCAAAGGTGGTCTTCAGGGAATCACAAAAAGCAGTGACCCCGGGACAGGCTGTCGTATTCTATGATGGAGAGAAATGCTTAGGTGGAGGTATAATCGATCAGGTGTTTCATTATTAGAAAACAGAGCTGATAAAGAAGATGCAGGAGGACTCTGCATCTTTTTTGTACAAAAATCCAAAATATTGTGATATTTTTCAGTGAAGAGGTATATATAGAATAACAAAGGATGTTAGGAGGGATTGTATGTTAAAGACAAGCTTGGTTGTAGGAGAAACCCATAGTGTGCAACGACGAGTGAAATATGAAGATTCCACACTGAGTTTCGGCCGGAAGGGGATTGAAACCCTTTTCTCCACCACCGGATTGGTTGAGATGATGATCCAGGCAGCTGTTGAACTGGTGGGCGACAAAATTCCGAAAGAAACGATCAGTGTGACAAAGCACATGTCCTTTACTCATTACAAGCCCAGTTTGCAAGGAATGTTTATTACGGTCACTGCTGAACTAGTGGACATTAGCGGAAATGTATTAAAATTCAAGCTGACCTGTTATGATGAACTGGGAAAAATCGCAGAGGCAACCCAGGAGCGCCACGTTGTTAATAAGGACGGATTAATTCAGAGGGCCCATAAGAGGGCGGAAAGCATTGAAGGTCGCATACAATAATGTCTTGAAACTCAAAAAAAGCCCTTTAAGGGCTTTTTCTCTTCTGGTTGCAAATTTCTGCTGTAACTTTATAAAGAACGACGGGTAAGGATTTCTATAATTTCATCCAAGGTTGCATCCTCGGGGATTTCATAGGTGCCGGCCCGAAGATATCGATCCATTTGAAGCTCAACCAGCCGATTGATAAAATCCTGTTCATTCTCCACGAGATCATTTTCCTGGAGGATTTCGGCAAATCGCTGAGGAAGAGAATTTTCCGGAATCGTGATGGTAATAGATTCTTCATTGCTGTTTTCGTTTTCTTCTTCATCCTGGTCCCCAGCTTCTGAATCTCCGTCATTCCCATCGCTTTCCTGATCATGATCAGAACCCTCAGACCACTCCTGCCATTCCTCTGTATCGCTGTTGCGGGTCCGTTCCAGCACAGAAAAAATCCCGCCGTCAAATACGGAAAAGGTATTATTGATGACGAAACCGATGAGAAGGATCACTACGATTCCAAGCAACACGTCGGTGTTTTCATAGATAATGTCTTTAAATCGCTCCATAATTCCTTTCGCTTCCTTCCTTTTTAAGTTGACCCATGGGATATTACACATAATATATCATAATTTCTGTGAAAGAGCTATACGGGAGGGTCAAATATATTGAATAATAAGGGTTCTAGTGATAGAATAATATGGACAGGAAACAGAGGATCGGAGGCTAATCCTAATGAAGAAAGAAATTTTTGAATGGGTAAAAACAATTATTATATCACTGATTATCGCCTTGCTTATTACAACCTTCGTAAAACCAACCATTGTAAAGCATTATTCCATGCAGCCAACATTGGATGAAAACGATTTTTTAATCATCAATCGTATTCTCTATACAAGGGGAGAACCGGAGCGGGGGGACATTGTGGTATTCGAGTCCAACCAATATGATTTTGAGGGCAATCAAAAACTTCTGATCAAGAGAGTGATAGGTCTTCCCGGAGAAGAAATTCAGATTACCGGCGGAAGAGTCTATATTAATGGAGAAGAGCTGATTGAAGAGTATTTGGATGACCGCTATACCAACGGGAATGTTCATTTGGAAATTCCTGAAAACAGACTGTTTGTTATGGGAGATAACCGCAACAACAGCCTGGACAGTCGAAATGATGAACTGGGTTTAGTCGACACAGAGGATATCGTAGGCAAGGCCTTTATAAGATTATTCCCGTTTAGTGATGCCGGTGTTGTTCGGTAGAGCATCAAAGCATTGATCGTTGAAGTGCATCTTAGAAAAAGGGGGAGACCGATGAAAAAGAAAATTATGGTCATCAGTGAGTCAAGAGCAGAGAATTTGGAGGTAAAAATTTTATTAAGCAGCGAGGGATACGAAGTTCAATCCGCCAACGAATATGACTATAAGCATCTTTTTAAAACCTTCAAACCGGACTTGATTCTTGTTAATCAACGACTGCTTCACTCCCATGGTGAACTGATCGCAATGGAATTGAAAGGGAAAAACGAGAAAGTGAAAACCATTCTTTCGTCCGGTGATTTAAGCACGATTGAAAAATATAAATTTGCGGGACAGGTGGATGAAATTTTAAAAACACCCATTGACAGGGAAAATCTTTTTGAAACTGTTAAAAATCTACTGAAAAGGTCGGGTGAGGGCAGAGAATGAAAAACGATGAAAAAAACATAAAAGTGAAAATCAATGGGGTCGGAGAAAAAAACTATCCCGTCGGAACAACCTATGCAGAAATAGCCAAAGATATTCAGGAGAAAGGAAAACAGTACATGGCGGTTATTGCTAACGAAAAGCTTCGGGAGCTGACGAAGAAGCTGGAGGATGAGAGCCATCTTACTTTCATCGACATAATGGAGCCTATCGGCAATCGAATCTACCAGCGCAGTCTTTCTTTTGTGTTTATCCGGGCCTGCATGGAAATTTTCTCCGGGTGTCAGGTTTCTGTAGAGCACTCTATCAGTAAAGGACTCTATTGCGAAATCAACTATAAGCGAGAAATCATCCAGGACGATATTCATCGAATTGAGGAACGAATGAAGGAGATCATTGATGAAAATGTTCCTTTCAAAAAACAAAGAGTCCCGGTTGATGAAGCAAAGGAAATCTTCAGGGAATACCAGCAGTTGGGCAAGGTAAATCTTCTGAAATACAGGGAAAAGCCCTATGTAAATCTTTATCAGTGCGGATGGCTGAAGAATTATTTTTACGGCTACATGGTTCCCTCCAGTGGATATATCAAAGAATTTAAACTCCAATATCTTGAACCCGGAATTGTGCTTCAATTCCCTGTGCCAGGATATGATGGCAAGGTGCCACCCTTTGAAAAACAAGCGAAACTCTTTAAGATTTTTCGCGAGTCGGAAAAATGGGGTGAGATCCTCGGAGTGGATTACGTGGCCTCCCTCAATGACCTGGTGGTGTCGGGCAATGAAAGCAAGTTCATCAGGATTGCCGAAGCTCTTCATGAAAAAAAGGTGGCAAATATTGCTGATGAAGTTTCAAAGGACATTGAACACAAGAAGGTGATTCTGATTGCAGGACCCTCATCTTCAGGGAAAACCACTTTTGCCCAGCGGCTGTCAATTCACCTGGAGGTGAACGGGTTAAGACCTGTCAGCATTTCTCTTGACAATTATTTTGTCAATCGGGAGAAGACACCCCTGGATGAATATGGGGAATACAACTTTGAAGCCTTGGAAGCTATTGATATTGAAGGATTTAATGAGGATTTGAGAAGAATTCTTCAAGGAGAGGAAGTAAGACTGCCCACCTTTAATTTCCATACGGGAAAACGGGAATACAGAGGAAATACAATTAAAATCGATAAGGATCAGCCGATTCTCCTGGAAGGAATTCATTGTTTGAATGATGAGTTAACGAAAGAGATCCCCCCCACAATGAAGTTCAAGATTTATATCAGTGCCCTTACTCAGTTAAATATTGATGAGCATAACAGGATCCCCACAACGGATTTACGGTTGATCCGAAGAATTGTACGGGATAATAAATTTCGCTCAAATGATGTGGAAACTACATTGAATCTTTGGAAAAACGTACGCTTAGGAGAAGATCAAAACATATTCCCCTATCAGGAACAGGCGGATGTCATGTTTAATTCAGCTCTTTTCTATGAGCTGGGAGTCTTGAAGAAATATATTGAACCTTTGCTTCGGCAAGTGGAATCCGATTCAAGATATCTTCCTGAAGCAAAACGGCTGTTAAAGTTTTTGAGTTATTTTGTGGTGATTCAAGATGAGGATAACATTCCAAAGACTTCGATTTTACGGGAGTTTATTGGGGGAAGCACTTTGAGTTAGGAGGATTTCATGGAAAACTATTTGCAAAAAGTGGTAGAAGACAAACGATCCTATATCGATAAAGGGACATTGCCGGAATACATTCCTGAACTGCAAAAAGCCCGAAAAGATGCTCTTGGAGTAAGCATTGTGACAATTGAAGGAGATACCCATCATGCAGGGGACTATAAGTATTCTTTTACTATTCAAAGCATTTCAAAGGTTATTTCCTTAATGCTTGCATTGAAGGATAAGGGGGAATCCTATGTGTTTTCGAGGGTTGGCATGGAGCCGACGGGAGATCCGTTTAATTCCATGGTAAAGCTTGAAACCGTAAGACCTTCCAAACCTTTCAATCCCATGATTAATGCAGGCGCTATTGCAGTTTCCTCGATGATTGAAGGAAATTCCGGCGAGGAAAAAATCAAGAAGCTGCTGGATTTTTTTCGTAAAATCACCCATAACCCCGAGTTGGAAATAAACGAAGACGTATATCTTTCTGAAAAAAGAACCGGAGATCGTAATCGTGCAATGGCATATTTCATGAAGGACGTGGGTGTAATTACTGAAGACATTGAAGATAGCCTGGATGTCTATTTCCGGCAATGCTCTATCGAAGTGACAACAAAGGATATAGCCTATATTGGAGCATTTCTTGCCAACAACGGGGTCGACATTATAACGGGAGAGCGGGTGATGGAAGAGCGGTTTGTGAAGATTGCTAAAACCTTCATGGTAACCTGCGGGATGTATAACGGTTCGGGTGAATTCGCCATTAACGTCGGATTTCCGGCAAAAAGTGGAGTCGGAGGCGGTATAATGGCTGCAGTTCCGGGAAAAATGGGAATCGGAGTTGTGGGTCCCTCTCTGGACGAAAAAGGGAATAGCATTGCCGGTCTGGAAATATTAAAGGATTTGTCGAAAAATTTGGATTTATCTATTTTCTAAAATTCATCTTTGACAAAAAGTTTAAAAAGTTATAAAATAAATAATATATACATAAATTTTTTTACATGAGACCAAGGATGTAAAAAATAATGAATAGGGTGAAAACAATGAAGGATATTATGGTTTTAAGAGATCTTGAACAAATCAAAGCAATCAGCCACCCCTATCGTGTGGAGATCATAGAGTGTTTTGAAGGGGACGAACCGAAAACAGCCAAGCAGATTTCAGAGCTTTTGGAGGAACCCCACGCAAAAATCAATTACCACATCAAGAGTTTACTGAAGGTAGGAGTATTAGATCTGGTTGATGAACGAATCAAGTCCGGCATTATAGAAAAATATTATCTTCCCGCAGCAAAGGTTTTAATGATTGACAAAAGCTTTATTAAAAATGGTGGAGAAGAATTGGCCCAGTCCTTGAGTCAAGCCTATATTTCCATATTTGAAAAGATCAGCAGTGATTTCTACAAAAATATTGAAAATCTGGATTCAGAGCGTTTTATCAATCAATACAGTGACTACTATCTCACGAAGGATGAGGCCAAGGAACTGATGAAAAAAGTGGAGAGCGTGATGGTGGATTATCTTGATGGAAAGCGGAAGAAAACCAATGAAGACTCTTCACCTTATAACTTCGCGGTGTTGGGAGTAAGTAAAGTGCAAAAAGTAATAAAGGAAATGGAAGAACCATTGATAGAACCCATAGAAGAAGTATAAAACAAGAGCGACCTCTTAGGTCGTTTTTCTTTTACCATTTTTTATTGTTAAATAATTAATTTTTGAATTGATAAATTAGGAGGTGAGAACTGTGACAGTTTCTGATAGAATAAAGAGCAGGAAAGTCATGATCCTTATGGTCATTATTCTTCTTCTTTTTGCTTTTATCCTGATCGATCGATTTTTTATCACCCTTGTTACAGTTCGAGGGGCATCAATGGATCCGAATTTTTGTTGCGGAGACAGGGTTTTGATCATTTCCGATCGCTTCATAGTGGAGGACTTGAAAACCGGCGACGTTGTTGTTTTTCAATCACCGGTCTGTGAGGATGAACTTTTTATAAAGCGTGTAATTGCAAGGGGAGGACAGGAGTTTTGCATTGATACGGGAGACCTGCTCATCAATGGAGAGAGTGTGTGTGAGGATTATATTGACGACTGTGAGTACATTTTCAGGGATTACAGAAAAACCTGTGGGGAGGTCCCTGAAGGAAAACTCTATCTTCTCGGAGATAACAGGAATTCCAGTAACGATAGCCGAACCTTCGGCTACATTAGCGAAAGCTGAGTGGTGGGTCGCGTCGTGGCCAAGGTTTGGCCACTCTCAGAACTTGAATTTTATCGAAAACACGAAGAATGCAATTAAGCTTTTAAGTGGAAGGTTGAAAGAATAATGGATTCTAAACAGATTCTGTATCATCGCATTAAAAGAGAACTGAGAAAAAAGGGCTTCCCATTGGTTTCTGCAACCGGGGCAGGCCCTTTTCATGACCTTGAAAACAGGTTGGAGAATATGAGTAAGGAAGGGTTGTCTTTTAAATTTCAGTCCCCGGAGATAGAAGAAAAAACCAATCCCCGGAAATCCATGAATGATTGTCAAAGCATTATTGTGGTGGGGATGCCTTATTATCAAAAAGATGATGATAATCCTCCGGAGTTGTGGAATCCACCGGTGGGGCGACTGTCTCTGTCTTCCCGGGGTGAGGATTACCATATTGTAATGAAAAGAAAGATGAATGAGGTTATGGAGATGTTAAATAGGGATATTCCCGGACTCTCCTATCAATGCCATGTAGACACAGGCCCCCTGATTGATCGATATTTGGCATACAAAGCAGGATTGGGGAATTATGGATACAATAATCAGCTGATTAATGAAACATTAGGGTCATATATCTTCCTTGGTTATATCATGATCAATCAGGATTTTTCTCAAAGCGATGATCACCATAAAGGGGAAAAATTCAGACCTTCCTGTGCCGGCTGTGAAGCCTGCATAAAAGCATGCCCCACCGGTGCTTTGGAGGAACCCTATCGTTTGAATCCTGATAAATGTTTAAGCGGGATCCTTCAAACAAAGGGAATGATACCTGATAAGTATCGGCCGTTAATCGAAGATCGACTCTATGGCTGTGATGAATGTCAAAAGGTCTGTCCCTATAATCAGGGACTGGAAATTGAGATTGATTCTGCTTTCCGGAAAGAACCTCAGAATGCTGTGGATTTGGAGAAGCTTCTTGGGTACACGAATAAAGAATTTAAGGAAGCCCTGGGACATAACGCTTCTTCCTGGCGGGGAGCGGGGATTCTTAAGCGGAACGGGCTGATTATTCTCGGGAATCTCAAGGGCTCCGCAGCCCTTCCTTTGATTCTGCCTTTTCTTAAGGATTCGCGGGAGGACTTGAGAGTAAGCGCTGAATGGGCAAGGGAAGAAATCGAAAAATTTAAACTTCTTAAAGAGTAGTTTAGAAAACCAATAAACTGTTGTATGATAGAGATAGCATTATTTAGAAAAACGTGGTATCATATCTATGTTAATAATATAACGAGGAGGACGACCATGAAGAATTTAATGAACGTGGTAATGAAAAAAGAAGCGAAAAAAGGTGCTGTTTACAGCCAAAAGGAAGTTCCTGCACCAAGGTCTGATGAAGTCCTGGTAAAAATCCACGCCACCTCCATTTGCGGAACCGACGCCCACATTTATCAGTGGGACGAATGGTCTCAGGGAAGAATCAAACCACCCTATGTCATGGGCCATGAGTTTGCCGGTGAAGTCATTGAGGTTGGAGATAAGGTAAAGTCCATTCAAGCGGGAGATATTATTTCCGCTGAAACCCACATTGTTTGCGAAGTGTGTGAGTTTTGCAAAACCGGTCAGGCGCATATCTGTAAAGATACAAAAATCCTCGGTGTCGATACCGATGGAACCTATGCAGAATACGTGGTGATTCCGGAAGCGAATGCCTGGGTCAACCCTAAAGGCGTGGATCCTGCATATCTTGCAATTCAGGAACCACTGGGAAATGCGATGCATACAGTGATGGCAGGACCGATAGTTGGTAAAACCATCGCAGTCGTTGGCTGTGGACCAATTGGTATCATGGCAATTGCTGTAGCAAAAGCTGTAGGTGCATCCAAAGTCATTGCTGTTGAAGTGAATGAGTATCGCCTCAACTTGGCGAAGAAACTGGGAGCGGATATTGCCATTAATCCAATGCATGAAGATCCCATTGAAACCATTCTTCAAGCAACTGGTGGTCTTGGAGTTGATGTGGTGGCAGAGATGTCCGGAAATGCACGGGCAATTGATCAGGCATTAAAATACATCAAGCTTGGTGGTCGAATGTCCATGCTTGGGATTCCAAATGACAAGGTGGCAATCGATGTTGCCAATGATATCGTCTTTAAGGGAATCACAATGCAAGGGATTGCCGGTCGAAAAATGTACGATACCTGGTATCAGGTCAAAGGTCTGATAGAATCCGGAAACTTGAATCTGGAAGATCTCGTGACCCATCGGCTTCCCATGGATGAGTTTGAAAAGGGCTTTGATTTAATGGAATCAGGGAACTGCGGAAAGGTCGTTCTCTATCCCGATATGGAAATTCTGGAACAGACCAGGTAAGTGCTGTTTATAATCGAAATTCAGAAAGATCAGTAAAGGAGGAGTAGTATGTCAGACGTACATGAATTATCATTTCTTAAAGAACAGATACAGGGGTTGAAGGATGACGGAGTCTATCGGGAGCTTCCGATTCTGGAGGGTGCCAATGAGTCTGAAATCCTGTTAAACGGTAAAAAAGTGATTAACCTTTCATCCAATAACTATTTAGGTTTTGCCAATCATCCAGAATTGAAGGAAGCTGCAATTAAAGCTGTTGAAAAATATGGTGTCGGCTCGGGAGCGGTACGAACCATCGTCGGAAACATGGATCTCCATGAAGAACTGGAAAAGGTTCTTGCGGAATTCAAACGGGAAGAAGCGGTTATGGTCTATCAATCCGGGTTCAACTGTAATGCAGGAACCATTCAGGCGATTACATCGAAGGGAGACCTGATTATCTCCGATGAGCTGAATCATGCAAGTATCATCGACGGTGTCCGACTTAGCAGGGCAGATCGTGCAGTATATAAACACTGCGATATGGAGGATCTTGAGAGAATTCTAAAGGAAAAACGGGAACAGTACAATCAGGTTTTGATTATTACGGATGGAGTATTCAGTATGGACGGAGATATTGCTCCTCTTCCTCAAATTGTGGAATTAGCAGAAAAATATAACGCAATGACCTATGTGGATGATGCCCACGGTTCAGGAGTTTTGGGAGAAAGCGGTCGGGGAACAGTTGATCATTTTGGTCTTCATGGCCGTGTGGACTTCACCATCGGGACTCTCTCCAAAGCCATAGGAGTAATCGGAGGATATGTAGCAGGAAGCAAAACGATGAAGGAATGGTTGAGCCATCGGGGACGACCGATTCTGTTCAGCACTTCTCTACCGCCTGCAGCAGTGGCTTCCATCACTGAAGCGGTAAAACTATTAATGTCCACCACGGAATTCACTGATCGCCTATGGGAAAACGGCCGATATTTTAAAGAAAAAATGAAAAATGCAGGTTTCGATATCGGGAAAAGTGAAACACCCATTACGCCTGTAATGGTGGGAAGCGAAGATAAAACCATGGAGTTCAGCCGAAAGCTGCTGGATAAAGGAGTTTTTGTATCGGGGATCGTATTCCCTACAGTTCCGAAAGGCACCGGTCGTCTTCGATGCATGGTGACTGCAGGACACTCAAAAGAACAACTGGATAAAGCAGTTGATACCTTCGTGAAAATTGGGAAAGAAATGGAAGTTATTTAAGAAAATTCGGAGCGAAGACTTTGAAATGAACCATCAGAAGATTGCCTTTTTGCACAGGCAATCTTTTTCTTTTTGGAGAATTGCGGGAAAAGGTTTTCTTTTCAGGAAGAATTCCTTATAATAAGACTAGTTCCAAGTAGAAGGAGTGATGGAATGATTGTTGGTATTTGTAATATTGAACTGTCTATGTACGAAAACCATTCGCTAAAAGAGAAGCGGCATTTAGTTAAAAGTATCATTGAGAAAATTAAACATCGTTACAACGTGTCTATTGCTGAAGTGGGGATGATGGATAAGTGGCAGAAAGCGGAGATCGGTTTTACGACCGTGAGCAATAACAAACGCCATGTTGATGAAACCATGCAAAAGGTCCTGAACTTTATTGAGCAGGATGGACGCTTCGATTTGGCTGTGCAACAGTATGAAATCTTTTAAACTGATTTATAAAGCAAGTAAAAAACCGGAGACAGGAGGCAGGGGATGCGACGATATAAGTTAAACAAAGAAGAGATCAATGAAGTGTTGAAGATTTTGGGCTCTCTTTATCCTGATGCAAAAAGTGAGCTGGACTACTCGAATCCTTTTGAGCTTTTGATTGCAACAATTTTAAGCGCTCAATGCACTGATGTCCGGGTCAATCAGGTTACAAAATCTCTTTTCCCAAAGTATTCTGATCCCTACAAAATGGAGGAACTCAATGTGAAAGAGCTTGGAGAAATAATCCATAGCTGCGGATTTTATCATACGAAGGCTTCAAATATTCTAAAAACCTGTAAAATTCTTATTGAAGAACATAAAGGGAAGGTTCCCTCCAACAGGGAGGAATTAGTGAAGCTTCCCGGTGTTGGAAGAAAAACTGCTAACGTGGTGATCAGCAATGTTTTTGACCAGGATGCCATTGCAGTTGATACCCATGTTTTTCGTGTGACAAACCGCCTGGGAATCGTTAAAGCTGATAACGTGGAGGATACGGAGCAGGAGCTTATGAAAAAGATTCCCAAACCCATGTGGTCGGAAGCGCATCATTGGTTTATCCTTCATGGAAGAAGGGTCTGTAAAGCACGTAAACCTCTTTGTGATATGTGTGAGGTTAATCACCTTTGTATAATGTATCGAAAAAGCGGATTACAAAAGATATAGCAGAGACAAAAACAAAAAAAGGAAAGGCTTATGACAACCTTTCCTTTTTAAAATCACATTCAGAGGCAGTTCGATCGATACTGTTCTAGTTTAAACAATCCGGACATGTTCCGTAAAAACTCATCTGCTGCTTTTTCACCTTGTACTTCGTCATTGCCTCGATATCCCGTCCGAGATCGGGAAAGTAGGGCTCATCAATGTCCTCAACCTTTTTACAGGTTGTGCAGATAACATGGGGGTGTGGGCTTGTGTTGGCATCATAGCGAAAACTGTTTTCTTCAACGTTGATGGCCTGCACCAGTCCCAGAGATACAAAAAGCTCCAGGGATTTGTAAACTGTTGCCAAACTGATTGTGGGATACTTGGGTGCAAGTCTTTTGTAAATAGCCTCCGCATTTGGATGCTCTTTTGTGTCCTTTAGGGTTTCATAGATTGCGATTCGTTGTAATGTCACTTTACAGTCGTTCTTTTTCAGCTTTTCAATTAGTTCATTCATCCTATTCACCACCTAACAACGATTCTTATATTAAGTATAAATTAATGTTAAACATATGTCAATATTAATCAGGAAAAAATATTAAATAAATAGAATTTTCTAAGAATAAGCGGAGAAGCACATAAATTGTATTTATAAAGAAAAGGGTGTAGTTATGGCAAAACCAAGTGTATGTATTGAAAGATCTGAATCCTATAATTACAAGGAAGTTCGGGAAGGTGTAAACCGACTCATTGAAGGATTGGGAGGTTTAAGCATGTATTTTCAACCGGGAGAGAAGATTTTTCTAAAAATGAACCTTCTGATTAAAAAGCGCCCTGAGGAAGGGGTGACCACCCATCCGATCTTTGTACAGGCAGTCGGAGATGCTTTGAAGGAATTCGGGTGTCATGTCATCATTGGTGACAGCCCAGGAGGTCCATTTACCAAAGGGTTGCTAAAAGCGATTTATAAAACCTGCGGTGTTGAAAAGATCGCAGAGGAAAGTGGATTTACTCTAAACTATAATACGGAAGGAGTAACGAAAAAAGTCAATAATGGAAAAGTACTCCAGGAAATCACGGTCATGAAAGCACTGGAAGAGGTCGAACATGTGATTTCTTTATCAAAGTTAAAGACCCATGGGATGATGAAGTATACCGGTGCAGTAAAAAATATGTATGGAATTATTCCCGGTCTGATAAAAGCGGAATACCATTTTAAGATGCCGGCAATTGAAACCTTTTCCGATATGCTGGTGGATGTCTGCTCATTTAAAGAACCAACCCTTTCTTTTATGGACGGCATTGTCGGTATGGAAGGAGAAGGACCATCCTCAGGAGATCTTCGCAAGGTAGGTGCAATGATCGCATCATCCAACCCATATGCTCTGGATTTTATTGCCTGTCAATTGGTGGGAATTGATCCTTTGGAGGTCCCAACTATCCAACGATCTATTGAGCGGAACTTTCTTTCGGGAAATCATGAGGATATTCACATAGTCGGTTCATCAATGGAATCCTTCTCGTTAAAGCCCTTTATCACCCCTGCAATTACCGATGTGAACTTCTTTAAAGGACGGGTGCCGGAATTTCTCGTAGGGCCTATGAGCCGCTTTCTTCTGCCGCGACCGGTTTTTGACCATGAGATCTGCGTATCCTGCGGGGATTGTGGCAAAGTGTGTCCCGCGCAGGTAATCTCTTTTAAGAAGACGAAAGGTTATACAAAAGGAAAACCTTATGCAGATTTAACCGGTTGCATAAGGTGTTTTTGCTGCCAGGAACTTTGTCCTGTAAAGGCAGTGAGAATAAAACGGTCAAAAATCGGTGCCCGATTGTTTAAACTGTAGTGGTATAATGTCCATGGGGAATTTCAATCACCCGCTCAGGATCCTTTCGCTGCTCCTTAAATGCTTCTGTCACAGAAAAGTGATCACGAAAATGAATTGGGATCAGCTTCTTAACGGGGATGGTATCTAAAAAATAGTTTGCAGCCAGTGCAAAATGCTCTTCCAGCCGGGGATCAACGGGAACAAAGGCAAAATCAAGTGTGGAATTCTTTCTTTCCAGGGTTTTGCGGAGCTCTGTAATTTCCCGAAGATAATCTATTTTTTCCTGCTCCTGTTCCTCAGGACTAAAGCTGTTCCAATGCCACCAATTCAAATCGCCACTATGGAAAAACAACACATTGTCGACTTTATCCTGAACGAGATAAGAGACTCCCTGATCCGTGGAACCAAATGACTGAATTGAAAGATCTTCCAGTTCAAGGCTTTCGTGGGGGGCGAGTGTATAGGCCTCTAGGAGAGAAACTTCAGGGTCTGACATCTCTGTCACATCAGAACTCAGAATATAACGGACTCCTGTCTTTATTTGGAAATCCCTCTCAAAGATGTCTCTTGTAAAGTGGTCCCCATGTCCGTGGGTAACGAAATAGGTGACAGGTTTACTGATCATCTCCAGTTTTTCGAGCAAAGCTTCCCTTGTGAGATGAGGCGGCTCAAAGAAAGCATCAAAGAGCATGACACTTCTATCGGTTTCCACAACCACACAGCTATGATAGAGGTGGGAAATTTTAATTAATGGTTTCATGAAAATCCTCCTTCATTGATTCTTCCTTCAGTATTTACCCACTGGGAAAAATAATACGCAAGGCGGGGGATTTACTTTACAGAAAGAAGGGAAAAGATGATGAAGTTGCATATCGTATTATTGGAACCCGAAATTCCCCAAAATACAGGGAATATTGCCAGAAGCTGTGTAATCACAGGGGCGAGTCTTCATTTGATTAAACCGATGAAGTTTTCCATTTCCGATCGGGAGGTGAAGAGAGCGGGGTTAGATTATTGGAATTTATTAGATCTCAAAGTATATGAAGACTATGAAGAATTTTGTTCAAAGCATGAGGGGAGAAAAATCTATTATGCCACGACAAAAACAAGAAGAGTCTACAGTGATGTAAACTATGGCGAGGAAGAGGAAGTCTATGTAATGTTTGGAAAAGAAAGCAAGGGGATTCCGGAGGAGGTTCTTCATGAGAACTCAGATACGGCGATTACCATTCCCATGCGCCAGGTGGAGAAAGCAAGGTCCTTGAATCTTTCCAACGCCTGTGCCATTGTTATGTATGAAGTGTTGAAGCAATGGGGTTTCCCTGGAATGCGTAAGGGAGATCTATAGAAGAAATTAATAGATAATCGTTCTTTGTGAAAAAATTACTGAAATTATCCCCAAAACGTATTGTACTTTCGTTTTTTTTGGTTTATAATGGGGTTGAAGTAAAAACTACATACACCACACTGGATGAAGGGTGCGGGAGAGATTTCCTCTAACAGGAAACGCCGAAGGGACAAGCTAATTGCCAATTAGTGAATTTCTCAGGCAAAAGGACCGTATTTGGACAGTTCTCTGGAGAGCACAAGATGTGCACCGAAGGAGCAAGCCCGGATTGTACGATCTTCCGGGAGAAACTCTCAGGTAAACCATACAGAGTCGATCATGCAACAGGGCGTTGACATATCCACTCTGTTTTTGTTTGCCCAAAAGTCATAAAATATGTGTGGTCGATGAATTTAAGGAGGGAAGCCGTGGCGTTTCGAATCGTAACAAATAACCCGCAGGTACAGGAACATTTCGGTGAGAGACATCAGATTCACTGGATTGAAGGAAACTACCTTGCCGTTTTGGAATTTGTGAGGGATGAAGTTCATAGGGGCTATCCTGTTCTCACACACCCTTTATCGGGAAGCATTAAACCCAATGAAACCCCTTATAAATCCATCCTGTTGGATACAGAAAAAGATCAGGAAATCAGCTCTTCGGTAATCATGATTGAAGACAGTATTATAACTGCGAAGAAGTTTATTGAGATTCGGGACCGAACAGTGGGTTTGCGTCAAGATCTTCTTCAGGACTTCCAGGAAATAGACTATCAGTTGATTAAAAGTGGAATTGAGTCAGCACTGTAGAAAAACAAGCCCTTGGCTTGTCTAAAAAAATAAAAGAGGTGGAAAAGATGGAAAAAATTTATGATGTAATTATTATTGGAGCAGGTCCAGCAGGACTTACCGCCGGTCTTTATGCAGCAAGAGATAAGATGTCAACTTTGGTGCTCGAGAAAGAAAAGCCCGGTGGACAGATTGCAACCACTGATGAAGTTGCTAACTACCCTGGATCCATTGAAAACGCTACTGGACCAAGCTTGGTCTCGCGAATGGTTGATCAGTGTAAAGAGTTCGGAGCAGAAATTGAAAAGGACAATATTAAAGAAGTGCAGCTGGAAGAAAAGATTAAGGTCCTTATAGGAGAGAAAGAAACTTATAAAGCAAAATCCGTTGTGATTGCTACAGGAGCTACCCCAAGAAAGCTTGGTGCTCCGGGAGAAAAAGAATTAACGGGTAAAGGTGTTTCCTACTGCGCAACCTGTGATGCCGACTTTTTTACAGACCTGGAAGTCTTTGTGATCGGTGGAGGAGACTCTGCTGTCGAAGAAGCAATTCATTTGTCAAAGTTTGCCAGAAAGGTAACCATTGTTCACCGGCGTGAAGAGTTGAAAGCAGCAAAATCCATTCAGGAAAAGGCATTTAAGAACGAAAAGATCGGTTTTATCTGGAACAGCTCCGTAAAGGAAATTAAGGGAGACGGAATGGTGGAAGGGATGGTTCTTGAGAACCTGCAAACCGGAGAGCTCACTGAATTTGAAGCAGATGATGAAGACGGCACCTTCGGTATCTTTATTTTCGTAGGATATCTTCCACAGACCGGGCTGTTCAAGGATAAACTGAATTTATCTAAAGCAGGTTATATCCTTACCGATGACAACATGCACACCGATCTCTCCGGAGTTTTAGCAGCGGGGGATGTGCGCGAGAAGTCCTTACGTCAGGTAGCAACTGCTGTTGGTGACGGTGCAATTGCCGCAATCCAGGCAGAAAAATACATTGACCATGCGTTTGAAGAATAAGATTTAGGGAGGTGAAATCCATGTTAGCTGTTGATAAGAACAATTTTGAAGAAGAAGTACTACAGTCGGAAAAAACCGTATTAGTGGATTTTTGGAGCGAAGGTTGTGAGCCCTGCAAAGCATTAATGCCTGATATCGAAGCGTTGGCAGAGGTCTATGGAGATGAGATAAAATTCGTCAAACTGGACACAACAAAAGCACGACGGCTTGCAATCAAGCAAAAGGTATTAGGTCTTCCCACCATAGCAATTTACAAAGGTGGAGAGAAAAAAGATGAAGTTACAAAAGAAGAAGCTTCCAAAGAAAACGTTGAAGCAATGATTAAGAAATTTGTCTAGACCACAGTATGTGTTAAGGGAAGGGTTTTCGGAGCCGGAGGGTATGAATCCGGCCGGCTCCTTATTACAAGGGAGGTGAAGGTTTTGAAGCTTACATTAGGTAAAATTTTTATTGAAGATGTGCAATTCGGAAAAGATACAAAAGTAGAAGGAAAAACCTTATTTATCAATAAAGATGAGTTATTGGACGCTGTTGGAGAAAGTGAATACATTGACAATATTGACATTGATATTACCCACCCGGGAGATGAAGTCAGAATTACTCCTGTAAAGGATGTCATCGAACCCCGGGTAAAAGTTGATGGACCCGGAGGAATTTTCCCCGGAATGATTAACAAGGTTCAAACAGTAGGAAGTGGAAAAACTCATGCATTAAAGAATGTTGCTGTTGTCACTGCGGGTAAGATCGTCGGGTTCCAGGAGGGAATTATCGACATGACCGGTCCGGGAGCGGAATATTCTCCGTTTTCAAAGACACATAATATCGTTGTGGTTGCAAACCCCAGAGAAGACGTAAAGCAATATGACCATGAGGCGGCAGTTCGACAAATCGGCTTTAAAGCGGCGAATTTTTTGGGTGAACTTGCTAAAAATTTAACACCCGACGAAGAAATCACCTATGAAACTCTTCCGCTTCTTCAAGGAGTGGAAAAGTATCCTGATCTGCCAAAAGTAGGATATGTATACATGCTTCAAACTCAGGGATTACTCCATGATACCTATGTGTATGGTGTGGATGCAAAGAAAATCATTCCTACTTTTATGTACCCTACGGAAATGATGGACGGCGCAATCGTTAGTGGAAACTGCGTTTCCGCATGCGATAAAAACCCAACCTATGTCCACCAGAATAATGGAATCATCGAGGATCTCTACGAAAAGCATGGAAAAGAAATTAATTTTGTCGGTGTCATTGTCACAAATGAAAATGTCTACCTCGCAGACAAAGAACGTTCCTCCGACTGGACAGCCAAACTTACGGAATACTTTGGTTTGGACGGAGTGATCGTATCCCAGGAAGGGTTCGGAAATCCTGACACGGATCTTATCATGAACTGCAAGAAGATTGAAGAAAAAAACATTAAAACTGTCATCGTAACTGATGAGTATGCAGGACGGGACGGAGCATCACAATCCTTAGCGGATGCAGATCCCAAGGCGGATGCTGTTGTCTCTAACGGAAATGCCAATGAGGTAATTGTATTGCCACCAATGAAAAAGATCATCGGAATGACGGATTATGTTGATTCCATCGCTGGTGGATTCGACGGAAGCTTACGGGAAGACGGAAGTATCGAAGTGGAAATTCAAGCAATTACCGGAGCAACCAATGAAACCGGATTTGTGAAGTTAACAGCGAAAGAATACTAAGAGAGGGGGGAAAATAATGAGTAAAAAACGAGTAGTACATTATATAAACCAATTTTTCGGTGGAATCGGCGGAGAAGAGAAAGCCGATATCAAGCCTGAAGTTCGAGAAGGTGTTGTAGGTCCCGGTATGGCCCTGCAGGGAGCAATTAAAGAAGAGGCGGAAATTGTTGCAACCATTATTTGTGGTGACTCTTACTTCAACGAAAACGTGGATGAAGCAAAGAAAGTGATTATGGAAATGGTAAAGAAGTACGATGCGGATCTATTTGTAGCAGGTCCTGCATTTAATGCAGGTCGTTATGGTGTTGCCTGCGGAACAATCGCAGAGGCTGTTAAAAAAGAGTTGAAAATTCCTGTAATTTCCGGAATGTATCCTGAAAACCCGGGAGCGGATATGTTTAAAAAATCCGTACACATTATCGAAACTGGAAACTCAGCAGCACAAATGAGAAAAGCGATTCCTGCAATGGCAAATCTTGCAATTAAAATGCTAAAGGGAGAAGAAATCAGCTCTCCCGCAGAAGACAAATACATTTCCATGGGTGTTAGAAAGAACTACTTCCATGAAACAAGAGGTTCTCAAAGAGCTGTGGATATGCTGATGAATAAGCTCGCAGGAGAGGAATTTGTAACTGAATTCCCAATGCCGAATTTTGATCGTGTTGATCCGCTGCCTGCACTCAAGGATCTTTCAAATGCAAAGATCGCCCTTGTCACCTCGGGAGGAATTGTTCCTAAAGGAAATCCTGACCGGATCGAATCCTCAAGCGCATCAAAGTATGGGAAATATGATATCGCTGACTTTTTCAATCTCGATGAAATGAGTCACGAAACCGCCCACGGAGGCTATGATCCAATCTATGCCAACACTGATGCGGACTGCGTACTCCCTGTGGATGTGATGAGAGATTTGGAAAATGAAGGAAAAATCGGTAAACTTCATCGATACTTCTATACCACAACCGGAAATGGAACTGCGGTTGCAAGCTCTAAAGCATTCGCAGAAGAATTTTCGAAAGAATTGTTGGCGGATGGAGTGGATGCAGTCATCCTCACCTCCACCTGAGGTACCTGTACACGTTGCGGTGCAACGATGGTAAAAGAAATTGAACGTGCGGGAATTCCTGTGGTTCACATTTGTACAGTCGTGCCGATCTCTTTAACGGTTGGAGCGAACAGAATCGTACCTGCAATTGCGATTCCTCACCCTCTTGGTAATCCTGCATTTGACAAGGATGAGCAAAAGGCAATCCGTCGAAAAATCGTTGATAAAGCACTTGTCGCTTTAACAACTGAAGTCGATGGGCAAACGGTGTTCGAAGACTAAAAAGTATTTATAAGAT
Organism: Clostridiaceae bacterium; assembly: GCA_003554105.1. Taxonomy (GTDB): domain Bacteria; phylum Bacillota; class Clostridia; order Peptostreptococcales; family T1SED10-28; genus T1SED10-28. Next base: position 937 of record PWFQ01000010.1, on the reverse strand, counting down.
TCTCAGGGATAAGTTTAAAAAGCCTATACATGGGCATAATTATGTCTAGAGTGTAGGTTTTTTATTATGGTGCAAATGTCACTTCTATCCTCTGCATAATCATAGAAATTTAAGTGAAAGAACATTGCATTTCACAATATCCTATATTATAATGACTGTACGGTGATTTAACGATTTATAACGATTTTAGTCCTTCTTTTGGAAGGGTTGAAATAGAAAAATTTTTTAAGGGGAGGCAAGTGAAAATGAAAAAAAGTTTATGGATGCTTTTATTGGCAGTATTGTTAGTAATGGCGCTGGTTGCAACCGGTTGCGGAACAGATGACAACGATGAGGATCCGGACCAGGACGAAAATGGTGAAGTTGTAGATGATGATGTTGATCTTGATGATGTATTTTTTGTCGGGCTGGTAACCGATACCGGTGGGATTGATGATGCATCGTTCAACCAGGGAACCTGGGAAGGTGTACTGGAATTCGTCAACTCGATCGACAATGGAGATGCAAACTATCTTCAATCTGAAGCGGATGCAGATTATATTCCAAATCTTTCTTCTTTCGCAGACGAACAAGTGGATTTAATTGTTGCTCCCGGATTCCTGTTTGAAGAAGCAATGGGAACTGTAGCAGACAATTTTCCAAATCAAAATTTCTTAATTATTGACACAGTGGTGGAAAGAGATAATGTAGCAAGTGCTGTATTTGCAGAGCATGAAGGATCTTTTCTGGTAGGCGTTGCAGCAGCTCTTAAAGCACAGGAAGCGGGAGAAGATACCGTCGGTTTCCTTGGTGGAATGGACTTCCCGTTGATTCAAAGATTCGAGGCAGGATTTGAAGCCGGAGTACTTACTGTTGATCCGAACATGAATATTCTTGTTCAGTATGCAGGAGACTTTAACGATGTACCTGCAGGTCGGGCACTATCCTCTCAAATGTA
>PWFQ01000031.1 GCA_003554105.1 Clostridiaceae bacterium | reverse complement strand
TGAAGTATACTTTTCCAGAAGTGCCAAGGATGTTTTTGAAGCAATGTCGGAGAAGAGTTTTGTGAAGCGTGGCATCATCTGCTCAACTCTTGCAGTCAGCTGATTGATGAAGGTTACTCTTTGTTCGGCGACATTCGCATAAGTTCTTGAGAGCACCCGAAGGTTTTCGATGGGAATATCATGCTGCTCAAAAGGCTTTAGTTCTCTCAAAAAATAGAGTTCTGCCAGCTCCCTCGCATCCACTTCATAGCACAAAGGGGACGGTTCATTTGTGTCATTTGTGCAAACCATTGATATACGAACATCTTAGAGAAGCAGAAGTAATATAAAATTTTACAATCCGGACAGAAGGTTTTTATCGGACGAAGTACAGTAGTACAACAAAACCTTCCGCAGCGGATGAACGGTTCTATTCCAACGATAAGGCGTGTCACAATAGAAGCCGTCCCTCAGTGCGAAACGAAGCTTTTGTTGCGGTTCATCCCTGTGTCAATAACTTTCGGTATAAACGGTTGATCAACAAGTTCCAGGAACGATGTCAAGAGACTGAAAGGAAAGAAAAGAGCAGGATTGATGGCACAAAAAAAGGACGGTTTCTATGAGTCATAAAAGTGATGAATTGACACGAAAGAACCGTCCCCTGTAACCATTAAAAGCCATTGAGAACGCATTATCGGGTCCATAAATCTATGACACGGATATATTGTGACAATTAAAGATCGGTTCATTTGTGTCATGCCCTCAAACCCAATCGCCGGCCAAGAGCGGTTTTTTTGATGTTTCAGATCCTCTCAAACCGATAAAGCAGTCTTAACGTAGTTAGAAGTGAGCATAACTAATAAGCAGTGATAAGAGAATCGAGAAATTACTAGAGGAGGAGTTGAGGGTGAAAAAGGAGATGTCTAAAAAAACAATCACCACTTTGTCTTATCTTTCGACGATCATAGGAATCGGCGGATTTATCAGCTTCGGATATATTAACGTATATGCACTGATCCCGCTGACAATAGGATTGATTGTCGGTTTAATTGAACACAGATTAACCTTAAAATATGGAACAAAAGCTATGAAGCTGCAGCTGCGACCGGGGATCATCATTTCGTTGTTGGGTGTGATGGTTATTGTGGGTTACTTAATTCTGACTTCCATCGATTTTTACATTCGCTTTTAAAACTCCGGGGTCCAAACACGGAGGTGACGGCAGGCTGCGGAATATGGGGAACTTCTCCAGGGGATTTCCCGTCTAAATCCTATGGAGGTGCAAGACAATGAAAAAGTTCATGGTATCAGGGTTTATGATAATCCTTATTGTAAGTCTGGGTCTTGTTGGATGCGGGAATGACGGGAACAATGAAACGGATCACACAGAGGACCCTGAAGAATACGAAGCAACCGAAAGAGAAGAGGATTTTGAAGTGACAATGGAAGTCATCAGTGAAGCGAATGACCTGTCTGTTACTGCAAGTATTACGTACCTGGGTGATGAGGAGACGATTGTGATCTATCATGGAGGAAGTATTTTCTATTTCAATATTTATCAGCAAGACGGAGATTTTGAGTACTTAGGAGCGATGGATGCCCAGTTGATCTGGACAGAGCTTAGACAAAACGAACCTCACAGGGTTGACATTGACTATCCGATCCTTGAAGAGCTGGAGCCGGGAACCTACGAATTTGAAGCAGAAGCGGTATTCTCCCTGGATGAAGAGGAGATCATGGATACTCAGATCACCATTCCGGTTCGAGTAACCATCACCATCGATTGATTTGAAAAAATCAGCGACTCAAAAAAGGGAGTAATCAGCGGACTTACAGAGGCTGACAAAGCTTGAAAGTTCACAAGAAAGCCAATCGATAAAAGAATACCGGATTTTGAAACGAAAAACCTTTTCCATCGTTGTAAGAGTTAAGGGCTGGTGGAAAGGAATGGATGAATCATCACATCAGGCACAATGAAAAAACAATTGAGGAGTGATTCTGTGAAAAAGATTGGTTTGATCCTTTTAGTTTTCGTGATTATGACGGGGTTTGCAGGTTGTGAAAGAGACACAGATGTGAGCAATGGCAGTGAATTTCCGAGCTTTACCTTTAATATCCCTGATGAGTGGGAAGGAAGGTATGAAAAAGTAACGACTGAAAACAGAACAACGTACTACTATACCGGTTATGAAGTTGATGGGGAGTTTCCTCAAAAGTTTTTCAGTATTACAGTGATGTCTCAAGAAGAGTTTAACGAGGAATCACAAGACGAACTGTTTCTGGGAAGCAAGCTGGGAGAAAAAGAAGAGTATGTTTTTGTTCTCTTTACACCACTGGACAATGTCATTATTGATGAGGAAAAGACAGCAGAATATAACAGTTTGAATTTATCATTGAGTGAGATCGAGGAGAGATTTCATCTGGATGAGTAATTCATCGTACATAACATACCAGCCCCTGTGCCATCAGCTTAATGCTGATTGTCATACCGATGTTTTTAGTGTTGCTGGACTTCTAAAAAGGAAGC
>PWFQ01000027.1 GCA_003554105.1 Clostridiaceae bacterium | reverse complement strand
ATAGTACAGTGATGTCTTTATCGTTTATCCCGCAGGCATTCAGCTCGTCCAGTAAAATCGGCAGAAAAAGTTCAGTTTTCGCATCTCTTGTGGAATCATTCACGATGATTGCAACGGTTTTTCCACTTCTGAAGTTCCCTTTAAACGGCATCGTTCCTATAGGATGATTGATCGAATCCCGTACCGCTTTCTCCACATCCCTTACTTTCTCAGTATTTTTCATCCTGACGGTTGCGATGATCCTTTTTGAATCGATTGTGGCTTTCAGTGCTCCTTTGCCGTATTTCAATGAGTATTGTTTTTCCATGGTTCCATGCTCCTTATTTTTAATCTATTGGTGCCTTTCTACCTCTAACAGATTTGTTCTTCATTCAGGGTGAATCATTTCGTCATTTGGGATTTTTCTCCGGGGGAGCACATTTTCCGGTAATCCATTCATCAGAAAGTTGAGGGCATTCCCCCCCATGATCATGCGGATCTCCTCCTGTGAGAATCCCTGTTTGATCAGCGCATCAGTAATATGAACCATGTCTGAAGCATCAAAGGGGATGGTCACACCTCCATCAAAATCAGAACCCAGGGCGATGTGTTTTACTCCCACCAATTGCGATGCGTACTGAATGGAATCCGCGATGGACTCCACACCTTGCAGTCCCACCGCCTCTTCCCAGAACCCGATGCCAATCAGCCCTCCTTTTGAAGCAACTGCCTTTAACTGTTCATCGGAAAGGTTTCGGCTGTTATCGACACATCCTTTGACCCCTGTATGGGATACCAGAACCGGGCGGGAAGTCATGGCCAGAACATCATCCATTAATTCTGAAGATGCATGGGTCAGATCGATGATCATATGCAGCTCTTCCATGCGTTGCACCGCTTTTCGACCAAGCTCCGTTAATCCTCCTTTTTCAATTCCGTGGGCAGAGCCTCCTAAATGATTATCCGTTAGATGAGTTAATCCTATAATACGGAATCCCCTATGGTAGAGTTCCTCAAGATCCTCGGGGATCCTTTTGATCACATGGGCCCCTTCGAGCATAAGAAGGCCGGCTGTGCGATGGGTTTCAGTTATCGATCTTTGAGAATACTCTTCCAGCTGCCCGGATGTTTTAATGATTGACAGAGTCCCTTCGGATTTTGCTTCGAGCTCATGAAGTTTCTCTGCTAGATAAAGAGCCCGGTTTTTCCCGCTATACCAGGTATTTAGAGGCCAGTGCAGTGCAAAGGCTAAGAAACCTGCAAGTCCGATTCTGCTTTGATTTCTTTCAAGATTTGCAAACAGAGGGATCTGTGTCGGGACACCAAATACCTGGAGACTGATGTTTCCCTCAATAAGCCTCGGGATATCCATATGGCCGGTGGAGTTATGCCTCAGAAGATTGCGATAGGAAAACAGCGGATCCCCATGGAGATCAGTCACAAACAGCGTGGAGTGAAAATCCAAGGCGTCTTTTGAGACTTTGTAGGGAACCCTGCCTTCGATTTTGTTGATTTTCGATTCAAAATACTGCCAAAACAGCGGAGAAGATGCGTAGATTACTGTAAGAAGAATGAAAATTGCCAAGAGAAACCTGAAAATGATGATCATACATTATCTCACCTCCTCCAGAAATGCCCTGGTTTCCTCAACGATGACATCGGATTTTTCATAATGGACATAATGCCCCGTATCCAGTTCAATATACGTTCCCTGATTGACGCCGGACAGATAGCCGGTCAAAGCATCCTTCCATCCTATCAGTTCCCCCTCCTGATCATTGGAGATGAAAAAGAGCATGGGAACATCCTCAGGAACTGCCATCCCTGATACAAGCTCCGCATTATCACGGAGAGCCCTTGTTTCCCGAAGCATGGGCATAGTGAAGGAGCTTCGGAAAAACACGGCCAGATATTCCTCCTTCTCCTCATCCGTCAGCTCACCGGTGTTCATTATGGGAAAGTTTTGAGTGTAATCCTCCTCCGGCATAAACCGTGTAAGACCGGTTCTTGAGAGAAGATACATGGAATACAGCTGTAGCGTCGGCAGATCCGGCAGCAGCTCCACGGTATTAGGGGTCGATGGGTCAAGACCGATGATCCCCTGCACCTCTTCGGGATATTTTTGTGCCCAGTAGATCGCCTCCAATCCCGACATGGAATGGGGCATCAGGATATAGGGGGCCTCCTCCCCGGCACCCTTCAAGGCCTCTCTGGTTTCTTCCAGCATCGTTGCAAGATCTCTGGAGCTTCGGGAGGAATCACTCCAGCCGTATCCGGTTTTCTCCACAACCACCACACGGTAATCTTCTGTCAGCCTTCTTCTTAAGGGTGCAAAATCCAATGTGGGGTTACTGGTTCCGTGGCCCGCCATTAAAATGATGGTCTCCGTCCCTTCCCCTTCAGCAAAAACGTGGAGCTGTTTGTCATTAACCGGAACCATTTTTCCCGGCGGCGGATGGACGATTTCTTCATTTCTTAGCTGATGCCGATGATAGGCAGTCGATACACTCACTCCCACAGCAGCAAGAATCAACAGGATAACAAGAATGATTCCCAAAATTTTCAGCATTACGATCAAACTCCTTTTCTTCACATATTCCTCACGATTCCGACAGTTTATTTTCTTTTCATGTCTTCATGTCTTCATACGCTGAGGTGGATGAAGGGGTTCACTCCAAACATTCATTCTATCGCCGGCTCTTCCCATCCAGATAGTTTTTGGCCTTCTTATGTTCCAAATCTGCAATCTTTCTGAAAATCACCGGAATGATATTGTTGATTTTCCATCCCACATAGAACAGTTTCGACGGATAGATCTCTGCTTTGTCCTTTCGAATCCCTGAAATCATAGCAGAGACTACGGTATCAACATCCTGTGGATTCGCCGGGATGGGACAGCCTCCCGCTTTTTCAAAAAATCCTGTTTTCGTGGCAACGGGGTACACCACCTGGAAATGCTGATTGTTCTCCAGCTCCCATCGATAACCGGTTCCAAAGTTTCCAATGGCTGCCTTGGTACTGCTGTATAAAGCGTACCAGGGTAAGGGAAGAATACTCACTGCGCTTCCCGTAACAACAAAGTTGTAAGGCTCCTGATCGTACAGCTTTTTCATTTTCTGGGCACTGTACACCACAGAGGTGAAATTGGTATTGTAAATCGCCGTGATATGATCCCAATCCGGGTCCCCCAGCTTTTCACAGTAACCGAATCCTGCATTTGCAACGAACAGATCAATTCTTTGAAGGGTTTTCAGAGCAAAATCAAATACACTCTCCACCCCTTCCGCCGTAGAAATATCCGAGGTAAGCTTATAAAGATTTTCATGTTCATAAGACACTTCATTCATGGTTCTGGCTACTGCAACCACACGACAATTTTCCTCAAGGAGTTTTTTCGTCAGCTCCAGCCCGATTCCCGAAGATGCACCGGTTACAACCACTCTTTTGTTTTTCAGCTCCATGGCTCTCTCCTTTCTCCTTCGTTCAATCCATACTACGCATCGGTCATTGTTGCTACAATCCGCATTTTCTGTAGATGTAGGTTTTGCCGCAGCATCTCCTTTTCCATGATCTCTTTCTCAAAATTTATATCCGGTTGAATCAGGGTGATTTTAGAGATTGCTTTTTCTGATGGTAAAGACCATTCGATATTCATTGCTTTCCTCCTCCTTGGGGATTAAAAACTGTGATGTATTAAACCCGGAATACTCCACCTCGTAGATAAATTCCAGACCGTACTCCCTGTGGGTAAAGCTTTCAAAGGAAGGGTTTCCTTCAATAAAATCCGCAACCTTGCTCGGAAAGTTGGTGAAGATCCCGACCTCGTCCCTGGCTCCGGTGAAGGCAAGAGAGGCCAAGAGCTTATAGAGATCATAGGACCCGATATACTGCTCATAATCCTCTACCTCCACCCTGAAGGTGACTTCCTTGAGGCTTCCGTTTTCCGTGACGAAATCATACTCAGGCCTTGGGCCTTGAAATATCGTGAAACCAAAGGTTCCTTCAGTCTGATCCCTCACTTCCCATTTTCCCTCTTCATTCAAAAGCCGGTTTCCCATCGGTATGTCAAAATGCTCGATATAGTAATTATGGTTTTCCGTAAACTCGGCGACCGTCAGCTCTCCCCGGTTAGGAGGCAGCTGCTGCTGAAGAATAAGCGCTGCAACAATCCCAATCAACAGCACATATCCTGTTCCATAGGCTAACCAGCGGTACGGCTTTTTGTCCTTGATAATGTATTCCGTCGATTCATTCCAGGGCTGAGTAATCACATCATCGGTCAGGCGATAGCTTTTCCAGAGACGAAAGAGATTATAAAAAGGAATCCCGTAGCCCAGTCCCTTGCCGATCACTAAAAAGGTCCGCTCTAAGCCCTCTCCATAGGTAAAAGGCCTTCCTTCCCGGTGGAAAAGGGTTATTCCCAGGATGGCTTTCCCGGGGGTGGTTTTAAAGTGCTTCAGCAATACCGGCTCGAAAAACAGCATAATTGCAAGAGATAGAAACCCTCCCATCAAATTTCCGAAGGCTCCGATTCTGATCAGCTGTACCCGGAAAACCAGGCCTGCGATCACCGTCCACAGGACATTGTATAAGAGAATATCAAAGGTTCGCGCGAGAAATCTTCTCCATGGTTGATATTGATTTGTACTCAATGACATCATCCTTTCTGTCTATCTGAAAAGCCTCTGTATAAAGCAACTCCAAGTATGACTGCAAAAAACAGACTCATCGTTCCTTGATCGATGTTCGTACTAGTGATTAAAACAACGTACATCAAAAGATAAAAGATGTAACTTAGTAGAACGAACTTCGTTTTTATGAGTTCTCCAAGATCATCCCGGATGCCCCTGTCTTTTTTAAGCATCATCCCATAGAAAGTCCCAAACAGAAGTCCAAGCAAAAGTAAAAATACCAGGGATCCTCCCCAGTCATTGGTGAACAATCCCCTGACGATCAAAAGAGCGATGGTCATGAGAAGAATGATACGATTTGTTTTATAGTTCGGATCCACTTTTCTTGCTAAAGTGAAGCAGGTCACTCGAACCTCTCCCTTCAGAGTCATTCCTTAGCAATATCAGCAAGCAACTCTTGAATGTATTCGTAATCAATGCTTTCAGAACTATCTCGGTAAAAGAATGGATCTTTTCGAATGGTATTGTTTGAGTTGATAATAAACTCCTTATATACAGCACCATCAGTATTATAGATTGTCGTTCTAAAAGAATATCCCATATGTCCTAAGGAAACTTTTTCTTTTTTAACAGAAATTGCGTTGAGATTTCCAATGATATGTTCAATTTCCTTCTTGTCTGTAATTGATGTTTCTTTGCCTGTGTTACCATTGAAAATCATGATTTCAGAAACCTCTGATGATGGGATGTTTACCATTGATGTGGGAACATTCCACCAAACTAACCCGCCAATAAGAATGATCGCAGTTATACAAAACAATCTAATCAGTTTATTTTTGCTTTGCATTGGCGTTACTCCTCCCCAAATATACTCCGAAAATGAAACCTGTCAGAATTGAAAGACCGAAAAATGTTCCCCATATGATCCATGCGTTATTCGTTCCCCCTCCACCGGGATCCACACCGTCAGTATTAAAGATCATCGCAAGAATAAATCCACCGAGATACCCTGTAATAGTGGCTAAGGGTACTATTCGATCACCAAAAAAACTGGCAATAACAATTATAACCAGACTCACGATTGCCAGTAGATCCGGCCACTGTACCATTCCATGCAATTCGAAAAAAAAGTATCTGCTGATCCAATATGAGAGACCTAGCAGTCCGCTCATACTGATTCCCCATAATATTTTGCTTTTATAAGTTTTTGTTTTCAATGATATCGCTCCTCAAAATGTAGATCAAAAGCTGCGATGAGTAGCTATAGTGATTCCTCTTCGCAGTTGCTCATTACTTTATATATTTTTTTATTAATGTTATTAAAAGTTTTCCATGTTCCATCCAAGTTTGCGAGTATTATTAAACCGATTTCTTTTTCGGGGATAAAACTAATGATGCTACCATATCCAGGATCTCCACCTAAATGATACACTAATTTGAAATCATCATTTTTGTTAACAAACCAACCAAATCCATAGCCTACATCTTCACCATTATTATTCTTTCCTGAAATAAAAGCGTCCTTACTATAATTAGTAGTCAGCAAATTTTTATTTAACGATAAATACCACTTTTCTAAATCACTTAAAGAACAAAAGATTCCTCCATCACCATAAGATAGCCATTTTACATCAGTTGTTAAATATTCATTCTCTTCATTTTTTTCATAACCATATGCTCGATTTTTTACTACATATCTACAATCATACAATAATGAATTATTCATATTTAACCTATCAAATATTAATTCACTTAATAGTTCTGCGAACTTTTTATTTGTTGCTTTTTCTGCAATCAAGCTCAATAAAACATAATTTGAATTACTATATTGAAATTGTTCTCCTGGTTGAAATAATAAGCTCTTTTGTTCTATTATAAATTCATATATCTCTTTGTTTTTAATATTATAAGTCTCTAAATTTTTGTTTTTATAAAATATGTATGGGTCCCTAAGTCCTGATGTTTGATGTATTAAATGTTTTATCGTTATACGCTCTCCATACTTAGGCATATCAGGAAAAAATAATTTTAAATTATCTTGATAGCTTAAAAGACCATTTTGTTCTAAATAATATATTACTGCAGCTGTAAACTGTTTTGTCATAGATGAAACAGGGAAAACAGTTTCAAAATTAGCAGGAGTTTTAAATTCTAAATTTGAATACCCGGACTTCATTTCATAAGCAACTGTCCCTTTATGATACAATCGTACAACTATTGCTGTTTTTTCAGATATTAATGAACCCAGTTCCTCATTCACTATTTTTATAATATTTTGCATAAGAATTTTCCTTTCTCTGGAATATCTAATTCTTTGGTTTCAATGAGATCGATCCTCCTGCTTATTCTGCTGTTTTATTGGCGAAACAACTTCTCACGCCACTCATCTTTCTTTATGGAGTAGCACATTATATCATCAACTGCTCCTTCAAACAATTGTCTCACATATCTCAGTGTTCCTTCATATTTAAATCCACATTTCTCAATAAAGCTATTCAACTGCGCTCTTTATTTCCCAGCCATCGATGTTGAATCCCCCCATTTTGTCTAATACGTATTGGGTTAATTCATCAAACATTTTGATCTTTGCTGCTTTTTCATGTTCAGTCAGACACTGAAGGAACTGATCACTAAAATGCTGATCCGGGAAAGGATTCGCTAAATATTTTTCTAAAAAATGAGGGTCGCTAATGAACCTGAAAATCTGATCGATAGGGATGATCTCAGTTCTTAGATAATTTGAGTACTCCTCAAACAATACCCGAAGTGCATTGTAATAAACAAAGTCAAAGTCTGTTCTATCCTGTTCATAGCAGTCCGTTAAGTTATCTAACGTATCCCACAGATGGTATTTCGTTAACTCTAGAGGACTGTTTTTCAGCTCCTTATATTCTTTGTTAAACCACACTTTTGCCTCATCTTTCAGTATTTCGATTTCTCCGAATTTATCAAACACCGTTCTCCCTGTCAAAAATTGAACCATCGAATGGGGTCTACCGTTTTTATGATCTTCTTCAAAGTATTTTTTAATTTGCTTGGGGGGATTTGCAAAATACTCGATGAGATAACGATCCACAACGACATTCCCTCTTTTTCTCCAGTTCACTTCATCTGATAAAATAAGATGGACATCGATATCTGAATGTGGAGAAGGATCACCCGTAACATAACTACCACAAACAATCGCTCCGATTACATCTTCTCTGTTTTTCCATTCTTCTAAAAAAACATGTAGTGCTCTTTCCCATTGTTTCATCGATCGATCCCTCTTTCTGAGTTTCGTCATACTATAATAACTAAGTTCATCTTCAGTTTTAATTTTTTCCATCCCTAACTTTTCCGAGTCACCTTTTCATAACCCCTATTCGATAAAGCGAATGAGCCGCATAATCAGCATAAACGCAAACCAGAGAAATCCCGGTATGAATACCAAGAGAATAATCCACACTCTGATGAGTTTCTTCTTTTGATATTCCTGATCCATCACTGAGGAGGCTTCCTCCTCAACCTTGGTTTCTCCCTCCTCCTGCTGATCAAGGGGTAGTTCCTCTGTTACCGGTAGGATTACTTCTTTTGCTTGATCAATTGATTGTGATGGGACATAAAGATCGACTCCATAGTTTGTCATGCCCATGTAAATATTTAAATACCCACCGGTTTCCCTGTATTTCTTTAAGACGGGAATCCCATGATAATTTAACATCGATTCCATCATCTCAGCATTGATAGTGTCCTTTGCGGTGATCAGGAATACAGTGGAGTCATACTCAACGGAATCTTCCTTTTCCAGCTCTTCCACTAAATCAACGTCACAATCACTGCATTTATCAAATCCGTCTCTGTATTCAAATTTGCATTTTGGGCACCAGGGCATGGTTGTTCCTCCCTTCGGTTGTCGCTACTGTATCCAGGCCATCATGATGCTTAAAGACCATTCAACGCAGCTGCCATTTTCAGCAGATCCTGAAGAATCTTCTCTTTTTTCTCCACTTCCTCCACTGATTTAAACTTCATATGGCGAAGCTGCTTTCCCTTTCCTTCCAATGCTCCGGAGGAATCCTTAGCTTCAAGATCCGCTCCTCTCATAAAATGAAGATTGACCCACTTGCTGTGGGCGGCAAGCCCCGCAATTCCCCAGCCATCGTATCCATACTGTTTTGCTCCATATCCCATTTTCCCATCTTTTAAATCCATGGAAAATCTGATATCGGGAAGAGCTCTCAGGATCTCATTATGAACGGCCAAGTAGACATCCTTCATCTCCGAATCCTTTGTTGAAGAAGCTTGCTTCAGAACTTCACGAATTTCCTCATTTGAGGGGTTTTCCTTATGGGGGTGTTTCGTTTCCTTCGACATGGGTTCATCTCCTTTCACTTTCCTCTTCGGACAAAACAAAGCAGGACGCAGGGACCAGGACGCAGGGACAGGGACCTTGTCTGGTTTTCACCGGACAAGGTCCCTGTCCCTGCGTCTGTTATTCGATAATCGATTCCAATACGATCTCTTCAAATACTTCCTTTCCCTTCATGGGATTGTTTACATTTTGTGCTGTGAAAACTGCAATCAAGTCCATCTCCGGTACGATAAAAGCAAACTGTCCCGCGAATCCCATGGCATAGTAATAATTCACTGTTTCATTTTCCACCTCTGTTGATGAGATCCACCAGTGATATCCATACTCCCCGGCAAAGTCCCATCCTTCAACCCTTGGCTTTGAGGACTCCTCTACCCAGTCTTCCGGTACAATTTGATTCCCATTCCACTCCCCATTATTTAAGTACAAGAATGCAATTCTCGCCAGATCTTCAGCGGACATCCATATTCCTTCACCACCTGAGTTAATTCCCTGAGGATCTTCTCCCCATTCTACATACTCAATCTCGAGGGGGTCGAAGAGTTTTTCCCTGGCGTATTCATCGGTTGTTTTTCCGGTCGTTTCCTGAATGATTGCTGAAAGCAAATGAGACCCTCCGGTGCTGTAATTGAAAACTTCACCGGGGTTTTGAGAAAATTCCCGATCCGTAATAAAGTGTATCCAATCCTCATTTGTTACCAGAGGCTGCACACTATAGTTCCAATCTGTCGCCTCAGGCCATTTGAGTCCGGAGGTCATTGTCAGCAGATGTTGTATCGTGATCTCTTCCCAGCCGGCATTCACATCCTTCCATTCCGGGAAGAAATCAACAATCTTTTGATCGATCCCTTCAATCAATCCATCCTCAATCGCAATACCCACAAGGGCGGAGGTGATGCCTTTTGTCCCCGAATAAAGAGGAACAGCTTGTTCCCTTTCGCCCTTCATGTAATTCCTGGAGTCATGATACTCATACACTATGTAACCGTTACGAACAACTAAAATATCCGTTGTCTCGGGGACCATCGATTCTAATCCTTGAAGGGGTTCTTCCTCCATTCCCTGCTCTTCCGATGTGGATCGTTCCCATTCGTTCTCAGGGAATACCATCGTACCGGAACTACACGCCGTTGAGAAAAATATCGACACGAGTCCTACAACAATAAAAACTTTAAATCTCATAAAGCACCTCCAAATTTATTTGATCTCTTCAAAACGGAAAAAACACCGGAAGTAAAAATACGATACACAGCCCGATGATGAGCTGAAGCGGCGTCCCGATTTTTATAAAATCCAGGAACTTATATTTCCCGGCTGCCATCACCATGGCATTGGGGGGTGTTGCCACCGGGGTTGCAAAAGCCATACTTGCCGCAAAGGCCACGGCCATAACCATCGGGTATGGACTGACTCCCATGTTTTCCGCGGTGATAATCGCCACAGGATAGAGGAGCACCGCCGTTGCCGTGTTGCTGATGAACTGGCTGAAGATCGATGCGATCCCGTAAAGCCCGGCCATCACAACCAAAGGTCCGATTTCTCCCAGGGCGGAAACCAACCCGTCGGAGATCACTTCCATTCCTCCGGTTTTTTCCAGAGCGGTTGCCATCGGCAACATGCAGGCAATCAGAATCATCGTTTGCCAATTCACTGCCCGATAGGCCTGATCCACCTGCCGTATACATCGTGTAATAATCATTAAAAAGGCCGCAATCAACACGGTAATGCTCACAGGAAGAATCTGAAAGACCATCATCACAACCATGAACAGAAGAATCAGTCCGGCAATAATTGTATGCACCGGAGAATAGGTACGCTCCTTCACGTCCTTGTTGTGACTTAACACCACAGTATTCTCAATCTCTTCGTACAGCCGGTCAATATCCTTCCACTGACCATAGACCAGCAGGGTATCGCCGTATAACAGCTTCCTCTCGGCTTCGGGCTTCATTGCATCCTTATATTGAGGTTTAAGGGCGAGGATCGTGAGGTCGTAGGAATCCCTGAAATCGATTTCTTTGACGGTCCGGTTGATGTATTGGGAATGGGGGGTCAGGATCACCTCCGCCAATCGACTGGTGTCCAGAGTATATGCTTCATCCTCTCCTTTTGAAAGGGTTTGAATTCCCTTCTCATCGCTAAACCTCTTCAGTGCACTTGATTCTCCATAGACAATGAGCACATCCCCGGGTTGAGGCACATAGTCGGCACTGACGGTTTCATTTTTCCGGGTCGTTGTGAATCCGAAAGGGGTTTTTGCGGGATTTTTCACCACTTCCAGCACCGTCACCTGATACTCCGAAGCCCAAGTCAGTTCCTTTAAGGCTTTTTTCGAAGGATTGTAGGATTCGGGGATCATAACTTTATATAACCTAAATTCCACGTCAACTTTAAATTTTTTTATTCTTTAGTAATTTACGAAGAATTTAAGTAGCATCTTCTAAATTTTAACATGTAATACACCCCCTTTCAACAGCAACTTTTAAATTGTTCAGATATCTCTCAATTTTGAAAAAACTTAATAAGACTCGTGAATAAACGAAGTCAAAATCTGAAATATTCAAGTGATTGGTTTTTAAAATGAAGATAAACATTTT
>PWFQ01000060.1 GCA_003554105.1 Clostridiaceae bacterium | reverse complement strand
TCGGAGACTATACCGTTGAAGAGCAGAATGTGGGCGAGGAGTGGGATGTATCCATTTCGCCTGAGCAGCCTGTGACCGTGGGACCATTTGTCGAAGAGGGAGATTTGGTGGAAGTCACCATTACTAACACCTATATTCCCGGAGAGTTAATCATTAACAAGCAGTGGATCTTTGATGAACTCTACTTTGATGATGAAATTCCTGAGTCTATCACCGTTCTTATCGAAGGACCTTCATTCGGTGAAGATGGACTTGAAGTGATCTTAAATGAGGAAAATGATTGGACATACAAGAATGATATGTTGCTTCCAGGGAAGTACACGATCTCTGAACTGGATGTTGACACTGATACGTGGACAGTCATCTACGTCGTGGATGATGTTTCCTCTACAGAACCGGTGGAAGTGGATGTCAATAACGGTGAAACTACCGAAGTGACTATCCAGAATATCTTCCTGTTCCAGGATGAAACCATTTGGGCATACAGCAAAGCAGCATATGATGACGGTGCTCGAGGAGAAACTGTTTCCGGTATCGTTTACAGAAACAATGAAATTGAAGGAAACAACTCTGAAGCGTGGGGTTGGACAAACTTCATTAATTCCGAGGGAACCCATGAATTCCTTCTGTTTGCAGCAGCAGGACAGAATGACACCGAACGCGGAACATTAGTCGGAAGGTTAATTGTAGAGGTGTATGAAGAAGACGGAAGCACTTTGGCAAAAGTTGAGTATATGGTAGATGCGCCTTTCACAATCTCTGAATACCATCTATGGGTCGGAGAAACTCCACTGCCAATGGTACGACGGGGTAGAAACAACGTACCAACAGCAGCACCGGGACAATTCCCATATACCAATGGAGCAATTGTTGAAGTCGATCTAGATGCAGGATTCTATGTTGCAGCTCATGGAGTTGTGCGAATCCCTTCCTTTGAAATGGAATAAGGAAGTTTAGAAGGGGTTTAATGATCATAGGACAGCAAAAGAGAAATCTCAAGGCTCCGGGTTTTCCGGACTTTGGGATTTTTCTCTGTTCCGGGATGAATCTCTTCACCTTTGCAGGAAAAAAAGCCGTGAACATCGAAGTAATAAGGGGTATGAATAGAAAAATTGAAAATCTCAGGGGAGTCGAGGAGGGAACTGACAACATGCCGAAGAATCGCAGAAAGCCAATGCTTTTTCAAGGAAACTTAAACAAGCACAATTATTTTGAAGGCTGGTACTATCAGCAGGTTAATCAGGCGGGAACCATGTCTTTAGCACTGATACCGGGAGTCAGTCTGGTAGAAGGAGATCAGCACTGCTTTATTCAATACATATTATCCACCTTGGATGAACAAGGAAAAAATCATTATAAAACAGGTTATGTCCGTTATCCCATGGAGACCTTTCATTACTTGGAGGATGCATTTAAAATTCAAGGGGGAAAGAGTATTTTTACTGAGAAGAAAATTTTTCTCGATCTTCAGGATGGGGAGCTTAATTTTCTCGGGACTATTGAGATTCATCCATTTACTCCCATCCGGAGAAGTCTTTATGCCCCCGGTATTATGGGACCCTTTACTTATTTCCCGGGGATGCAGTGCAACCACGGAGTCATCAGTATGAAGCATGACGTCATGGGGAGCATTCAGATGAATGATATTACCTTAAAGTTTAATTACGGCAGGGGATACATTGAAAAGGATTGGGGAACCTCTTTTCCGGAAGAATACATTTGGATTCAGTCCAATTCTTTCGACAAAGAGGATACTGCATTGTTTTTCTCCGTTGCGGATATTCCCTTTCTCTTCCAAACCTTTCAAGGACTGATCGCAAATGTGGTGATTAAAGGAAAGGAGTATCGCTTTGCGACTTACAATCGCAGTCGATTGTCAGATTTTCATAAAAAGGGAAATCAAATTTTCTTTACCCTTGAAAATAAAGTTGCGAAAATGTCAGTGACTGCCGAACAGGACGGGGAAGGGGAATTAATTGCTCCAAATCTGGGAAAGATGGAAAAAACCATTAAGGAAGGCTTGACAGGGAAGGTACACCTGACCCTTTTTGATAAAAAAGAACAGAAGACCTATGAACGTAAAAGCAGAATTGCAGGAATGGAAGTGGTATTGTGTGAGAACCGCAGAAGAAGAAAACTGAAATTCGATCACGAAGAACGTGAATAACTAAAGGAGGGAATGAATATGGCACTAAAAGGAAAAGTTGTAATTGCACAGGGTGGTGGCCCGACAGCCGTTATTAATCAATCATTGGTGGGAGTTGCATTGGAATCCCGAAAATTTTCTCAGGTAGAAAAAGTATACGGTGCGGTCCATGGTGTACGGGGAATTATTGAGGAGGATTTTCTCGATCTCAGCCAGGAAACCACCCACAATTTAGAAAGCGTAGCCAGAACACCGGCCTCAGCACTCTTATCCACCAGGGACAAGCCCGATGATGAGTATTGCAGGGAAATTTTTCATGTACTGAAGGCCCATGATGTCCGTTATTTTTTCTATATCGGTGGAAATGATTCCGCATCCACGGTGCATATCGTAAACGAGTATGCCAGAAAATCTGACTATGAGTTTCGGGCCATTCATATTCCAAAAACAATTGATAATGACTTGCTAATCAATGATCATACTCCTGGGTACGGATCTGCAGCGAAATTTGTCTCCCAGGCTTTTACCGGGGTGGATCTTGACAATCGGGCATTGCCCGGAGTGTATATCGGTGTGGTTATGGGAAGAGATGCGGGCTTTTTAACAGCGGCCTCCTCTATTGCTCAAAAATACTTTGATGACGGCCCGCATCTGATTTATCTTCCGGAACGGCCTTTTACCAAGGAGAAGTTTTTGCGGGAAGTTAAAGAGGTTTATGATAAATGGGGTAGATGTGTGGTTGCAGTCTCCGAAGGAATTAAAAATGATAAGGGAGAACCCGTGGTCAAAGAGTTAATTCAAAAGGCGGAATATGATGCTCATGGAAATATTGTACTTTCAGGTTCGGGAGCCCTGGGAGAAAACTTAGTCGAGTACGTCAAGGAGAACTTAAACATTAAACGGGTGCGCTCAGATACATTTGGCTATCTACAGCGATCCTTTATGGGCTGCGTATCAGAGGTGGATCAGCACGAAGCCAGAGAAGTTGGGGAAAAGGCGGCTCAATTTGCCCTTTGGCATAACCAGGACGGTTCGGTGACAATCCATCGTACAGGAGATTACTCCGTTGATTACCAATTAACAGCTTTGGATAAAGTGGCAAAGTATACGAAATCCATGCCGGATCATTTTATTAATGAAGAGGGAAATCATATCACCGAAGCATTTCGTAAGTATCTGCGTCCTCTGATCGGTGCGGAACGGTCTTTCGCCCATCATCTGCGGGCTCCTCAGGTGGAAAAAATTCTAAAAAACCGTTGAATTCTTTGTTTTTTTCTAAATAACCGATATACTGTTATACTGTCAGAGTTAAAATATAATAACCGTAAATGGTGAATTTTAGGAGGACATTGTATGGAAAGAATTATCGGCACAGTAACAAGAGGTCTTCGAACCCCAATTATCAATCAGGGAGATGATTTGAAAAAAATTGTGGTGGATACGGTAGTACAAGCATCGAAACAGGAGGGATACGAAATTCAGGACAAAGACATCGTAGCCGTTACGGAATCCGTTGTCGCCCGTGCCCAGGGAAATTATGCGTCCATTGATGCAATTGCCCTGGATGTGGAGGAAAAGTTTCAGGGAGACACCCTGGGGGTGATTTTCCCCATTCTCAGCAGGAACCGGTTTGCCGTATGTCTTCGGGGGATTGCAAAGGCGAGAAAGAAGATTGTCCTGATGCTCAGTTATCCTGCTGATGAAGTGGGAAATCATTTGATGGATTTGGATATTTTAGATGCGAAGGGGGTTAATCCCTGGAGTGACAATCTCACGGAAAAAGAGTTCAGGGAACTGTTCGGATACAACAAGCATACCTTTACCGGTGTGGATTATGTGGAGTATTATAAAACCATTGTTGAATCCTATGGAATGGAATGTGAAGTAATCTTTTCCAATGATCCGACCAACATCCTGAATTATACGAAAAATGTTCTGACCTGTGATATTCATACAAGAGCGAGAACCAAGCGAATTTTAAAGAAAAAAGGCGGGAAGGTGATCTATGGTCTGGATGACCTGTTGACCCGGTCAATCGATGGCAATGGATACAATGAAGAATTCGGGCTTTTGGGCTCCAATAAAGCCACCGAGGATAAAATCAAGCTTTTCCCCCGGGACGGGATGGGTATTGTCAATCACATTCAGGAGATGATTAAAGAGAAGACGGGAAAACAGGTGGAGGTCCTCATTTATGGAGACGGAGCCTTCAAGGACCCAGTGGGCAAAATCTGGGAGCTTGCGGACCCTGTGGTCTCCCCGGCCTATACAAGAGGCCTTGAGGGAACTCCCAATGAAGTGAAAATCAAGTACCTTGCCGATAACAATTTTGCAGATTTGAAAGGGGAAGAGTTGAAAAAGGCCATCTCTGATCATATCAAAAATAAATCCGACGACCTGAAGGGGGCCATGGAAGCACAGGGAACCACACCCAGACGGCTGACCGACTTAATCGGATCTCTGGCAGACCTTACCTCGGGAAGTGGAGATAAGGGGACACCCGTCGTCTATATTCAGGGGTATTTTGACAACTTCACGAAATAAAATGAGTACCCATCGTATAAGGGCCGATTGTGGCCCGCCATCACAGTGAAAGGAGATCTTCATGGAATATACAGACTTTGAAACCTTTATGAAACTGGATATACGGGTTGGTGAAATTATTGAAGCGGAAATTTATAAAGAGGCAAGAAAGCCTGCCTATCTTCTCCAAGTGGATTTTGGCAAGGAGATCGGAATCAGAAAATGCAGTGCTCAGATTACCGAACAATACAGGGTTGAAGAGCTTGTTGGCAAGCAGGTGATGGGTGTTGTGAATTTCCCGCCGAAGCAGATTGGAAAAATCCGGTCGGAAGCGTTGGTTCTCGGCGTCTATAACAAAGAGGGTGTGATCCTGATTTCCCCTGATAAAAAAGCGGAAAAAGGGGATCGTTTAGGATAAGGAGTGGTGTGATGGATAAGTATGATAATCTTTACGACTACCTTAGCAGAGAGGATGTTGCGGAGCTTGGACGTTCCTATCTGGAAGGAATCTTTGCAGGAGACGGACATGAAAAACGGGTGGAGGAGTATGCTCTCTCGATTTTTGATGCACTCTCCCCGTCACAGAAAGTTTTAAGAAACCTTCTCTCGGCGGCGGCACGCCTCCATGATATCGGTCATTCCATTGATGAACGGAAGCATGATCTTCATACCCGTACCCTTTTAAAACAGGAGCAGAGTTTAAAGGTCCTGCCAAAGCATCTTTTTAAGTCCCTTATGGTCATTGCCGGAGGACATCGGAAAAAAATTCCCGAGGAACTGAGAGAACTGCCTGAAGAATATCAGGAAGACATACTTAAGCTGATGGGAATCCTTCGGGTCGCCGATGCCATCGATATCGGAAGAGATCCAGCTTTGAAAATCGTTCATTGTCATCTGAATCATAAAGGAAGCAGATTGAGCATAGAATTTAACAGAAATGTTCCAATTTTTGTTATTGAGAGGGTTGCGAAAAAAGGTGAGTTGTTTGAGACCACTTTCGGTCTCACTCTTTATATTACTCCATAGGAATATGCACAAAGGAATCCTTATGATTTATAAGTATCCTCTATTGTACAATTCTTTCTCTTAAGAGTATAATCATAAAGAAGAATTGATCATGGAAAAAGCGTTTCTATTCGGATCGCAACAGGAGGAAAATCTTTGGAAATCAAAAGGTTCACCCTATTGGAGATATTGGAGGAGTACCCGGACACTGAAACGACCATCCGTCAGTATGATGATACGGTGGGAGTATGCATGGTCTGTAAGTGTCTATTTAAAACCATCGAAGAAATCGAAGATCTTTACCATGTTTCCTTAAAAGAACTGGCAGCTGAAATCGAACAGAAAATTTCTGTACCATCCCCGTAACAAGGGATGGTATTTTTCTTTTGCTTTTATTAATTTCCTGTTATAATGGGATTGAATTATTTTGGGCTTCGAAGAAAAAAGGGGTGACATCATGAACGGCAGGGGATTGACAGCACAGTTAAAGGATAAAACAACGAAAAACCTCTGGGGTCTTTCCTACCCCATTATGATTGGACAGATTTTACATACATTAATGATGCTCGTGGATATCTGGTTTGTCTCAGAGCTGATCGGAGAGCGAGCAACAGCTGCCGTTGGAGTCAGTACGGCTTTAATGGGAGTGATTCGGGTCGGTCCTTTTTTATTGTCTGCAGGAGCCATAGCCCTGGTCTCTCAATATACGGGGTCGAACAATCCCCAGGGGATCAGAAAGGTTGCTCAGAATGCTATGATGATGGCACTTGGGATCGGATCAGTTCTCGGAGCTATTCTCTTTTTTAACGTGGAAGGGGCCTTAAGGATCTTCGGAGAAAGCTCTCCCGGCGTCCTGGAGGAAGCCACGAAATATCTTTCCATCGCCTTTATCTCCATTCCCTTTATCTTTTTTAATGTGACCACAAAAGCGATTGTTGAGGCAACGGGAGATACGAAGAATCCCGTCAAGGTGTTTCTTTTAATGAATGGGATTAATATTTTTTTAGACTATCTGTTTATAGCCCAGATGAATATGGGAGTGGAGGGTGCATCTCTTGCGACTCTGCTCTCTGAGATCATCGGATTGATCTTTATGGGAATTTTAATGTTTAGGAAGGTACTCCCCTTTAGGGAAATAATCAAAGGAATATGGAGATTTCACGGAAAAACCTGTGGAGACATTTTGAAAATCGGAGGATTCTCCATGGTGCAGATGATGATTCGACCAATTACAGGGCTGATTATGATGCGGATCGTTCTTGGCATCGGAGAAATCCCTGCAGCGGCTTTTTCCATTGGAGGCCGTCTCTTCGAGTTTGTTTTCATCTTTTTAAAGGGCTTGCAAATTGCAGTCTCTGTTTTAGTGGGACAATCCTTGGGGAAGGGACATCTTCAGCAGGCCTATAAGGTTGTTCGAAAGGGCCTTTTCCTTTCAGGGTTGAATATGATCGTTTTCTTTCTTTTGTATGTGGTCTTTGGCGGTTTTCTCATGTCTCTGTTCACTTCCAATGAAGAATTGATTACGATCGGTGTGCTCTATCTGCGTATTTGTTATCTCGGTGTCTTATTCGTGGTCTTTCCCATTGTATTCGGTGGTGCCTTCACGGGTGCGGGCGATACATTTCCCCCGATGGTCAGCGGAATTGTGGGAAACGTATTCATCAAAATTCCTTTGGCCTATTATTTGGGGAGTCTTTCCGGTCTTCAGGCTACCGGAGTCTGGATTGCCATTGCTCTTTCAGTAGTGTTTGAAGCGGCGGTCATCTCACTTTGGTTTAAAAAGAAGGGGATTCGCCCCTTTATTCAACATCAACAGACACTTAATGACATAAAGGAGGTTCGTTCATGATTAAAACTGCCAATATCGTGACCATTGAGCAACTGCTCAAGGAATATCCCCTGGAAACCATCAATGTTGCGGGACGGATGAAAAACAACGGAGGGGCGTTTCTCTATCTTTTTGATGAAGAAAAACCCAAAAGCTTTCTTCAGGAGGATGATGGATGGTATGCCCTGTTCTCTAAGGAGAAAGAAGAGGTTCATCGATATCTCCGGGAGTTTCCCTTTCCGGAACGGGTACATTTCAGCGGTGTCCCCCTGGACATTGCAGAGGTGATTTTAAAAAGCTTTCCCGGGTATGAAGAAGACTGGAAGGAACCCTGTTTTCTATACTATCTTCCAATGGAGAAGCACTCCGATTATCTTCAGGGTGCCGGTGAGCCTCTGGAATCCATCAGTGAAAAGGATATCGATCGTGTGAACCACTTTTATACCTATAAAGAGGAAGGCTCCAGGGAATACCTCCTTGAGTGTATTCGAAAACGACCTTCTTCTGTCATCCGGAATGAGAAGGGGGAACCCATTTCCTGGGCTCTGGTTCGGGAGGATCATAGTATGGGTGTGATGTATACTGTTGAAGAGCACCGAAAAAGAGGGCTTGCAATGGAGGTCTCCAGAGATCTCATCAGCAAAGTGATTAGAACGGGAAGCATTCCCTATGTCCATATCGTGGAGACCAACACTGCCTCCTGTAAACTTGCTGAAGAACTTGGGATGATCAGGTGGGGAAAGATTTTATGGTTCGGCATGAAAAAAATGCATGAAGATTCGGAAAACCATTGACACCGGGAGACGGTATTCAGTATACTTTACGGTAATAAACGCCTAAACTAAAGTGATTAAGACAGATTGGAGGGGGGAAACGATGGGAGAGTATATGATTGACCTTAAGGGAGTCTCAAAAGCTTTTCGAAAAGATCAGTGGGTCTTGGACGATATTCATCTCTCCATCCTGGAAAAAGAGTTTGTGACCCTGCTGGGCCCCAGTGGCTGCGGGAAAACCACGACCTTAAGAATTATCGGCGGTTTTGAAGCAGCAACCCGGGGAGATGTATTGTTCGAAGGAAAAAGCATCAGGGATCTCCCCCCTTATGAACGGCAAATCAATACTGTCTTTCAAAAATATGCCCTCTTTCCCCATATGAATGTCTTTGAAAATATCGCCTTCGGCTTGAACATCAAAAGAGTTCCAAAGGAAGGCATTCAAAAGAAAGTAAAGGACATGCTGTCGTTAATCGATTTGAAGGGTTTTGAAAAACGGCGGGTACATTCCCTAAGCGGAGGGCAGCAGCAAAGGGTTGCAATTGCAAGGGCATTGGTGAATGAACCGAAGGTCCTTCTATTGGACGAGCCCCTGGGAGCTTTGGATTTGCAGCTTAGAAAAGAAATGCAGGTGGAGCTGAAGAAAATTCAGGAGCAGGTGGGAATTACCTTTCTCTACGTCACCCATGACCAGGAGGAGGCATTAACCATGTCCGACCGGGTGGTGGTTATGAATGAAGGTCGAATTGAACAGATTGGACGTCCGGAGGATATTTATAATGAACCGAAAACTCCCTTTGTGGCTAACTTCATCGGGGAGAGCAATCTGTTTGAAGGTGAGATGAAGCAGGACAACCTGGTGTATTTTCAAGGGAAGAGATTTCAATGTGTGGATAAGGCTTTTGCCGATACGGAAAAGGTCTTCGTTGTTGTGCGACCGGAGGATGTGGAGTTAACGGGAAAAACCAATGGGATAATTGAAGGTGAAGTGTTACGGACGACCTTTAAGGGCATCCATTATGAAATGATGATAAAAAGCCTTGAGGATGAGAAGGAATGGAAGGTTCACAGCACAGAACGAAGAACTCCCGGAGAAGTTGTAGGAATAACGGTCCGGCCTGATCTGATTCATATCATGAAAAGGGGGTAACAAAGATGAAAAGCAGAATGGCCTACCCCTATATTGTATGGCTGTCGATGTTTATTGTACTTCCCTTGCTGCTTATTTTATACTATGGACTCACAGCAGTGGATGGCAGCTTTACTCTGGATAATTTTCAACGTTTCATCGATCCGATTTATCTGCGGGTTCTATGGCGATCCGTCGAGCTGGCGCTGCTTTCCACAGCAATCTGTTTGGTACTCGGGTATCCCATGGCAATGATCATTGCGAAGACCGAGATCAAAAGACGAAATCTGATGGTGCTGCTGTTCATTCTCCCCATGTGGATGAACTTCCTTCTCAGAACCTATGCGTGGATGACGCTCCTTGGAAGAAATGGAGTCATTAACAACATACTTGGATGGGCAGGACTGCCGGAGTTAAATCTTCTCTACAATGCCAGTGCGGTGGTACTGGGAATGGTATATAACTTCCTTCCTTTTATGGTGCTTCCCATCTATACAGTCCTTAGTAAAATGGACCAATCATATATTGAAGCTGCCAAGGATTTGGGAGCAAATAATCGGAAAGTCTTTTGGAAAGTGATTTTCCCATTGAGCCTCCCCGGTGTGATCTCCGGAGTAACCATGGTGTTTATGCCCGCAGTCAGTACCTTTGTCATTCCCCGTCTTTTAGGGGGAGGACAGCTGATGTTGATCGGAAATCTGGTTGAGCAGCAGTTTTCTTATGTGGGGGACTGGAATTTCGGTTCTGCCATCTCCATTGTCATGATGCTGTTTATCCTGATCTCCATGGCTCTGATGACCCGGTTTGACAAGGAACAGCAGGGAGGTGTGGGCCTGTGGTAAAAAAGTGGATTGAGCGAAGCTACAGCGGGTTGATTTTTGTGTTTTTATATGCACCAATCCTTGTATTAATCATTTTTTCCTTCAACGAATCCCGAACACGGGGAAACTGGGGGGGATTTACCCTTCACTGGTATGCGGATCTTTTCCGGGATCGTCAGATCCTTTCAGCCTTTTACTACACTCTGAGCATCGGGGTGATTTCCGCCGTGGTCTCCACCATTGTGGGAACCTTTGCAGCTGTAGGAATCTATAATATGCGTTATCTTGGGCAGAAAACTATTTTGAATCTGAACTATCTTCCCGTACTGAATCCGGATATTGTCACCGGGGTTGCACTGATGACTTTGTTCATTTTCTTTAATTTTCGTTTGGGTTTTTTAACCCTGTTGCTGGCACATATTACCTTCTGTATACCCTATGTGATCCTGGCCGTTTTGCCGAAATTACGGCAGCTGGACAAGAATTTGGCGGAAGCTGCCATGGATCTTGGAGCAAAGCCCTTCTATGCCTTTCGAAAGGTCGTTCTTCCTGAAATCACACCTGGCATAATTACAGGGGCATTAATAGCCTTCACCCTATCCATCGATGATTTTGTGATCAGTTTTTTTACAACCGGTTCTGGGGTCACCAACATCTCCATCACCGTGTTTTCCATGGCAAGGCGGGGGGTTAATCCTATGATCAACGCCCTTTCCACTATAATGTTTACTACCGTGCTCTTATTATTATTATGGATTAATTATAGAACCAATAAAGAGAAGGAGGAGGATGAAGATGAAAAAGAGCTTCAAATGTATAATGTTCTTGGTACTGCTGGGGATACTCTTTCCGATGATGACAGGGTGTAGTGATCAGGAAACCCTCTACGTCTATAACTGGGGAGACTATATTGACGAGAGCGTATTAAGAGATTTTGAAGAGGAATTTGATGTGCGTATTGTCTATGAAACCTACGCCACTAATGAAGACATGATTGTGAAAATCCGTTCCGGGGGAAGTCGTTATGATGTAGCTATCCCATCGGACTATATGATTGAACGGATGATTAATGAAGAGCTGTTAAGAGAAATCAATATGGATCGCATCACCAATTACCATTATGTTAAAGAGGATCTGAAAAACCTGGATTTCGATCCGGACAACCGTTTTTCCGTTCCATATATGTGGGGAACCGTAGGCATTATTTATAATACCACAATGGTTGACGATGTGGTGGACAGCTGGGAAATCCTTTGGGATGAGACCTATGAGGGGGATATTCTTATGATGGACAGCCAAAGAGATTCCATCGGAATCACACTGTTAAAGCTGGGTTATTCCTTGAACTCCAGAGATGAAGATGAGCTTGAGGAAGCAAAGCAGGAACTGATTCGCCAAAAACCCCTGGTTCTGGCCTATGTGGTTGACGAAGGAAAGGACATGATGGTTGCTGAAGAGGCTGCTTTGGCGGTTGTATGGTCAGGTGATGCCGTCATTATGATGGAGGAAAATGAAGATCTGGAGTATGTGATCCCCAAAGAGGGAAGCAATCTCTGGTTCGACAATATGGTCATTCCAACCACCAGCGAGAACCCCGAGCTTGCCGAGGAGTTTATCAACTTTATGACACGGCCGGAGATCGCTCAGCGGAATGCGGAGTACATCGGCTATTCCACACCCAACCTTGGAGCCATGGAGCTATTGGATGATGAGATTACCGGAAATCCGGCGGCCTATCCCCCCGATGAGATGCTGGAGAATTTGGAGGTCTTTCAGGACCCCGGCGATTTCTTAAGTGTCTATGATCGCATATGGACCGAGGTTAAGGCCCACTAGCACCTTAAGAGTAAAAAAATTGAATCATAGGGATCTACAGATCGAACAGCCTCCATTATGCAGGGCGGATGAGTCAAATCCATCCTCCTGATGACGGGGGCTTTTTTTTGTGGGTGTTTTAGTGACAAATGTCACATCGGAAGGTGCCTCAGGTAACTGTTGTTCCAGACCTGTCCTGCGTATAATATAGATAAGATCAGCCGAAAAAGGAGGAAGAACAATGGTTTTAAACGTGAAGGATTTAGTCAAGCGCTATGGAGAGGAGACCGCCATCGATCATTTGGGCCTGTCCATCGACGAGGGGGAGATTTTCGGACTGCTGGGACCCAACGGAGCTGGAAAGACCACTTTGATCAACAGTGTACTGGGACTCACCAAAACCGAGAGCGGACACATGGAGGTGCTGGGGAAAAAACTGGCCTCCAACGGCAACGGTGTGAAAAAGGAGATCGGTGTGGTCCCCCAGGACCTGGCCATCTATGAGGACCTGACCGCCTACGAGAATGTGGATCTCTTTGCAAGCCTCTACGGTCTAAAGGGACAGCAAAAGAAGGAGCGTGTGGAGGAGGCACTGGAGTTTGTGGGACTGGCCGACAAGAAAAAGCAGTACCCGAAAAAGTTCTCCGGAGGAATGAAGCGGAGACTGAATATTGCAATGGCCATCGTCCATCAGCCGAAGCTGGTGATCATGGATGAGCCCACCGTGGGAATCGACCCCCAGTCCAGAAATCAGATACTGGAATCGGTAAAAACCCTGAATCAGCGGGGCATCACCATCATCTACCCCAGCCACTACATGGAAGAGGTGGAGGCCATCTGCACCCGGATCGCCATTATGGACCGGGGAAGAATCATCGCCCGGGGCACAAAAGAGGAGTTAAAGCAGCTCATCGATTTCGAGGAGAAGGGAATTCTCTTGGTGGACCGGCCCGGAGAGGGACTGAAAACCGCCCTGAAGGCCATTGAAGAGCTCAATGATGTGGAGATTTCCCAAGAAGGAGTCACCCTGACCTGGGGCAAGGGAAACCAACCTTTGACCCGGATCATGCGCATTGTGGATGAACAGGGCTATCAGCTGAAGGGCCTCAAAATTCAGGAGCCCAATCTGGAAAATGTATTTTTGACCCTTACAGGGAAGACCCTGCGGGACTAAGGAGGAAATCCCATGAAACTATGGAAAATTGCTTATACCACCTTTTTACGGAAGAGCCGGGACAAACAGGAGCTCCTCACCAGCATCCTTCTGCCCCTGGTGCTGATCCTGATTCTGGGATCCGCTCTTCAGGGGAACTTCACAAGCCAGACCCTGGGAAACATTCCGGTGGGTTTCTACACCGAGGATGAGGGTCCGGGAAGGGAGAGCTTCGAGGAGTTTCTGGAGCATGAGGAAATCCGGGAGTGGCTGAACATCATTCCTGTCAGTGATTACGAAGAAGGAGTCAAAATGGTGAATGATCTGGATCTTTTGGTTCTGATCTCACTGCCGCCGGATTTCAGCGAAAGGATCAGCCAAGGCCTGGAGGCGGAAATTGAAGTGCTTGACGCAGGGGTCTCAGAGCTCTATCCCAGCATTGTGAACAGCATCGTAAGAAGCTATGTGCAGGGAGGGAACCTGTATTTCGCCGTCGGATCCGGTCCCGGTCAATGGATGGGGAACGGGAATCCCGGAGAAGGTACAGAAGGAGCAACAGAAGTCCAACTGATCGAGAGAAACACCTTCCGGGGAGACAATGAACCGATCCGGGGCATCGACTACTATGCTGTAACCATGCTGGTGATGTTTGTGATGTGGGGCATCTTCAGCGGATCCCAAAGCCTCACTGAGGATCTCTTCACTCCCATGAAAATCAGGATCAACACGGCACCGGTGTCGCGGCTCAACTACTTTATCGGAAAAAATTTCGGGGTGCTGGGTACCTTTATCGTACAGATTCTGACCATCATCCTCTTCACAAAGTACGCCTATGGCGTGAACTGGGGAGAGAACATCCTCCCCATTATCGGAATCAGCCTGTTGCTGTCCTTTGTGGCAATCAGCCTGGGAATTGCCGTGGCCCTGATCTCACCTTCGGAGAATGCATCAACAAGCATCATTAACGGATTTGTGGTGGTGGCCACCTATATCGCCGGAGGCTTCTTCCCCATCAATCACGGGGAGGGGATCCTGTCTCTGGTCCGGAATTTCAGCCCCAACTATCATGCCCAGCGGGGAATTTTCCACTTTCTCTACGGAACGGAACCGGGAGCATTGACGGAGTCCATCCTGTGGCTTCTTGGAATCACCCTGTTTGCCTTTGTCATCAGCCTGATCTTTGGAAGGAGGAGAATCAGTGAATATCTTTAGATCCAATATTAAACGCATTTTAAGAGACCGGACCAGCCTGCTCTTTATGGTGATCCTCCCCGTGTTTTTTATCTCCATGTATTTTGTGGCAACCTCTGCAGGTTTGAGCGGACTGAAGATCGGTTTTATCGACCGGGATCAGACCCCGCTTTCCACCGGAATGGAAGCCCATCTGGCATCGGAGTACGTCCTGGTGGAAGTGGAGGAGGAGAATCTCTCCGCAGCTCTGTTGGACGGGGAAGTGGACTATGCAGTGATCATCCCCGAAGGGTATACCCGGGACATCCTGGAGGGAAATCATGCAAGGGTTCAGGGATATGAAAGTCTCGACAACAATGTCTATCGGCCCTTTGTCATCTATCTTGAAAGCTACCTGGAGGCGATTCAGACCATCGGACGCCAATCCGGCGGCAATGAGGAGGTCTTTTACCAGGCACTGGAAGCCTATGAAGAGGGAATCTTTCAGATGACCTCGGTTCAGACCGGGAACAGCACCCTCCACACGGAGAGGTCCATGGGATTTCTGATCATGGGGATTCTCTTTTTCTCCATCCGTTCCACCTCACTGATCATGAAGGACAAAAAGTCCAAGGTGTTCCAACGGATTCTGACCAGTCCTCTGCACTTAAAGCAGTATATGCTGGAGAACATTCTCTGTTTCTCTCTGCTGATGCTGATTCAGATCGCCTTGATCCTTGTGGTGGTGGCAGGGGTGTTCCGGCTTCCCATGGGACCCTCCCTCATCAATCTTTTTCTCGTTCTCTTCCTCTTCGGGGTGACCAGTATTTCCCTGGGGATTTCCCTGGTGTCCCTGGGCAAGGACCAGAACCGGATGGCAACGATCACCACCTTGATCGCAACCCCCATGCTGATGCTGGGCGGAGCCTTCTGGCCCCGGGCAATCATGCCGGAGCTGCTGCAGAACATCGGACGCTTTATTCCTGTCACATGGGCAATGGAGGGAGTGGAAAGGGTGCTGCAGGGAAGCTCCATCACGGACTTGTGGTTTGAGGTCCTGATCCTGATTGCCTTCAGTCTTCTGTTTTTCCTTCTGGGCACATGGAAAAAGGAAGAAGTGGTCCAATAATCATTCAAACAATGGTATAATAGTCACAAATCCACGTTGAAGGAGGCACAGGGATGAAACATCTTCATCATATCTTCAAAATCGGAATCTTCATCTTTGTCCTTGCCTTCTTCATTATAATGGAGGATCTTCATCCGCTCACACCGCTGATTTATGTCGTCACCGGAATCCTGCATATCATCTATGAGAAATACCGAAGGCATCCGGCAATGCTGGTTCTCCAGTTGGGTTTCCTGATCTGGGGATTTATGGTAGAGCCCGGTGTCATGTTTCTCTTTCTGGCATGGACCTATGATGCTGTCAGAGAGAGACATTGGTACGCTGTAATCCTTCCGGTGTACCTGGCATTTGCTAATTTTCCTGTTGAGCAGGCACTGCCTTATACCCTGCTGTTTCTGCTGGTCGCCTTTTCCGCCTACAGTCTTTCCAACCTGATGGAGAAGGAGAAACGACTGCAAAAGGCCTTCGATCAGGAGAGGGCAGTACGGTTTCAGCTGGAAAAGCAGAAGGGGGAGCTCATGGCCTCCAACAGGAAGATCGAGGAGCTGACCGCTGCCTCGGAGAGGAGCAGAATTGCCGGAGAGATCCACGACCATATCGGCCACCGCATTGCGGGAATCCTGATGCAGCTGCAGGTGGT
Organism: Clostridiaceae bacterium; assembly: GCA_003554105.1. Taxonomy (GTDB): domain Bacteria; phylum Bacillota; class Clostridia; order Peptostreptococcales; family T1SED10-28; genus T1SED10-28. Next base: position 165,398 of record PWFQ01000060.1, on the reverse strand, counting down.
GGAAAAGGTGATGGAGGGGGATCCGGAGCTGGCGAAGACGTCGGTCAAGGAATCCTGGCAGAAGCTGAGCAGGACACTGGAGCTTCTCCGGGAAACGGTGCACAACATCAAACCCAAGGAACGGACCGGAATCCTCTATCTGGAGGACATCCTGAAGGAATATCCCTATCTGAAGACCGACCTGTATATTAAAGGGGACTCCGGGAGGGTTCCCAGCCACTATGTGGAGCTGATGGGCGTCAATCTGAAGGAGGCCCTCACCAATGCCACGAAACACGGAAAGGCGGACCGGCTGGAGGTTCGGGTGGAGGTGTTGCCACGGTTTGTCCGGTTCTCCACCAGGGATAACGGAAGAGGCAAAGAGAAAATCACTCTGGACAGAGGACTTGGCTTAAAAGGAATGAAAGAACGGGTGGAGGCCCTGGGAGGAAGTATTTCCTTCAGCGGCAAAGAGGGATTTCAGATCGTATCCATTCTGCCCTTAAAGGGAACCGATGAAGAGGGGGAGACGTAAATGATAAAGGTGCTGCTTGTTGATGACGACCAGCTGATTCGTGAAAGCTTGAAAATCCTGTTGAATCTCCAGGAGGATCTGGAGGTCCTGGGTGTTTGCAGGAATGGCCAGGAAGCCCTGGAGTTCCTTACAAAGGAAGGTGCTGATGTGGTGCTGATGGACATCCGGATGCCGGTGATGGATGGGGTTCAAACGACGAAAGAGGTTAAGAACCGTTTTCCCGGTGTGAAAATTATTCTTCTCACCACCTTTAAAGAGGATGAATACATTAAAGAAGCATTAAAGCATGGCGCTGAGGGATATATCTTAAAGAGTCAAAGCTCCGACAGCATTATCGAAACCATACGGGCGGTGCACAGGGGGAATGCTGTGTATCAGCAGGAGGTGATGGCTTCTCTTACGGATTTGTTTAAGGAGAAAAGGAGAAGCGGGATGACTGAAATCCCCGTTGATTTAACTGATCGGGAACTGGAAGTGTTAAAGGGTATCGGTGAAGGAAAATCAAATAAGGAAATTGCTAAAGCACTGTTTCTCGGAGAAGGAACGGTAAGGAATTATGTGACAAAAATGCTGGATAAGTTGAGCCTGAGGGACCGGACACAATTGGCGATTTTCTACCACGAAAATATCAAAGAGGAATAGGAGTGTTGTGACATCATGAAAAAGCATCTTGTGATCATCCTGATTATCGTATTAACCTTTGGAGTCTATTTTATATCAAATATGGTGGCGGGACTACTGGCAGGAGTATATTTCGGCATTGTGGAAGGGTTCACTGGTCGGGCAGGAGAATTGGATGAATTTTTGAATCGTCATGTCAATGTCCTGTTAATTCTGGCCAGCATAATATCAACTTTTTTCTTTATGATCGGATTCAAAATCTTCGGAAAGAAGCCCTTAAAGGAGCTTGGATTTTTTTCTCTGCAGAAGACAGGAATGATCTATAGTGTATTGGCTGGTGCAGGGTTCTCTGTTTTTCTCTATGCCTTCCTCTCTTTAACGGAATTTCATCTGCTGTTTCCTTCACACCATGAGGTCATTGATGCCATTATTCCTCAAGAGACAAGTTTTTGGATCATCTTTCTCTCTGTGGGAGTGGTTATCCCGATTTTTGAAGAGATCATGCATCGTGGAATCATCTTTAAAGCACTCATGTCCGGTTATCCGTCAAAAGTTGCCATTCTGCTTCAGGCACTGATTTTTGCTGTTTTCCATTTCAATCTTCTTCAAGGCATCTATGCTTTTATTGGAGGAATTCTGCTGGCTTTACTCTATTTCTACAGCGGGTCTTTATGGGCACCGATTCTTATGCATATGGCATGGAACAGCACGTCGCTTTTTCTTCCGCCAATTTATTCAAATGTGATCCTAACAGGATTGATGCTTAGTGCATTGGGCATTGTCATCCTCTCTGGGATGAAGATGAAGAGGAATGGAGAAAAAGAACAAAAACGGAAAGGGGAAAAACAATGGATCGAAAATGGATCGGAATCATTCTAGTCGTTATTGGAGGAGTTTTTCTGCTTGGGAATCTGGGAGTTTATCGTGGAGAGTACACCCTTTTGATCATCGGAATACTTTTTCTCCTGGCATACCGCGGTTCAGGAGATCGGGTGGAGAACCGGAATATTGGCTTGCTGATTCCCGGTAGTATCGTAAGCATGATTGGAATTTTTGCAATCATTGATCAAAACAGACCCCTTGGAATGGATGGGGGATATCTCTTTTTTATTATGCTGGGAACGGCATTTATCATTGTATATCTGCTTCATACCAGACGGCTTTTACATATGAGCAAAGGGAAAAGACAGTGGCCTCTTTACCCGGGCATCAGTTTGTATGGTTTCAGTCTGTTTATCTTTCTGATCCAGACATGGGATTCACCCACAAGCAGGTTTATTATGGAAAACCTGTTTCCGGTGGGGTTGATTGTTGCAGGAATAATCATCCTGGGGAAAAATATTTATAAAAAAAGAACGTAGATTCACCACCGTAATTACCCCAAGGCAGAGGATTTCAGAGTTCTCTGTCATGGGGCTTTTTTTATGAGAAAGCGGGCGAACAAACAGATCAATGATTCAAATCAATTATAAAAAAATAAAGCAATACATAAAACCTGTCCTGGACAAATTCCGACTCCATGCTTACCATTAAAATAACAAGCATTCAAGAAAGGTGCCTTGTAATGCTAAAACCGTAAATGGAGAAGGAGGACATGTCTGCCGATGAAACATGAACCCAGAATCAAGTACGTTAATCAAATGAATGCGTATTCGAACTACCTTTTAGCTCTTGGGCTCCCAACAAAAGCCCAATCCCTTTATTTTGCACTGTTTCAAAAGAATAATACATTGTATTGGAAGGAGCGGTTCAGCGCACCAATCCCTTACATACAGCATATGACCAAGCTTTTGACCAAAGATATTATTGAAATGCGAAAGCTCCTGGTGAAGAGGGGACTCATTACCTACGAAAAAGCCGGAGGCAGAAATTCAGGCACATATACCTTGAGTGTGCTTCATGATGAAGAGGTATGGTTGAAAATCATCAACTATGAGGAGAATCAACAGAGCAATAAGAACATCGATGAGAATATCGAAGAGGATAACAAACAGGATATCGAGCAGGATATCGAAAGGGATATCGGACTGTACATCGAAGAGGATATCGAGCAGGATATCGAAAAGGATATCGGACTGTACATCGAACAGGATATCGAACAGGATATCAACGAGGATGTCGAATATGGCTGTAACCCTGTAATATACATAAATAAACGATCTATAGAGAAAGAGAAAGATTTAGAGAAAGAGAAAGATCTAGAGAAAGAGAAAGAGAAAGATCTTATGAAAGAAAAAGACTTAAATGACATTAACAGTAATATTAATTGGGATAAGTTAAACAAGGAAGAGGTAGTGGATATTCTGGAGATCATCCGTGGTGAGGAGAGGGAAGTCTGGGAAATCTTTCTTCATTTCCATGAAAATATTCATCCCATTACCCGTGAGATTGCTGCCGATCTAAAGTCATGGCTTGGAAAATCGATGTCTCAAAGACTGATTACCCATGCCATGGACCAGTCTTTGCTGGATAACCGGCGAAACTACGAATCTATCAGAGAGCTTCTTCAGAAGTGGAACAAAAACGGTATTCAGGATCTTGAAGATCTTGATCGGCCATTGAAACATCAATATATTTAGGGAAGGAAATACAAAGGGAGCATATATCTGTTTTGTATAGGTTTTATGAAACAAGATGAATTGTTGAAATATTAGTACAAATTCTAAGATACCCTCCTAATGGAAAATAAATATTAAATTTCTATTGAATCATATAAAGAACTGTGATATATTGGATACAGCTCAAGTAAAAGAGTTAAATTATTAACCAATAATGACTATTGGTTAACAAGCACTACAACGTATTAACAAACATATAAGGAGGAGTTATTCAATGAAGAAATTTTTAGTGTTATTAATGGTTCTTGCAATGTCCATGTTTTTATTTATCGGTTGCGGTGGAGAAGATGCTGTTGCAGATGAGCCGGAGCAAGACGATTCTCAAGAAGATGTACAAGATGATGAGCAAGACGAAGATGCTGCTGAAGGTATGTACGCAGATGGAACCTACGAAGCCTACAGTGATGCAAACGAAAGAGGATTCGGTAAAGTTGTCGTAACGATTGAAAACGACGAGATCGTAGACATCGAGCTTTCTGAATTCAGAGGTACAGGGGTAGAGAAAGATGAAAACTACTCATATGATGAGTTCCATGAAGCTTTAGCGGAAATGCCCGGACGATTTATCGAAGCTAACAGTGCAGATGTTGAAATCTTTACAGGAGCGACAAGCTCTTCTGATAAATGGATTCAAGCTGTAGAGCGAGCTATGGAAATGGCACTTGTTGAGCCTGCAGATGACAGCGAATTCTTCAACGGAACATTCTTCGGAGCAAGCGATCTTGGTGAAAGAGGACGATCTGTTGCTTTTGTAACAATCGAAAACGATGAAATCGTTGAAGTTGTTCTTCATGACACTCAGTTAAGTGATGACGGAGAAGAGTTCAAGCCTGAAGATTACCAATACGAAGAGTATTTTGATGCTCAAGAAGAAATGGCTGAAAGATTTGTCGCAGCTAACGGTACAGAAGTTGATACTTTCACTGGAGCTACCGGATCATCAAACAACTGGATTACAGCAGTAGAACGAGCTTTAGAAGCAGCAAGTAAATAATTACAACAATGAGTTTTGACAGATCAAAGACCCGCTTCCGCGGGTCTTTTTTTGTTCATTTTTCATGTCACCTTGTTACTAGGGAGTTGTTTTCATGGTAAAATGGAAATAACTTGTGAGGAGGGAAACAAAATGGACTTTGTAAAGAACCCCTGGATTGGGAGTGGAAAAAAGAATCAAGAAGTGCAACCTGCAAAAGAGGATTTTTTGAGGAATCTCATACCCAGAGTGAAGGAAGCCCGGGAATTTCATCAAACCCTAACCGTATATCGGCCAACTTCCTTACATAATCTCCAGCAGAAAGCTGATAAGCTGGGAATCAATAAACTCTATGTCAAAGATGAAAGTGAGAGATTTGGTTTACAGGCATTTAAAGGATTGGGAGCAAGCTTCGCTTTGAATCAAATTTTAAAGAATCGTGAAAATGACCTTCCTTCAAAGGATCTCACCTTTGTGACAGCAACCGATGGAAATCATGGACGGGGCCTTGCATGGGCCGCAAAATCCCTTGGACATCATTCAGTGGTTTTTCTTCCGAAAGGCACAGATCCATATCGGCTCAGGATCATAGAAGAAGAAGGTGCAAAGGTTATTCTGACGGATTCCAATTATGATGATACGGTGATGATGGCAGAGGAGTATGCACACAAGTACAATGGGATTCTTGTTCAGGATACGATGTGGGAGGGATACAAGGAAATCCCACAGTGGATTATAGAGGGGTATGGGACGATTGCCCTTGAAACCATTGATGAACTTGAAAAGGATGGAGTTACACCAACCCACATATTCCTTCAGGCGGGAGTCGGATCCTTTGCCGCAGCGATGATGAGTATTTTTAAATCCTATTATGACCGGGAAGACCTTACCTTTATCCTTGTAGAGCCTGCTCGTGCAAACTGCTTTTATCAGTCCTTTCACTATTCGGAAGATACACGGGTTGAGGGGGATCTTAATACGGTTATGGCAGGACTTGCATGTGGAAAAGCCAATCCTTTGGCGCTGTATATCGCAGAAAAATTCGCTTCAGGAATTTTTTCTGTAGAGGATGATCTTGCAGAAAAAGGAGTGGATATTTTAGCACGACCACTTGGTGAAGATCCTAAAATCATTGCGGGGGAATCGGGAGCGGTCACTATGGGTGTTTTGGAATCTCTTTGTAAAGGCTCTTATAGAGAATTGAGAAGCTTTCTGGACATCAGTGATCGTTCAGTGGTTCTTACGATCAATACTGAAGGAAACACTTCAGGAAAATTGTACTGAGGCATATGGAATTCTATGGTATAATGGTTAAAAGGAGCCCTCAGTCCTATGGGAAGGGTCTTTTTTATCAGTAAACCAACACGTATTTCCAAGATGTTAATGAATTATCGGTCCGCGGATCAAGAAGGAAGGGATCTGTATGAAAGGGTATGAAATTCTCTTCAATGCATCCCCCGATGCAATGATAAAAATCGATATGGAACAGATAATCCTGGAAGCAAATCCGTCTTTTGAGGAGCTGTTTTTGTATGGGAAGAAAGAGATCGCCGGTAAACACATCGACGATGTTCTGCGCTGGAATCAAGGAGAACGATTGAAAGTCCTAAGCAACACCCGAAAGGTTTTAGGGGGGAAGGTTTTCCATGACCGAGGTGTTCGTAAAGATAAGAATGGGAATGAATACCATGTGATGATTACGGGAATACCGATTGTCGATCAGGGGATCTGCAGAGGAGCTTTTCTGATTTATAGAAACGTCAACCGGGAAACCAGGGCATTGAGAGAACTCAATCAACAGAAAGTCATTTTTGAAGCACTCTTTAAAAACTCTTCCGATGCGATTGTCCTTTTTGATGAAAATCATTTAATTCTTGATATTAACGACCATTTTACATCTCTTTTTGGATATACTGTCGATGAAATTAAAGGCTGGAATCTCGATCATGCCATCACGATTCAAAAGACACTGCAGACTTCCGCCAATTTAACAAATCAGCTCCTTCGAGGGGAAAAGGTAGTGACGGAAGGTGTCCGATACGGAAAAAACGGAAATCCTGTAGAGGTTCAGATTAAAGGAGTCCCAATTGTTGATGGAAAGAAAGTGATCGGGGGCTATGGAATCTATACGGATATATCCGACCGCAAACGAATCGAAAAAGAAATTCTCTACGTGAGCTACCATGATGCTTTAACCGGGCTTTATAACCGACGATTCATGGATGCGGAGTTGGAACGTCTGAATACGAAAAGGAACCATCCCATTTCTTTTATCATGGGCGATGTTAACGGACTGAAATTGACGAATGATGTTTTCGGTCACCAGGCAGGGGACGATCTGCTGAAAAAAGTTGCTTCCGTACTGCGAAAAGCATGCAGAGAAGATGAACTGATTGCCCGTATCGGTGGAGATGAGTTTCTGATTGTTTTACCGAAAACCACGAAAGAAATGGCTGAAGTCGTTGTCGATCGTATACAACGCTTAATGGCGAACATGTCATTTCAGGATATGAGCATCTCGATTTCCTTTGGCTATGATATGAAGGAGGATCCAGCGGAAAGACTGGAAGAACTGTATAAGCATGTAGAGGACCTGATGTATAAGCAGAAGCTTGAAGATGGACAAAGCTTAAAGAAGAAGATGTTCGACACGATTGTTGGAAAACTGCATAACAGTCATCCTGAAGAGAAGGAACATGGTGATAAAGTGGCTTATTATAGTGAAAAAATAGGCCAGTCTCTTGGCTTCAATCAAAAACGTCTGGATCGTTTAGTTCTTACTGCAAAGCTCCACGATGTCGGCAAAATCTCTCTCGCTGAAGAAACTCTCAAGCATCATTGGAGGGAAACTGTCCATATGTATCCGGAGATAGATTCAAAGCAATGGAAGGAATATGCAAAGCATATGGAGGCGGGATATCGAATTTTCAACAACATCACAAAGCTGGCAGATTTATCGGAATTTGTACTCTACCATCATGAAAGGTTTGATGGACTTGGGTATCCCCGTGGAATAAAAGGGAACAGTATTCCGCTGGAAGCTAGAATTATCGCAGTTGCCAATGAAGCTGACTTATTTAGGAGAGAATTCAGTGGTCAGTACTCCGAAGGAGAACTGCATAAGAAGTTGATGGTGGCAGTCGGGGATCTTGCAGGAAGTATATTAGACCCTGCTCTAGTGGAAATTTTTGAAGATGCGATGAACCATTCAAAGGACTTTAAATAGAAAGGCAGGACACAAGCGAATGAATGAAGATTTTTATCGGAAAGCATTTATTACATTTTTTTTAAAAGGGCTAATCCATTTTTTAATTTTTATTCTCATCGCATATGGAGGAATGATTCTTCTTACGGGAGGGCAATTTCATTTTTCATTTGTTTCCATCAGTGTTTTTTCCTATACAATGGTTTACATCATGAACCACAAGATTCGTCATAAAACAATCGAAATCAAAGATAAAGAAGCCTTTAAAAAGAACGTTGCACTTGCTATCAAAAATATGCACTATTCCATGGAAGAACATGAAAAGGATCTTCTCATTATAAAACCGAAATGGCATGAAAAGGCCTATACTGCAAAACTGTTTATTGAAGTAAAAGAGGATGAAGCTGAGTTTATCGGAGTTAGACAGCATATTTATGCAATTCATCAGTCATACAGTCTGATGATTAATAATCCTGAACAAGAGACAGGAAGAACTGTGAAGGAGGAGATCAACCGTGAAGGCTAACCCTCCTATACTCTATGGACTTCTGATGATTGTACTGTTTGGTCTATCCATTATAATCACAATGGGCTTAGGCCATTCTTTAATTTGGCCTGTTTCAATGGTAATGGTCTTCTCACTCCTCCTTTTACGGGGGCTGAAAGTTCCTTTGAAAACCAGCGGGAGATGGGTATTCGATGGAGTGAAAAGTGCCTGGGAAGTGTATCTTCTCATCGCGATGATCGGTTTGAACGTTTCTGTCTGGATTGCCTCAGGGATTGTTCCGATGCTAATATACTATGGTTTTGATCTTATTTATCGGGTGAACTTTCTGCCGATGATTTTTATTGTAAGCGGTATACTTGCTTTCTTTTTGGGGACAGGGCTTGGGACCCTCAGCACCATTGGAATTGTATTTTATACCATCGGCTCTTCTATGGGAATTCATGATGGTGTACTGGTAGGCACCTTAATTTCCGGAGCGTATATCGCAGACCGGTTATCACCGATGTCGGCTTTGGTGAACTTTACAATCAAGGTTGTCCGGACTCCCTTTAATGAATATTTTTTTCGAATGATCCGTTTAATGGCTTTCCCGATCCTTATTACATTGGGACTGTCGATTTTTCTCGGCAGACTCTATCAAGGTGAGGTAACCGTTGACGAAGTTCAAGGGTTTCAAAACATATTAAAGAGCGAGTTTACTCTATCGATCACATTACTGATAATGCCTGTGGGTGTTTTGATTCTCTCTGTTATTGGGATGTCAACAAGAAAGGTGCTAACCCTGGGAATACTTGCAGGGATATTTTTCGCATTTTTCATACAGCAAAGAGAAGGGATGCTGATTTTGCGGGATCTGATTTTCGGTTACCGGACCCAATCTCCCCATGAGTTCTTGCAAACTCTGGAAATCGGTGGGGTTCTTCAAATGGTTGAGGTAATTGTTGTGGTTGCCGGAGGAGTTGCCTTCAGCCAGATATTTGATGCCTGCGGCTGGATTGCCCCATTAATCTCAAGAATACGCAAGAAGTGTACGTCACGAAGAACCACGATCTTACATAGCGGCATTTTTTCAATTCTCCTCAATGCTATGACCTGCGACCAAACGGTAGGGATTCTGATTCCCGGGAAACATTTAAAAGCGGTTGCTGGAGAATATCTTCAAGACGATTCGGATTTTGCTGCGGTCATTGCTAATACAGGCACTTCTATTGCACCCCTGATGCCATGGAATGTGAATGCAGTGATTATTTTTTCCATTACGGGGGTTGCAGCCTGGCAATATGCTCCTTTCGCAGTATTAAATTATTTGACAATCCCTTTCCTTTTCTACAGGAAATCCTGATTGTCAAATCATCCATTTGGAAGCTCTCAATGTATAAATGGATGATCATTCGTGATATAATGTTGGTTAGATTGAGAAAATAAGATGAAATATGGAAAATGCAAATCAAGGAGGGAAATATATGGAAAAGGAAAATAAAGATCGGGAATTTGAGACATCGAATTTCCTTCACCGTATCGTGGATAGAGATTTGGAAGAAGGGACCTTTAAGAGGGAAGTGTGTACCCGCTTCCCGCCGGAGCCTAACGGCTATCTTCATATCGGAAGTGCGTATGCCATCAATATAAGTTATACGGTAGCTAAGAAGTACGGCGGGGTATTTAATCTGCGATTTGATGATACAAACCCTGTAAAAGAGGAAATGGAGTTTGTTGATGCAATTATCCAGGATATGAAATGGGCAGGCTTTGATCCCGGAGAGCGAATTTTTTACGGTTCTGATTATTTTGGGCAAATGTATGATTATGCGGTTGCATTAATTCATAAAGGAAAGGCCTATGTCTGCGACTTAAGCCCTGAAGAAATGAGGGAGTACCGGGGAACCTTAACGGAGCCCGGAAAAAACAGTCCCTACAGGGAACGAACCGTTGAAGAGAATCTTGATCTTTTCCGGCGTATGAAAGATGGAGAGTTTCCCACAGGCACAAGAGTACTTCGGGCAAAAATTGATATGAAATCTCCCAATATGAATATGAGAGATCCGGTGCTGTTCAGGATTCTTCACGAATCTCATTATCGACAGGGAAACCAATGGTGTATTTACCCGATGTATGACTATGCCCATCCGCTTCAAGATGCAATTGAAGGAGTGACTCATTCTTTTTGTTCTATAGAATTTAAAGATCATCGGCCTCTTTATGAGTGGCCGCTAAAGGAACTGGAGCTTCCTGAGCCTCCAAAACAGAGAGAGTTCGGCCGAATGAACTTAACCGGTGTGGTGACCAGTAAACGGTACTTAAAAGAGCTGGTTGCAGGAGGATATGTCGATGGCTGGGATGATCCGCGCTTACCTACCATTCGTGGGATGCGAAGGAGAGGCTATACCCCTGAGAGTATCAAGCAGTTTTTAGGGGAAATTGGTGTTTCCAAGGATGAAAGCACAGTGGATATTAAAATGCTTGAGCATAGTGTCAGGGAAGATCTGAAGGACAGAGCACCAACCATGATGGCGGTATTACGACCTTTGAAGGTTGTTATAACCAATTATCCCGAGAACAAAAGCGAAACATTGATCCTGCAGAATCATCCAAAAAATCAGGACATGGGTACCCGGGAAATTTCCTTTTCCCGAGAAGTATATATCGAGTCCGACGACTTTATGGAAGAACCCGTTAAAGGATTCAAGCGTCTGGCACCGGGCAATGAAGTGCGTCTGCGGGGAGCATATTTCATTCAACTGGAAAATATCGTTAAAGATGACTACGGTCAGATCATCGAACTGCATTGCACCTACGATCCGGAGACGAAAAGCGGTTCAGGGTTTACTGAAAGAAAACCGAAGGGTACGATCCATTGGGTTGATGGTAAGAACTGCTGCGACATGGAAGTGAAAATTTATAATCAGCTGATTGAAGATGAATCCCTCTTAAAAAACAAAGAATTAAGCTGGGATCAGCGGATTAATCCGAATTCACTGGAGATTCTTAATGGGGCCAAGGGTGAAACTTCATTAAAAAATGCAAAACCCGAAGAGAAATTCCAGTTCATCCGTCAAGGATTCTTTACGGTGGATTATAAGCACACAACCAATGATCATCTTGTATTTAACCGTATTGTTCCATTAAAGGATGCCTGGCAGAAAAAGAAATGATGTAAAAGTGCATATTTGATTTTTACTTGAAAATCCATTATGATGTTAAATGAAGACAAGTTCATCGTAATTTCGTTCAGGTTGTTTACGCATGAAAAGGGAAGCAGGTGAAATGCCTGCGCGGTCCTCGCCGCCGTAAATGCACGAGAAAGGTATAAAATGTCACTGGGAAACCGGGAAGGCAATACCTTTGTGCTAAAGCCGGAAGACCTGCCTGACGAAAAGACTCTAGACTTCACGAGGGATTGAAGATGGGATGATGGAATCTGTACACCGGAAAGTCTCTATGGTGTTCAATAGATAAATCTACCCCTTCAACCCTGGTTGAAGGGGTTTTTTACGGGGACATAAAAAAGGAGGAAATAGAATGAATAAGAAGCTTTTATCAATTATGGTGGTTGTGATTTTAGTGGTAGGTTTAGGGGCATTATATTCTCAATTTTTAGCACCGGAAGCACAGGAGGGCGAAAAAGAAGTTACTTTAGAAATTGTGATTGAAAAAGAAGGGATCGAAGAAACGTTTGTATACCAAACTGATGGTGAATATCTCATGGAACTGTTGGAAGAGCATTCCGAAGAGTTGGAGTTGGAAACAGAAGAAACCAGTTTTGGGGATATGCTTGTAGGCTTTTTCGGTTATCGGGCGGATGACGGAGCCAACGAGTTTTTCAAAATTGTTGTTGATGGAGAAGATGCAATGGTTGGAGCGGCAGAACTTCCTCTGGAGGACGGTTCCGTTTACACCATCGAATTGGATACGTTTTAGACTATGAAAGTACGTGATCTTGTCCTAATCAGCTTACTAAGTGCATCCCTGACAGCGGGGAAAATGGCTCTCAGCTTTATTCCCAATGTAGAGATCGTTACACTTCTTTTTATGGTGTATACAATTACCCTGGGCTTGAAAAGGACGATGGTTGTGGCGGTAATTTTTGCAACAACTGAGATTTTTCTTTATGGCTTTAATACTTGGGTTTTAGCCTACTACTTTGTATGGCCCGCTCTCATTGTTGGAACACATCTAGCATCAAAAGCATTCTCCTCGGAGTACAGCTTTGCGATTCTTGCTGCGGTTTTCGGAGCATCCTTCGGATTCCTTTTTGCTGTGTTTGAATCTTTCTTTTACGGCATTGCCTACGGAATTGCCTATTGGGTACGGGGAATTCCCTTTGATATCGTTCATGGGGGATCGAATTATGTGATTGCAATCATTCTATACAAACCTTTAGTACGTTTGTTTAATCAGCAGATTCAAGCCTATAACCTTAAAGAGATTGATTAAATGGAACAGTGAAGTATAATTACCGATCATGAGAAGGGAATTTGTCCCTTCTCTATTTTTTATTGGAAAGAAAGTGGTATAATAATTCTTGACAATGAATTATAAAGGAATTGATACTATGGAGAAACATATGAGAACCAGAGATACTGCGCTTGTTTTAGTAATCACTCTGGTAGGCATCGGACTTGGACTGATCTTAGCAGATACAGCATTATTTGGCCTGCTATTGGGAATTTTAACGGCTTTTTCTGTTTCAAGAAAACATGGGTATTCTACATATGAACTATTACATATGATTAAATGGGGCACCGGGAATGGTAAAATTATTCTTATGATTATGTCCCTTATCGGGGTTTTGTCTGCAGCCTGGATGATGAGCGGAACCACAGCAACACTTATGAATCTTGGGCTCTATTATCTTCCCAGACTTAACGGTTTGTTTGCAATTTTTGTAATCACCAGTATTATTTCAATGATTCTCGGCACCTCGATCGGAGCGATCAGTATCGTCGGGATTTCGTTCATGGAAATCGGGGGAGTCATGGGAATTCCTTTGCCCTGGATTGCCGGAGCTGTGATATCCGGTGCCTATGTAGGAGATCGTTCATCTCCAATTTCCAGCAGTGCAAATCTTACAGCCAATATGACAAATACAAATGTCTTGGATAACATAAAAAAGACAATGAACACATTAATCCCGATCTATCTACTTGCCGGTCTGCTCTATTTTTGGATGGGAAGCCGCTTTCTTACGGATGATATTGTAGATCTTCATATCAGGCAGACGATGGCGGCACTGGCAGCCGAACATACTGTCCACTGGATGATGCTGATTCCTCCGTTACTGCTCATGCTCCTTGCGTTGATAAGAGTTCCGATAATTTATTGCATTATCAGCGGAATTATATCAAGTATTTTTCTTATGATTCCCCTCAATACAGATTTTCACGGTATTATTCATTTAGTGAGGACGTTGATTTTCGGTTATTTTCCCGACGGTACAGACCCCGTATTGTTATCAGGTGGCGGCTGGGTTTCTATGTGGACCGTTCTCTCAATCATTTTACTTTCAACGGCACTGAATGGCATCCTGGAGCATACGGGAATGATTAAACCTCTTATTGAGGAGTTCGAAGGAAGGATAAAGTCGGGAAGGGATTTAATCTTCAAAACCTCCTTGCTCTGTATCCTGATTAATACAGTGACCTGTAATCAAAGCCTATCGATCATCATCCCAGGAAGGTTTTTAAAAAGCACATATCAAAAGCACCATCTGAGAAAGGAAGATCTTGTGAGAACGATTGCGGATAGCAGTGTTGTTACCGTCCCCCTGATTCCCTGGAATGTGAACGCTGTTGCGATTGTATCAATTTTAGGAGTCAGTACAGTTTCGTATCTTCCTTTTTCATTTTTGTCCCTGGGACTCCCTGTAATAACGGTTTTATACGGGTATGGAATGAAGATAAGAGAGCGCTCATATGAGAAGGAAAAAGGCTACAGTGCATAAGAATACACTGCTTAAAGGATTAAAAATCGGGTAATTTAAAGAAGGAGAGGATCTATATGGTCGTGGAAGGTTTTTTCTTTAAAGGGAAAGATGGTAAACGGATTTATGCAAAAAGATGGTTGAATAAAGATCGCAGTAAAACCAGAGCCGTATTGCAAATCTCTCATGGTATGGCGGAACATATCGAGCGCTATGACGATTTTGCAAGATATATGGTACAGCAAGGCTTTGCTGTTTATGGGAATGACCATCGAGGTCACGGCAAAACCATCGGAAAAAATGGAATTGAAGGCTATTTCGGTGAAAAGGATGGATGGAATCTTGTACTCTCGGATTTACTGTCCTTACAGGAAAGAATTAGAGAGGACTACAATGACCTGCCGGTCTTTTTACTTGGACACAGCATGGGATCCTTACTCGCAAGAGAGTATGCCCAGCGCTACGGTGAAAATCTGCATGGCCTTATTTTAAGCGGAACTCTTGCTCCTCCAGGCATTGATGTGTATATGGGTCTGATTGCTGCCCGAATAGAAGGACTTATAAAAGGCAAAAAAAAGAAGAGTCCTTTTCTGCACAAGATGAGCTTTGGTGGTTTCAACAAAAAATTTCAACCCTCCGACACTGAGCATGATTGGTTAAGCTCTGACCCCTGGGAGGTTGAAGCCTACGAGAATGACCCCCTATGTGGCAATGTCTTTACCGCAGGGTTTTATCAGGATCTTTTGCGTTCCGTGATTAGAGTCAATAAACAGGAGAACCATGAAAGAACACCAAAAGAACTCCCGATCTACCTGTTCTCAGGAGAACACGATCCTGTTGGGAAAGAAACAAAGGGCGTGGAATTGATCAAAGAAAAATATTTGAAAAGTGGGAATACTTTAGTGGAAACCAGATATTATCCGAAAGGACGCCATGAAATGCTGCATGAATCCAATAAGGAAGCGGTCTATCAGGATGTGGTAAACTGGATGACAAATCATTTATGATGGGAGGATAGAAAATGGGAAAAGAAGAAGGTTTAATTGTTTTTTTCGGAGCAGAAAATTTAGCAAAGGTGCATCATTTTTATCAGGGAATATTAGGATTTCCTTTATATAAAGATCAGGGCGCCTGCCGTATCTATGATGTGCCGGGAAGTGGCAAACTGGGTTTTTGTAACCATATTGAACCGACAAAAGCATGGAAAAGCCCAATAATTACCTGGGTAGTTGAGGACGTGGATCGGATTTACCAAAAGCTTGTGGATTCCGGTTGGAATACCCTGGAGCCTCCTAAAGTCAATGAAGCCTTTAAGATTTATCATTTTTTCATTAAAGATCCCAACGGATATGCACTGGAAATACAGAAATTTCTGGACTAGAGGAGGATTATATGAAATACAAAAGGAGAAAGATGGGGAATTTTATCGGTATTTTATTTGTACTCACGATGAATGGACTTGCAAATGCTTTGCCAATCAATGATCTGACCACAGGGGAAATTTCTGATCTATACCCGGTGCTTTTTACGCCGGCGGGGTACGTTTTCTCCATCTGGGGTTTGATTTACCTGCTCATGATCGGCTTCGGAATTTTGCAGTTCACTTCAAATTACGGTGATAAGATTTACATAGGGAAATTGGGAGGATGGTTTTTCCCTTCCTGCATATTAAACGGCCTTTGGATCCTGACATGGCATTATTTGCAAATTGAACTGAGCATGTTGATTATTGTACTTCTATTATTAAACCTGATCGTCATCTATCATCGGCTGAATCATTTGCCCGGGCGGCCGAGACATCTTGAAAAAATATTTGTAAGAGGGTTCTTCAGTATTTATTTAGCCTGGGTAAGTGTCGCAACCATTGCAAATGCATTTATCTACTTCGATCACAGTAACTTAAACAATTGGATCCTTCCTGAAGGGCAGTGGATGATCATTCTGCTGACCGTAGGTTCAATTCTGGCTTTGTGGTTTATCGTCAGAGAGAGGGATCGATTATTTCCTTTAGTGTTTATCTGGGCCTATATCGGAATTCTTGTGGAAAATCAAAATGAAGAGATGGTCTATTGGGTTGCGCCGGGAGTTCTGGCAGGGATCATATTGATTTCTTTGTTATGGGTGATAAGAAAAGATAAAGTGAGTGAGCAATATTATAACTGGATGCCCTAGAGACATCCAGTTTTATTCAGTCGTTTTTTCAAGTAAGTTCTTGCTTCACCGATTAAATACAGAGAGCCTGCGATCACCAGAAGATCCTCCGGATTAGTATGTTCCAGGGAAAGATCAATTGCTCTTTCCACCGAAGGTTCGATGTGAATTTCATCAGTGCGGCTCTCAAAATAAACTTTCAACTCTCTCGGGTGGGCTGCTCTCGGTCCGAAGGGTTTTGTCAAGACAACTTTGTCGGCGAGAGGAAGAATGGTCTCGACAAATCCTTTAATGTCCTTATCGTTAAGCATTCCAAAGAGAAGAGTGATCTTTCTGCCCGGGAAGAGCTGAAAAACACTTTTAACAAGGGTTTCTCCCGCCTGTTGATTGTGGGCACCATCGATGAGGATCAGAGGTTTTACACCCAATATTTCCATTCGCCCTGCCCAAAGGGTTTTTCTTAAACCATTTTTGACGGATTGTTCCAGTGTTCCGTCAGTGAGGTTAAGGACATCATAATTCATTAAGGCTTTCATTCCCTGAAAAGCAACGTATGCATTCATTCCCTGATATTCTCCTAACAGAGAGATTAAAAGCGGTGTATCCGGAAATTCTTTAAATTTGACAATCTGACCTGAAAACGAACGTTCCAGTATTTTAATGCCATCAGGGTCTAACTGAAGGTAAGGAGCGGATTTTTCTCGGGCAATTTCAGCAATGACTGACTCCACTTCATGGTCCTGGGGATAGACAAGAACAGGGACATGGGGTTTTATAATTCCCGCTTTTTCTTTAGCGATTTCAGTCAAAGTATTTCCAAGGTATTGGGTATGATCCATTCCAATTGATGTGATAATTGATAGAACCGGGGAGGTGATGGCATTCGTAGCATCCAGACGACCACCCAGGCCAACCTCAAGAATTAAGAAGTCGGGCATTTTCTCTGCATAATAACTGAAGGCGATGGCTGTAACCACTTCAAACTCCGATGGTTGATGGCGACCTTCCTCAATCATTGCTTCGATCTTCTCTTTTACAATGCAGGTATGTCTTGCAAGCTCATCATCGGCAATTTCTTCCCCGGTTAAACGAATTCGCTCATTAAACCGCTCCAGATAGGGAGAAGTAAACAGACCAACGGAGAATCCTGCTTCTGTAAGGATTTGAGCAAGGAAAGAGCATACTGACCCCTTACCGTTTGTTCCTGCAACATGAATGATCTTCAGGGAATCCTGAGGGTTTCCAAGCTTGTGGAGAAGATCCTGCATGTTCTCCAACCCCAGTTTTTTTCCAAACTGATAGGTCCCATGGATATAGTTCAATGCATCCTGATAATTCATAACCGGCACCTCCTAATGAATAGGTATATTAACAGTGAGAACATCATAAAAAGTACTAACAGAGAAAAAACACCCTTTCAGGTGTTTTATAGAATGATTATCGTGGGTCGTCATTAACGAATGAGCTTTGAGAGCTCTTTAAATCTCGGATGATCTGAGACCTTCAATAAATCAAAAAGCACCGTTTCCGTATTTGTGATGACGGCCCCCAAATCTTTCATAAGAGCAAGACCGTTTTCGTAATTGAAACTTTTTCTGGAAGAAACACTGTCAGCAACCACATAGACCTCATACTCTTCGGAAAGGAGATCACGAACGCTTTGAAAAACGCAGACGTGGGCTTCAATTCCCGTCACGAGAATCTTTCTGCGAGGGTTCTTTGATAAAGCTTCCTTTACGTCTGAAGTGCATGCGGTAAAAGACATTTTTTCAATGGGTTCCACACTTGCAAGGACTTCGGTGATCTCTTTAACAGTATGGCCGATGCCTTTAGGATACTGCTCTGTCACAGTAATGGGCATATCAAGGGCCTTGGCGATTTTAATCAGAGTTTGAGCATTTTTTATGGTTCTATCAGATTCCTGCATAATCGGAACCAGTTTTTCCTGAAAATCAATGACTAAAAGACTTGTATTATCAGGATTCAAGTTGTGTTGAATCATTGTCATTGCCTCCTTTTTCTATTGATTCAATCGATAGTATTATTGTAGCATTAAAAAGGGGATCGATAAAGCCCGGATTTCATTATCCGAAGAGGATCATCAATAAGGAAGCAAAGCTGGAAAAGAAGATGAATAATGAACCTAAAAATGTGATTTTCCAAATAGAGTGTCTGGTGTAACTTCGGAGGACCGGGGTTGAGATTCCAAAAATCATACCGGAAAACAAACCTCCGAGATGTGCTGCGTTGTTAATCGATGGAACGGTGAATCCTAAAAATACATTGATCAGGATCATGGGCAGAAGGGTGCTGCCGGTGATGGATTTTAACAGCCCGGGAGTATCCTTTCTAAATCCTGTACCGAATAATAGACCAATTAAGCCGAAAATTGCTCCGGAAGCTCCAACGGATAAGGTTGCCGGATTCACGATCAGAGTTGCAAGGCTTGCAAAGATTCCTGTTGCCATATAGATGGTAAGAAATTTATAAGAGCCATAGACCTTCTCTGCAAGGTTACCAAAAATATAAAGAATATACATATTGAAAAAGATATGCATGATTCCACCATGAATAAACATTGACGTAACAAGCCGAAACCATTCCCCTTCAATAATTAGAGGGCCAAAGTGGGCGCCGAAGGCTAAAAGCATGACCGGATTTCGGAACACACCGCTTCCTCCAATAAGAAACATTGCCAGAAAGATAAATGCGTTAATTAAAATAATCCCATTTGTGATCGTACGTTTCTTTTTCATTAAAGTCTTCCTTTCTTGCCAACTGTCATAGATTAATTATAACCGACTGTGCTATAATCTAAACAGTTATCAATAAGAAAGTCAAGACCACGATGAAAGAAGTGAAAACATGAATGATAAGCAGACAATGATAAATCGAAAAATCTTGTTTCTGATTAATCCAGTGGCCGGAAAAGGTGAGGCCATGGCTTTGATTACCCGTATCAGGGAAGAGTTTGATGAAATTCCTCATGAAATTCTGATTTCCAAGGAAGAAGGTCAAATTTCCAGCCTTGTAAAAAACGAAATGGAGAGGGGATATACGGATGTCATCGCAGTAGGAGGAGATGGCACACTGGCTGAAGTGATCAATGGAGTTGCAGAAAGACGGATATCTGTTGGTATAATTCCGACCGGATCAGGGAACGACTTCCTGAAAACCTTGAATCTTTCGGAAAACATTAAGGAAAGTATGGATCGGATAAAAATGGGAATAACCGACCAGCTCTATCTCCCAAAGGTGAATGACCATTATTTTATTAATGTTTTAGGGTGGGGAGTGGATTCGGAAATCATCAAAGAGAAGAATAAAAACATCATCAGGGACGGAAAACTGAATTATCTTTACAGTACTCTGAAAATGCTGATGGTCTACCGGCCAAAAGAAGTGAAGTTAACGATTGATGATAGGGAAGTTCTGCGGACTACATATATCACCGCTATCGCTAATGGGAAATACGTGGGGAATGGAATGAAAATCTGCCCTGATGCCAGTCCGTATAAAAAGGAATTTCAGATATGCACTGTGTCCAAGATGAGCCGGTTAAAGCTTCTATGGAATTTCAGGAAAATCTTTAAAGGGACCCACGGTTCAGTGCCGGAGATTGAATTTTTTCAAGGAAAGGACATCCGTGTTGAATTTCAAAAAGGCACAGTTATTCAGGAAGACGGAAATCTGTTAACGGTAAAAGAACTAAGAATAAAAAAAGAGTCAACAATTAATTTTCTGCGATAAACTCATGAAGGTGGGGTAAAATGTTGAAGATCGGCAGTCATATATCAATTGCCAAAGGATTTTTAAATGCTGGAGAGACAGCTCTGGGAATCGGCGCAAATACGTTTCAGTTTTTTACGAGAAATCCCCGAGGTGGAAAAGCCAAAGCCCTAAATCCAAAGGACCTTCAAGGTTTAAGAGAAATAATGGAAATCAATCAATGGGGCCCTCTCTTTGCCCATGGATCCTACACGATGAATTTGGCCTCGGATAAACAAGAAACGAGAAATTACTCCAGGG
Organism: Clostridiaceae bacterium; assembly: GCA_003554105.1. Lineage (GTDB taxonomy): Bacteria > Bacillota > Clostridia > Peptostreptococcales > T1SED10-28 > T1SED10-28. The sequence goes on along the minus strand of PWFQ01000060.1, from coordinate 144,859 downwards.
AGCTCTTGGAGGATGATTTAAAGCGGATCGAAGAAATTTCAAACTGTTATTATATTTTTCACCCCGGTTCCTATGTAAAAGGATCGAAAAAGGAAGGCATCCAACGAATCATTGATGGTCTTAATCAATCAATTCCCGAAGAAGGGTCATCCCCAATTCTTTTAGAGGGAATGTCAGGAAAAGGAACGGAAATCGGAAGTACTTTCGAAGAGCTTAAAGCGATTATTGATGGGACGAAAGACGGCCACAGAATAGGGATCTGTCTTGATACCTGTCACCTGTATTCAGCGGGATACGATATCGTCAATGATTTAGACGGAGTTTTGAATCAGATCGATAAAAAGGTTGGTCTGGGCAGGCTCCATGCAATTCATTTAAATGACAGTAAAACCCCATTTGCTTCCCATAAAGACCGACATGAGGTTTTGGGAGAAGGAACAATCGGTTTGGATGCATTAATCCGGATGATTAATCACAGGAAACTAAGAAATTTGACATATAATTTGGAGACACCGAACGAGCTCCCGGGATATCAAAAAGAAATCGCATTATTAAGGGAGGCATACACCGGATAATTCTTTATAAATAGGACGTTTATAGGACTTGAAACCCTTAGCGGATGTAGTATAATGAGAGAATGAGTAGAAAAGCAGAGAGTTGAACTTGTAGAAAAAGGAGTGGGAATGGATGCTGGAATTTGATATTCAAGATGAGAGCCATATTGCCAAGATTAAAGTGATCGGAACCGGTGGTGGGGGAAATAATGCCGTTAATCACATGGTAAGCACTGGTCTTCAAGGGGTAGAGTATATCGCTGTCAATACCGATAAACAGGCACTGTATAACTCCGTTGCAGATTACAAACTGCAGATCGGAGCAAAAATGACCAAGGGTCTTGGAGCAGGGGCGGACCCCGCGATTGGAAAAAAGGCAGCATTTGAGAGCGAAGCGGAAATTGAGGGACTGCTCAGTGGAGCGGATATGGTTTTTATTACCGCAGGAATGGGTGGCGGTACGGGAACAGGATCGGCTCCGGTGATCGCAGAAGTTGCTAAACGTCTAGGAATTCTTACAGTAGGAGTTGTTACTGAACCCTTTAAGTTTGAAGGGAAGCGACGAATGAGTGCTGCAAAGGATGGTCTGGAGGAATTGAAAAAGCACGTGGATACCCTTGTGATGGTTCCAAATGATAAACTGCTGGAAGTTGCCGATAGCAGTACCAGCATGGTTAATGCATTTAAGCTGGCGGACAACGTTTTACTACAGGGAGTCCAGGGAATTTCAGATTTAATCACGATTCCCGGGCTTGTAAATCTTGATTTTGCAGATGTGAGCACTGTAATGCGTGAACAGGGAATTGCTCATATGGGTGTAGGTGTTGCAGAAGGAGAGAACAAAGCTGTGAAAGCTGTTAACAAAGCAATCGAAAGTCCTCTTCTTTCAACTTCAATTCAAGGAGCCCGGGGAGTCCTGTTAAATATTACAGGAAATGCTGAGATGAATTTATTTGAAATTAATGAAGCGGCTGAAATAATCACGGAAAAAGCAGATCCGGAAGCAAATATTATTTTTGGTTCGGTTATTGATGAAAACATGGGTGATCGCATCAAGGTGACAATTATTGCAACCGGGTTTGAAAATGGCGATGAGATAAAAACACTGGAAGTTAATTCCGAAGAGCAACCCGTAAAAGTCGGCAAGGAACAGGAAAAATCCTTTGATATTCCTGAATGGTTACGACAGAAACGTTAAAAACAGCCCAAAGGCTGTTTTTTGCTTTATCCGGGAGGATGACGATGGTAAAAAAAGATCGCATTATTCAAAATGGAATAAAGGCGTTGAGAAAATCCGGTGACGAGAAAATCAATGATCATGGAATTTATGTATCGCTGCTAAAAGGATATCATGATTTGGAGAAGATCATACGGAAAAAATCGTATCATCGAATTATTCTTCGTGAAGAGAGTGAAAAGTGGATAAAAGGTCAATCAATTTCTGATCATTTGACAAATACTTCGAATTTAATCATTTACGCCATTACATTAGGCCATGAGGTTGATCGGAGGATAAGAGAAATCAGTGCAACGGATCTTTCCTACGCAGTGATTCTTGATGTATTGGCAAATGAATATCTTGAAGAGGAGCTGCGAGAGGAGTTCGAACTCTGGGAGAAATCCTACGGGACACTGGCAGGTCCTTTCAGTCCCGGTTATGGAGATTATCCATTGTCAATGTCAGATCGAATTATTCATGAGTTGCGAAGGGATTTTTCCATGGAGATCTGCGTTAACTCATCTTATCATCTCCAACCGAAAAAAACGATTACCGGTATTACCGCAATAAAAACAGATTATAAATATGAAGATCCTGCTAAAGAGGGAAAAGAAGATCCCAAGAGAAAATGCAGATTTTGTGCAAAAAAAACGAATTGCAATTATGGCTCAAGTTAAAGGAGAAGAACAGATGAAAAAATTCTGGGAAACAGAGAACCGCTTCTTCATTTTCGATGGAGGAATGGGAACAGAGTTGCAAAAGAGAGGATACGGAGACATTGACAATCCATCTCTCTTAAATCTGACTCATGGAGAATTAATCAAAGAGATTCATCGGGAGTATCAAAGAAGCGGTGCGGATATAATTTCATCAAATACTTTCAATGCATCTCCATTTAAACTGAAGGGGGAGGAGAATCTCTATAAGAAGATCATAAAAAAAGGGGTTCAACTGGCAAAAGAATCCAACCCATATAAAGCTGCCTTGGATATAGGCCCTTTGGGAGATCTCCTGGAACCAAATGGAACCTTATCCTTTGAAAAGGCTTATTCTATTTTTAAAGAGATGGTGATCGCTGGAAAGAATGCAGGTGCTGACCTGATTCTTTTTGAAACCTTTTCTGATCTGTATGAACTGAAAGCCGGAATATTAGCTGCAAAAGAATATTCGGACTTGCCGATTTTTGCAACCATTACGATTGAAAAAGACGGGAGAACCTTTCTCGGTCTTGATTCCCGTACCGCCATACTCAGTCTTCAGCAGCTCGGTGCCGATGTGGTCGGGCTGAACTGTTCTCTGGGCCCGAGGGAAATGAAACCATGGATTGACAAGACGAAGGACATCGCATATAAACCTCTTATGATTCAAGCTAACGCAGGCCTTCCAAATATTACAGAACACGGTTCCCGTTACCCCTTAAATGCAGAAGACTTTGCTTCAGCCATGCTTGAATTTCATGATGACGGAGTGCAGTTTATCGGAGGCTGTTGTGGAACAGAACCCTCATACATTAAAAAACTCAGCGATCTGTTCAAAAGTGAAAAGTATGCCGGACCGCAAGGGAGCTTTAAACCCTTTGTCAGCTCTTATAATCATTCAGTGGAGTTCGATAAAAAATTCACTGTGGTTGGCGAGCGAATTAATCCTGCTGGTAAGGAACACCTTATGGTGAGCCTAAGAGAAAATTCCTTTGAGGCAGTCATTGAGGAGGCAATCAGTCAAAAAAATCATAAAGCTGATATCCTGGACGTCCATCTTTCTGCTCCCGGTTTGGATGAAGAATTCCTTTTATCAACCGGAATTAAAGAAATACAGAGGCATATATCTACTCCACTGCAGATTGATACGATGAATGCCAGAGCACTGGAAAGTGCATTAAGAGTCTACAACGGTGTTCCTTTAGTAAACTCGGTAAACGGAAAGATGGAGTGGATGGATACAGTCTTTCCTTTAGTAAAAAAATATGGTGGGATGGTCGTCGCCCTTACTTTGGATAAAAAAGGCATACCATCGGATGCTGAAGGACGGATTGAGATTGCAAAAAAAATTATTATTTATGCTGAAAAATGGAAAATCCCCAAGGAACAATTGATCTTTGATGCTTTGGTTCTTACGATTGGTCATGATCCTGAAAGTCCGGCTGTGACTCTTGAGACTTTGAGGCGTTTAAAAGGGGAACTGAATGTAAAAACAATTCTCGGGGTCAGTAATATATCCCACGGTTTACCGATGAGAGAAGAAATCAACCGGTTTTTTCTGGGAAAAGCACTGGACCGGGGTCTGGACATAGGAATTATTAATCCTCTGGATCCCGGAATGCATCAAACGTTGACTCTGCATCGTCTAGTAAGCGGAAAGGATGAAGGGGCAAGAAGCTTTATCAAGGAAGCAAATCTGTTAATGGAAAATACCCTGCATCCGGTCTTTATAAAGGAAAATTTCCATGGCAAAGAAGAACTGTTGGATTGGAACGCTTTGATTTTTCAAGGGCGAAAAGACTCCTTTTTACATAAACTCAGAGCCATTTTGGAGTCAGAGTCTGAATTCAATTACAATGAACTCATTGAAAACCAATGGATTCCTGCACTTCTGAATTTGGGAGACGCCTATGAGAAAGGCGAGATCTATCTTCCGCAACTTCTTCAGTCTTCGGAGATCGTTAAAATGGGAATGGGTGTTATTTATGCCGCATTGAAGAATCCTTTAATGGAAAAAGAAGAAAATAAAAAAATACTTCTTGCCACAGTGGAGGGAGATTTACATGATATCGGAAAAAACATTGTAAAACTCATGTCTGAAAGCTATGGAATAAAAGTCATCGACTTGGGGAAAGATGTTTCTCCTGATCGTATAATAACGGGGATTGAAAAAGAAAATATAAGAATTGTTGGGCTTAGCGGTCTTATGACTACAAGTATACCAACAATGAAAGTGGCTATTCGAAGGATAAAAGAAAGAGATCCATCTGTGAAAATAATTGTTGGCGGTGCAGTTCTTACAAAGGAACTGGCATTGGAAATTGGCGCGGATGGATATGGGAAGGATGCGAGCCAGGGAGTGCAGTGGATTTTAGCTGAAATCAGAAAACGTTCCGGGGAGAACAATCAGTAATCCTTGATAAAAAGAAAAAGAGCTATGGTTTTAAAACAATCCATAGCTCTTTTAGTTCTTATTGTAATGTTAGAAGCATACTAGCAATCCGCCGGCGCCGGCATGGCTCCCTATTACCGGACCCATGGTGGTTAAAATGATTTCCTTCGGTTGGAACTTTTCTACAATCTCTTCTTTCAACTGCAAAGCATCCTCCAAACAATCACAATGGGTGATTGCGACAATTCTGTCGGTATAACTGATGTTCTTTTTTTCCATTTCCTCAATCAGGCTTCTGATTCCTTTTTTCTTCCCCCGTAAAGTCTTCATGATTTTTACAAGACCATCCTCCACATGAACAACGGGTTTCAGGTTAAAAAGGTTGGCCACGAATTCCTTCGGTTTGCTGACACGCCCACCTTTAACTGCATTTTCAAGGGTTTCAAGATATACAACGACGTGCATCTGATCTCTGTACTCTTTTAGCGATTCAACAATCTGGGTCTTCGAAAGACCTTCCTTTGCCAATTCAGCTGCTTTCAACACCTGAAGCCCTACACCGATTGAGCCGCTTAAGGTATCAAAGACTTCGATGTCTCCTCCGATTTTTTCCTTTGCAACACTGGCTGCATCGTAGGTTGCGCTGAGCTTTGATGAAAGGTGCAGACTCAATACTTCACCATAATGCTCCAATCCTTCCTTGAACGAATCATAAAAAGCTTGAGGGGAGGGTTGGGATGTTTTCGGCAGTGTAGGAGAGGCTTTCATTTTCGCATAAAAACTTTCGTGGGTGAGGTCCACTCCGTCGGTGAAGTCGTGGCCGTCAATTTCAATTTTCAAAGGAATAACTGAAATGTCCAACTCATCAATATATTTGCGGGGAAGATCACAGGAGCTATCAGTAACAATTTTCATATAATTCACCTTTCTTTCTCTAAAATATATTCTACTATAGACTATATTATATCATTTAATTGGACAATTTTACAATATTTCTAAAATAATCACAATAATATAGAATATTTTTAATATTCCTCGCAAAAGGGATCTTATGTTTATGGACAAACCCTTAGGGTATTTAATTGAATAACCTCACACAATTCAGTGCGGACAAAACCAAGAGGATTATTATTGAGGAGGGATGCTTGTGTTTACAAGAGACGAGCTGGATCGATTACTGAAGAACCAGAGATCTGTGAACTTGTCAATTTTTCTTGCCACAGGAGTAAAGGAGGGAAATGCACAAAAGGGAAAAATCCGCTTTAAAAACTTGATAAAACAGGGAGCGGATCTGCTTGAAAAGGAAGGAATTAAAAAGACAGAACTCAAAAAGTATATTGAGCCTATGGAAAAGTTAGTTGATTATACAAAGTTTTGGAACACCCTGGATCGGGGATTTGCGGTATTTGCCAATGATCAAGATCTGTATCATTATAATATGCCGGTAGAGTTCGAAGATACTGTAGTCGTAAAAAATGATTTTTATATTAAACCCTTATTTCCGATTTTTCAACGGAATGGCCAATATTATATTTTGGCAATGAGTCAAAATCAGGTACGACTCCTTCATTGTACCAGAGATGAAGTAAAAGAAGTTGAGCTGAAGGATGTTCCTAAGAATTTTGTTGAAGCATTAAATTATGATGAGCCTCAGCCACAGCTACAACATGGATCCAGAAATTCAGACGGCTCAGCGGTGTTCCATGGCCATGGTTACGGCGGTGAGGATGAAAAGGTGGATATTGCAAAATATTTCCAGGAAGTCAGTCAGAAGCTTTACAAGGAGTTGAAGAACAAAGAAATACCAATGGTTCTTGCTGCGGTTGATTATTTACATCCAATTTTTCATGATTCCAATAAATATCCTCATCTATTAAAAGAAGGCATTAACGGGAATCCTGATAATAAAAAAGATGAAGAGCTTTTAAAAGAAGGATGGAGAATTATTAAGCCTTTATTGGAAAAGGAAGAGGAAGAGGCTTTGGATAAATACCACCAGCTGATTGGTTCCGGTAAAGCATCTCATAATATTGAGGAAATTGTAAACAGTGCATATAATAAACGGATTGAGGCTTTGATGATCAAAGAGGGAACTCAACTATGGGGTTCTTATCAACCGACGGATCAAAAAGTCGAGATTGGCGATGGAAAGAATGGCGAGGAGGAATTACTGAATTTCGCGTCGATCCATACCTTTATCAACGGAGGGAAGGTCTATATCCTGGAAGAGGAAAAAATGCCGAAGCATCATGACGTTGCTGCTATTTTCAGGTTTTAGTCAGGCAAAGCAGAAGGATAATATATGATATAAGTGCTAAGAGCGGGACTCTTAGCACTTTTTTTATGCAAGAATGAAGAAAACACAACATATAGTTGAGAGAAAGAAGGAATTCAGGGTTTATTTCTAGAAATACATAAAAGATCAATAACGAACAGCAGGCACTGTTAAATGGAAAATACACTAGACAAATCTTTGATCTACGAATACAATGAGTGAGTACGTAGAGTAAGACAGTAGGGGGAGAAAATATGCAAAACCGGAAAAACAGCTATGGAAATGACAGCCTATCAACCTTATCGGAAAAAAACAAAGTCCGATTACGACCGGGAGTGATTTTCGGATCCGACGGCATCGAAGGCTGCCAGCATACCTTAAGTGAAATTGTGGGAAATTCAAGAGATGAAGCAAATATGGGATACGGTGACAGAATTATGGTGAACCGTTTTTCAGATCATTCCATCGAAGTCATCGATTTTGGACGGGGAATCCCCATTGAATATAATGAAAAAGAAGAAAAATATAACTGGGAAATTGTCTTCACGATTCTCTATGGGGGAGGGAAGTATGAAAATAACCTTGGAGGAAGCAGCTACAAATTTTCTGTTGGATTAAACGGATTAGGAACCGCTGCTACCCAGTTTGCTTCAGAATATATGGAGGTCGAAGTTGTCCGGGACGGTTTTCAATATAACCTGTCTTTTAAGGAAGGGGACAATGTGACTGAGGACGAACGGGGATTTACAAAAATCAAAAACACCGGTGATCCCACGGGGACCCGCATTCGCTGGAAGCCTGATTATCAGGTGTTTAATGAAATCGATGTTCCTCTGGAGTATTTTCAAAAGGTATTGAAACGACAAGCCATTGTGAACAAAGGAATTACCTTCGAGCTCTTTGATGAATCTTCAGAGGAAACCTTTGAGTATTATTACAGAAACGGGATTACCGATTATCTGAAGGAAATGACAATGAACACGGGATTTACCGACATTAAATATTATGAAGGTGAAACAAGAGGCAAGGATCGGGAGGATAAACCGGTCTATGACGTAAAAATTGAAATCGCTTTCCGGTTTGATAATGAGAACCCCTTTATCGAGTATTATCATAATTCCAGTTATCTTGCCCACGGAGGTTCTCCTGACCGTGCAGTAAAAAATGCTTTTGTTGCCCAAATCGACAAAATGCTTAAGGAAAAAAATCTCTATAATAAGGGAGAGAAGAAAATCACCTTTGGTGATATTGAAGATAGTCTATCCCTTATTTCCAATAGTTTTTCCACAGAGACAAGCTATGAAAATCAAACAAAAAAAGCAATCACCAATGCATTTATTCAACAGACCATGACAGAATTTCTAAAAGAAAAACTGGAAATTTACTTTATCGAAAATGCAAAGGACACGAAACTAATCCTGGACCAGGTATTAATTAATAAGAGAAGTCGTGAAAAAGCTGAAAAGACCCGCATCGATATTAAGAAAAAATTGAATAAGAAAATTGACAGCATTACAAATAAACCGAAAAAGTTTGTGGACTGTAGAAGCAAGGACAAGAAAAAACGGGAACTCTTTATTGTTGAGGGGGATTCAGCCCTTGGGAGCACAAAGATGGGGCGTGATGCAGATTTTCAAGGAATTATGCCGGTGAGGGGGAAAATCCTCAATTGCCTGAAATCTGATTACGATAAAATTTTTAAAAATGATATTATCGTTGACCTGCTTAAAGTGTTGGAATGCGGCGTAGAATTGAAATCCAAACAAAAAGATCTAAACACCTTTGAGATCGATAAACTGAACTGGAACCGCATCATAATTTGTACGGATGCGGATGTTGACGGGTTCCAAATCAGAACATTGATTCTCACAATGCTTTATGTCCTTACGCCAACCTTAATCAAGGAAGGCTATGTATATATTGTTGAATCACCATTGTATGAGATTACCGATGGAAAAAACAATGTACACTTTGCCTTTGATGAAAAGGAAAAACGGGAAATTGTGGGGAAAATCAAAGGGAAATATACCCTTCAACGTTCTAAAGGATTAGGGGAAAATGAGGCGGACATGATGTGGAAAACCACAATGAATCCTGAAACCCGAAGACTTATCCAAGTGACCCCTACTGATGTCCAACGGACGAAGGAGGCCTTCGACCTATTTTTAGGAGATAATCTGGAAGGCCGGAAAGCATACATTGAGGCCCATGGATCTGAATACATTGACGATGTGGACATAATATAAAAAAACAGGAGGCGGAAGCATTGAGGGAGAAGATTCAGCAAGCCAACATCATTGACACATTAAAAGTGAATTATATGCCCTATTCAATGAGTGTGATTGTATCCAGAGCACTTCCTGAGATCGACGGTTTTAAACCCTCTCATCGGAAACTGCTTTATACCATGTATAAGATGGGCCTTTTAAAAGGCGCAAAAACCAAAAGCGCCAATATTGTTGGTCAGACAATGCGGTTAAATCCTCATGGGGATGGTGCAATCTATGAAACCATGGTGCGTTTAACCAGAGGGAATGAGGCATTGCTTCACCCGTTTATCGAGAGCAAGGGGAACTTCGGCAAGAGATATTCAAGAGATATGACCTATGCTGCCCATCGATACACAGAAGCGAAGCTGGATAAAATCGCAGAAGAGTTTTTCACCGATATTCACAAAAATACGGTGGACTTTGTAGCGAATTACGATAATACCACGAAAGAGCCACGTTTATTACCCACAACCTATCCGAATATTTTGACGACTCCAAATTTAGGGATTGCGGTAGGGATGGCAAGTAATATTCCAAGCTTTAATCTTCGTGAAATTTGTGATGCAACAATCGCTTACATTAAGGATGAAAATGTTGAAATTGATCAATATCTTTTAGCACCGGATTTTACTAGCGGGGGAGAGATTCTTTACAATAAGGGGAAGCTAAAGGAAATCTATGAAACCGGTCGGGGAAGTGTGAAGCTGCGAGGTGCATATCACTATGATAAGAAAAACCACTGTATTGATATCCTCGAAATTCCTTACACGACAACAGTCGAAGCGATCATGGAAAAAATTATTGAAAATATTAAAAACGGTAAAATTAAAGAAATATCAGATCTGAGGGATGAAACCGATAAAAAAGGATTAAAAATTACTTTGGATTTGAAACGGGGTGCGGATGTAGAAACCTTAATGACGAAAATCTATCGACTTACTCCATTGGAAGACACCTTCAGTTGCAATTTTAATATTTTGATTGACAGTACACCGAAAATACTGGGTGTAAAAGCGATACTGAAGGAATGGGTATCTTTCCGAATGGAATGCATACGAAGAAAATTACAACATGAATTACAGGATAAAAGAAAAGAACTCCATCTTCTGCGAGGTCTTGAAAAAATTCTATTGGATATCGACAAAGCGGTGGAAATTGTCAAGGAAACGAAAATAGACAAGGAAGTTGTTCCCAACCTTATGAAAGGCTTTCAGGTTGATGAGTTGCAAGGGGAATATATTGCTGAAATCAAGCTGAGAAACTTCAACCAGGAGTATATTATTAAAAAAACTAAGGAAATCGAAGGTCTTGAAAGGGAAGTTATAAAACTGGAAGGGATCTTAAAAAGTGAGAAGAAAACAAAAAATTTAATTATCAAGGACTTAGAAAGAGTCGGGAAAAAGTTCGGTCAGGACAGAAGAACCCGAATTGTGGAGGAAAAGGCTGTTGAAGAGTTCAAAGAGGAGATCCTTATTCAGGATTATAATGTGAAATTTTTCCTCACAAAGGATCAATACTTCAAAAAAATTCCTCTAACTTCACTGAGGGGGAGTAATGGCCATAAACTGAAGGATAACGACCGAATTATACAATCCTTCGAGGGCGGGAATAAAGAAGACCTTCTTTTCTTTACAAATCAGCACAAGGTGTATAAAATCAAGGCCCATGAGTTGGAAGACGTAAAAGCCAGTACACTTGGGGAATTTCTTCCCAATTATCTGGAGCTGGATGAGGGTGAACGAATTCTCCACAGCCTTTCAACCTTTGACTATTCCGGCTGGATGCTGTTTTTCTATCGAAACGGAAAGGCAGCCAAAATTCCTTTGAAGAGCTATGAAACGAAAACCAATCGGAAAAAACTTGCGAAAGCCTATAACCATGAGGAGCCTCTTATTTATCTCACATATTTCATAGAAGATCATGAATTGGTTGCAATCAGCAGCATTGAAAAAGTATTGATTTTTAACACGGAGGCAATTGGAGAAAAGTCCACCCGTCATTCCCGTGGCGTACAGGTGTTAAAACCGAAAAAAGGAAGCACTCTAAAGGAAGTGAAGACTTTAAATTCCGTAGAGTTTGAGGATTTTAACTACTACAGGGGAAAAGTCCCTGCTATAGGAAGATTTCTGAAGAAAACCGACAAGAAAGATCATGGAGAACAGCTACAAATCTTATAAAGAGATTTTATAAAGGAATAGGGGTGACCCCTAGTCCTTTTTTTCTGTGAATTGTTATTGATTCATCGAAAAGGGTATATGGAAGTAATGGGATGTTAAATATGCCCCGGGAAAGAGAGTGTAAATATGAAAAGAGCAAAAAAGCGGAAGACCATCCTTAAACGCAAAAGAATCGCTTTAATCGCACATGATCATCGTAAAAAAGATTTGTTGCAGTGGGTGAAGCAACACCGGGATATTCTTGCTAACCATGAGCTTATGGGAACCGGAACGACAGCGGCATTAATAAATGAACATACCGGGTTGAACGTAATGGAATATATGTCAGGGCCCCTTGGAGGGGATCAGCAAATCGGTGCGGCAATTGCTGAAGAGAAGATTGACATGATGGTGTTTTTCTGGGATCCTTTATCCGCGCAACCCCATGATCCAGATGTAAAAGCGCTTTTAAGGGTTGCAGTACTCTATGATATTCTAACCGCAAACAACGAATCCACTGCGGATTTTATTATTACTTCGCCACTTTTTGAAGAAAACTATGAACGGTAAAGAGGGATACTTATGATAAATGATCAAAGCTACTTTAATGCAATCAAAAAAAGAAAATCCATCAGGAAGTATAGAGATGATGTTCTTAATGAAGAACTGACAAGAAAGGTTGTTAACACCATCAATAAAAACCTTGAAGGTGACTTCAAGGAAAAAATCGGTGTTTTTTTAAAGCTGGATGGTAAAGAGATTCAAAATTCTTTGAAAGGCTTTATTGGAAGCTACGGAAAAATCCATGCTCCTCACTATCTAATCGTTACAAACGTCAAAGAGGAAGATCTCCTTGTGGAAACAGGCAGGGTCGTTGAAAAAATTATATTAGAGCTGACAATGTTTGGAATAGGAACATGCTGGATTGGTGGACAGTTTAAAGAGAAAGAACTGATCAGGGAACTTAATCTCGATGAAAATACTGTCATTGTAGCAATTATTGCTTTAGGAACTCCTAAAGATCAGGATAAGGCCCGTGAGCATCTTTCACTTTCGAAAAAAAGAAAATCACTGGATGACATTTATTTTCAGATGCCCTATCCAAATAATGGCACTGATGAACTTAAATCCTTTGAAAGACTGGAAAAAGCAGTTGTTGCAGTTCAGTTAGCTCCTTCAGCAGTTAACATGCAGCCATGGCGAATGATTTTTTTCCGGGAGGGAGTCCACTTTTACTGTCAAGAAAAGAAACTGTTAACAAAAACCTTCGGTTATCAATTGCATTATTTAGATATGGGGATTGCAATGGCCCATTTTGAATTGGTGTTGACAGAGGAGGGGATAAGAGGTTCTTTTAGAAGAGTCAAGCAACAGACCCCTAAAGGCTTGGAGTATATCAGTTCTTATGTTTTTGATTAGTTATTTTCAGGATTTATCTAAACCGGATTAAACTTTTCCTTTGATTTTTATAATTTTAAAGGTATAATATTTTTAATAATCTAAAAATGATAAGATCATGATGCCGTTATGATTCCGAAAATATGGGGGCTTTATTATGGAAAATAAAAATGACATTAAAGTAAATAATGAAAATGATCCCACTTTGGAAAAAGTAAGGCTATTGTTGGAACAGGCGAAACTGGAGGAGCGGAAAAGCCCTTCAAAAGCTTTGAATTTAGCAAAAACCGCCTTAAACATTGCAAACAGACATTATTTATTAAAAGAACAATCTGAGGGTTATACGAGGATCGGACGCTGTCTATGGATTCTCGGACGGTTTAATGATGCCGTAGAGAATCTAAAAAAAGGACTTGAACTTGCAAAACCTCTCAAAGAAGGGATCTATGAGGCAGAAGCATTGAATGCACTGGGCAATGTTCATCTTTTTATGGAAATCTATGATCAGGCAATCAGCTATTACAGCAAAGCCTTGGAGATTGCGAAGAATGAAAGTTTAACGGAATTGGAAGCAGGTCTGCTTAATAATATCGGCGAATTACATAAAAATCTCCACGACTATGACACTGCTCTGACCTATTATAAGTCCAGTCTGGAGAAATATCTGGCAATTAGAGATGATTATGGAAAAGTGATTCCGAGTTTTAATATCGGTGATTTATATTTGCAACTCAATCAATATGAACAAGCGGAGGAAGTAATTCATCAGGTGCTGAAGGATGCATCGGAAAATGACGGTAAAATTATTGCTTCCTATGGGTATCACTTGATGGGTAAGCTCCATCAGGAAAAGGGAAGTTTTGAGCAGAGTATCGGTGAATTTAATCGAAGCATTGAAATTTCCAATGAAACGAAAGACCAATATCATCAAGCCAATGTATATGATGACTTGGCAAAATCCTATGAGAAGCTTGGTAAATTTGATCTCGCAGAAAAGTCATTGTTGGATGCACTCAACATTGTACAAGGGATTGACGGAGATTCTTTAATCTCCAGCATTCATTCCAAATTAGGGAACCTGTATGAATCTGCTGGAAATCAAAAGGCGGCCTTTGAGCATTTCAAAGGCTTCTATATCGCAACGAAGGAGTCGGAAGCCAAAAGAAGAGAAGAAAAACTGCGAAGCATTACTTTTCAATTGCAGCTGGAGGAATCTCAGAAAGAGACGAAAGCCTATCGATACGTAATTAGAGAACTGGAAAATCGAACTGAGGAGTTAAGCTATACATACCGTCAAATGAGAATTGTAGGAGAAATCGGACAAAGCATTACATCAACCTTAAAACTGGAGACCATTTTCAACCGACTCTATGAGAATGTTAATCATCTCATGGAAGCCGTGTCATTCGGCGTCGGTCTATATGACTCTGCTGAAAATGCAATTAAGTATGAACTATATATTGAAAAAGGGGCTCAACAGAAACCTTTTCTGGTTTCACTGGAGAGTACTTATAGTTGGGCAGCATGGTGTTTTAATCATAAAAAGGAAGTAATGATCAATGACGTTCAAAAAGAGTATCATAAGTACATTGAAGGAATTACCCGTAGAGGTGGAGAACTTATGAATTCGGTCATATTTGCGCCTCTGATCATCGAAGAAGAGGCAATCGGAGTAATCACAGTACAAAGTCCCAAGATAAACGCCTACAATGAAAATCAACTGGATACAGTAAAAACACTGGCATCATATATTGCGATTGCAGTGAATAATGCGCAAAAATCAGAAGCATTACAGGAGGAAATCAACAAAAGGAGAGAGACCCAAAGAGAACTGGAGCAAGCAAATCAAAAATTACAGAGGTTATCCGAACAGGATGGCTTAACCGGAATTCCTAACAGGCGGAGCTTCGATAAAAACCTGGATTATTTATGGCATGGTGCAATCAGAAAAAGACAACCGATCTCAGTACTATTAATCGATGTGGATCATTTTAAAGAGTACAATGATCACTATGGTCATTTGGCAGGGGATGAAATCCTCAAACGAATGGGAAAAACAATTGAAGGTTCTCTTATGCGATCAACTGATTTAGCTGCGCGATATGGAGGAGATGAGTTTGTGGCACTTCTGCCCGACACTGATGAAAAAGGAGCAAAAGAGATTGCAGAAAGAATCCGTAAAGCAGTGAAGAATCTTGGAATTCCCAATCAAGGGGTAGACAAAGATGCATACCTGACAATCAGTATCGGCTGCGGAACGATTTACCCTACTACGAAAAAAGATAAGAAAGAGCTTTTGCATAAAGCAGATCAATCTCTTTATGAGTCAAAGAATCAATCGAAAAGTACGGTGAGAGAAAAACAGTTTGTCGTCTATAATGATTAAGAAAGCCAGTGTCATCCTGTGTGACACTAAAAGGAAGCGGCGATTCTATGCTTCCTTTTTTATATTTGTTATAATAAGAGTAAAGAACCACTTGTGGGAGGTTTAATTATGAAGGAGCATATTTTGGTTGTCGATGATAACGTTATCAACCTGAAAATACTGAGCACTGTTTTGAAGGGGAGCGACTATCAAATTTCAACTGCCACCAGTGGGCGGGAGGCTTTTAAGGTCATCGAAAGCAACGCACCGGATTTAATTTTGCTGGACATTATGATACCGGATATTGACGGATACGACATGTGCAGAACCCTTAAGAGCAATGAGGAAACAAAAGATATTCCAATTATTTTCGTAACTGCTCTTGTAGAAAAAGAAAATAAAATCAAAGGACTGAATATGGGGGCGGAAGATTATATCACGAAACCCTTCTACAAAGAGGAGATTTTACTGCGCATTCGCACCCAATTAGACTTGAGTAACGCAAGGAAGGGGTTGGAAAAAACAATAGAAGATCAGTCGCTTTTGCTTGATCATATAGACACTCTTGTTTGGTACTTAAAAGATTCCAAGACTTTGGGGAAAGTAAATGAAAGCTTTGCTTCATTTCTTAATCGTAAACGGGAGGATGTTGAGAATGCCCCTATACGTGAGGTGATTGCCCCTGAAGAACTGGAAGAGACGATTCGCAGCAATAACAGAGTTTTTGAAAATGGAGAAAAAATCAATGAAAGTCACTGGGTAAGAAACGGATTTGGAGAGAAGCGACTGCTTGCCATCACCAAGACACCTAAAGTAAATGAGCATGGAATTGTGGAATATGTGGTAAGTTCTGCTGAGGATATAACAGAGAAAAATATGAAAGAGGAAAAAATCCGTTATTTAAGTTATCACGATGCATTGACAGGCCTTTATAACAGAGAGTTTTTCGATGAAGAGTTGAGAAGACTTGATGTAAAAAGAAATATTCCCCTCAGCATTATGATCTGCGATGTAAATGGATTGAAGCTGGCTAACGATATTTTCGGTCACAAAAAAGGAGATGAACTTCTTATAGAGGCTGGCAAGATTCTCAAAAAAATGATTCGGGAGGACGATATTATTGCCCGGTGGGGAGGGGACGAGTTTACAATTCTTCTGCCCGGTACCCCTGGAAAGGATGCTGAAAAAATCATGAATCGGATTCGGAAAGAATCCAAGACTCGAAATATGGAACCGATGCCGATCAGCATTGCAGTGGGACTTGCAACGAAAAGTCGACTAAAACAGGATATTACAGCTGTTATAAAAAAAGCGGAAGACCGAATGTATAGAGATAAAATTAAAACAAAAGAGAAGTTGGAAAACCCGTTGTTCCATAATTTTGTCGATAAGTTCTATGGGAAAGAATATTCTGTTATGCAGCATACGGAAGAAATCCATCGTTCAGCTGAGCTGTTAGGACCTTTTCTTCAGCTTAATAAAACTCATCTGGAAAAGCTGAAACTTTTAGTAAAGATCCATGATCTTGGAAAGATCTCAATTCCCAAGCACATCCTTAATAAAGGAGAAGAGCTGACTGAAACCGAATGGGAACACTATAAAACCCATGTGGAGGTTGGTTTTCGTATTGCAAATACTTTTCCTTCGCTTCAGGGAGTCGCAGAGGAAGTGCTGCACCATCATGAGCACTTCGATGGGACGGGGTTTCCAAATGGATTAAAGGGAAGAGAGATTCCATTCCTTGCTAGAGTGATGTACGTACTGGATTTTTATGACGGACTAAGGGGAGGGTTGTTTTACCCCGTCACACAAACGACCTTCTATATGAAGCCCTTATCAGTTGAAGAAACAGTTGAGGAAATGAAAAAACATAAAGGAACCTGCTTTGATCCGGAAATCCTTGATATTTTCCTGCAGAAAGTTGTTCCAGAGCTCGATCCATCCTAAGCAATAATCCTAAGCAATAATCCTAAGAAGCCCTTTATTTCAGGGGCTTTTTTTTGTCCTTTACAAAAGAGAGATTCTTCGCTACAATGTAAAAGACACCCCCTTGGGGGGAGGATAAGGAGGCGGGTTAATGGTAAATTATTATATTAAGACGAATCGTTCTTTCACAGTTTTAAGGAAATTCGGATGGATTTTTACAATGCTGGTCGCACTAGGAGGTCTATGGGAACCGAAGTTGGGTTTAGCGGTGATTTTCATCATGGCAGGTCTTACTCTTACGGCATTTTTCAATGGGCGTTTTTGGTGTGGAAACATATGTCCTCATGGCAGCTTGTTTGACACACTCATTCATCCAATAAGTCGAAATGCAAAAATTCCCGGTTTTTTGAAATCTAAAGCTATGGTGATCGGTTTTTTTCTGTTTTTCATGTACAATTTTACCAATCGAATCTTTGCTGCGGCTCAGGCATGGGGAACAGCATCATTTCCTGACCGGTTAGGAATGGTTTTCGCCAGGACGTACCTGATGGTATTGATCGCAGGAGGATTATTAGCACTATTAACGAACGCAAGAACGTGGTGCCAGTTCTGTCCTATGGGGACATTAGAGAAAATAAGCTATAAAGCTGGAAAAATGTTCAAAGCAAACAACGAAACTGATCATCGGTTAACGATTGAAGCCAAAGAAAAATGTCATCAATGTGGAAAGTGTGCAAGGGTTTGTCCTTTTCAGTTGGAGCCCTACACGAATTTTTCAGACAGCAACCAGTTTGATGACATAAACTGCATTCGTTGTGGAACCTGTGTTGAAAATTGTCCAGCCGGAATTCTATGCTTCCAGAATGAAAGGAACGCTTTGGAAACTCAAAGGAGTACAGATCTGGAAGGATATAGGGATAGACAAAAAATTACTGCTCGAATTGAAGAGGTTAACGAACTCCAAAAGGATATCAAAGAATTTGTATTTTCTTTTATCTCACCGAAAATCCTTCCCTATAAATCCGGACAATTCGTTTTATTGAAGCTCAAGAATCCCGAGGACACCTTCAGGGCATATTCGATCGCATCATATGATCATAGTGGCAAGTCGATGAGAGTCATTGTAAAGAAGGTTGACAAAGGATTTGGTACAGAACAAATTTTCAACGATTATAAAGCTGGGCAAGAGGTGGAACTGGAAGGTCCGATGGGTGATGAACTGGTCTTGAAAAATCATTCAAAGCACTTATTTATCGGGAACGGAATCGGAATGACACCATTTATCGGACTTTCAGAAGAGGTCCTAGCCATAGGCTCTGGAATTGATGATGTTAAATTTGTTCACGGACAAAGAACGGAAGAGGATTTTCTCTATCATGAATTCTTTAAGGAGAAAGAGAGAATGGATGAACGGTTCCACTACTTACCTGTTGCCTCGAGACCAAAATTAACAGAAACGCCGAAGGGCTACGTCATGGATCGCATCAAAGAATATGATTTGAGAGACTATCAAGTGTATATTTGCGGATCTTCAAAAATGATTAAGGATACAGTTGCTTTGCTTCTTGAAAAAGATGTACCGATGTCACAGATCTTCTATGAAAGTGAGGAAAAAATTAAAGAGATAGATCAGATAAAAAAAGAGAAACAAAGTGCATAAAAAACGAACTAACCCATTACGAATTGGGATACTCCTCTTTGAGTAGATTTGAAACGAGACCGCCTACTTTAAGGGGGGTATTTAATGTGTTTAAAATCATCGGTTACCGCGGAAATAAAAGGGTAGATATAAGTAAAAATACCTAGGAGGGAAAGCTATGGATTACCAGGAATTTTATGAAAAATTTATGACTCATTTCGAAAAAGAAGATAAAGAAAACAGCGTTAATACAGTTATGCAAATTGTATCCGGACGGGAAATTGATATCATCGACCTTTATACCAAAATCTTAACACCTGCACTTTACTCTATTGCAGGTGATAACTTGGAGCAAAAGATTACAATCAGTCAGGAGCATATCCGCACTTCAATCATCAGAACGATCATTGAATGTTGTTATCCTTATGTGGTGGTTGAGAGAAACCTTAACTATACAATTAAGAAAGAAAACAGAAAAAAAGTTATAATTTTATGTCCTGAAGATGAGTATCATGAAATTGGTCCCAGAATGGTGGAGGACTTCTTTACACTAAATCATTATGAGCCCATATTCCTAGGAGGCAATACTCCAAGAGAAGACTTAATGACTTTAATTGAAGAGATAAAACCGGAGTATATTGCTGTCAGTGTGGCAAACTACTACAATATTGTCACAGCAAAAAAAATGGTTGAAAAAATGAAAGCTCAACTTTCATATACACCAAAAGTTATTGTGGGGGGCTATGCTATCAGGAAAAAGAAAGAATCAAAGAATGAATTAGGAGTCGATTATATCTTAGATACTTTTGAAGATATACAAGCTTTAGCAAGGGAGGATTACGGTGATGTTTTCTCTTAAAACCGCTTGGCGATTTTTGCGATCCGGGAAAGGCCAAACTATCTTAATTCTCGCGGGAATTGCGATCGGAATTTCTGTACAGGTATTTATCGGATTACTGATTCAAGGACTTCAAACGACTTTGATTGACACAACTATTGGAAGCAATTCCCAAGTAACTGTGGGAACCGAAGAAAACTACGGAGAAATTGAGGATTGGGAAAACATAGTTCACCGCATCAATCAAAACGTCGATGGAATTCGATTCATCTCACCAACACTCACACTTCCTTCTTTTATCAGCATTGATGATGAGACGGAATCCACTCTTTTTAGAGGGTTCGATCTGGAACGCGGAAGTGAGATATATAAGTTTGATCAAAACCTTGTTGAAGGCAGTCTGCCGGAGGAAAAGGGGGAAGTGATTGTTGGGATTGGAATGAGAGATAATCTGGGCCTGATTTTGGGAGACTCTTTAAATCTATTTAATTTTCAGGGACAAAGCGGAGATGTAACAGTTGTTGGATTTGTAGATTTTAAAATTACCATGTTAAATGATTCCTGGATCATCAGCAATCTTCCTACAGCACAAGAAGTCTTTGACCGCAATGATACTGTAACTGCTATTGAAATCCAGGTTGAGCGGGTTTTTGATGCGGATCTGATCGGGGAAGAAATTGATCTTCTTTTTGGGGGGAATTATGTTGTAACAAACTGGAAAGAGGAAAATCAAGAATTGCTCAGCGGTCTACGTGGCCAGGACATTTCCAGCATCATGATCCAGGTGTTTGTAGTGATCGCTGTCGTATTGGGTATCGCCAGTGTACTTGCGATTTCCGTAATTCAACGATCAAAGCAAATTGGAATATTAAAGGCAATGGGAGTCAACGATGGAATGGCCCGAAATATTTTTCTTTATCAGGGATTGATCCTTGGTTTACTTGGAGGGATCCTTGGAGTCAGCCTTGGGCTTACCATTACCTATCTATTTACTCTATTCGCGACAAATCCGGATGGTTCACCTGTCGTTGCAATTTCAATGAATTATCAGTTTGTAATCTTGTCTTTTGTTATCGCTGTCGTCGCTTCCACTTCAGCTGCACTGATTCCAGCTAGACGTTCATCAAGGCTGGAACCCATCGAGGTGATTCGAAATGGATAAGATTCTGACATTAAAAAACATAAATAAAGTCTATGGAACCAAAATAAAAACCCAGGTTCTCTTCGATTTAAATCTTTCCTTCGAACCCGGTTCCTTTAACTCAATCATCGGTCAATCCGGCAGCGGAAAAAGTACATTATTGAATATTATGGGAACCTTAGATCGTCCTACGGAAGGCATTGTCGAAATTATGGGAAAAAATACTGTGGAAATGAGTAAAAGGGACTTGGCTGAGCTTCGAAACAAATCATTAGGATTTGTCTTTCAGTTCCATTATTTATTACCGGAGTTTACAGCTATGGAAAATATTTTGCTGCCTGTTATGATGCAAAATAAGGGAGTTTCACAGGAGGTGAAAAAACGGGCAGAGGAATTGATGGAGATTGTAGGCATTGAGAAAGTTAAAAATAATAAAGCAAATGATATGTCAGGAGGGCAACAACAACGTACAGCTATCGCCAGGGCACTAATGAACCGTCCGAAGCTTATTCTGGCGGACGAGCCAACAGGAAACCTGGATTCGGAAGCCACAGATAATATTTATCAGCTTTTAAAAGAAATCAATGAGAAATACCGTTCGACCTTTATTGTTATCACACATGATAAAAAAATAGCGGAACGAACAGATCGAGTTATTGAGTTAAGAGATGGAAAAATTCATTTGGATTTGTTGAGATAACACTTTACCCCATGGGGGCAGGGGTGGTACAATAAGATAAGAAGCAAAAAAGGAGTGGTAGAATGGCATTAATTGAAGTAGGTTTTCCTGAGGGTAAAAAGGTCAGTGCAAAAATAAAGGAATTTGAAATTATCACGGATCAGCCGGTCAATGAGGGTGGAGATGGAGAGACTGCATCCCCCTTTGACCTTTTTCTCTCCTCAATTGCAACATGCACTGGCTTTTATGCCCTGAGGTTCTGTGAAAGCAAGGGGATCGAAATGAAAGGGATGAAAATGGAGTTGGACACGGAGTTTGATGAGAAGAAAGGATTGATCGGAAAAATTTCTTTAAATCTCACTCTTCCGAGAAATTTTCCTAAGAAATATGAGAAAGCCATTGTTCGGTCGATGAACTTATGTACAGTGAAAAAACACATAATAAACTCGCCGGAGTTCGAGATTAAAGCCCATTAGTTAATGGGCTTTTTCTATTTGAATCCATTAATCGCCCATAGCCGGGTTGCATTTAATTCTCCACCAATGAGCACAATCAGGCTGCTGATATTCAACCATATAAGAAGAGCAATGACTGCACCGATGCTCCCATAAAGTCTGGAAAATGCTCCATAATGATTCACATAATATGAGAAAGCCAATGAAATAATAATCCAGCCGAATGTTGAGAATAAAGCACCAATATACACATCGCGAAAACGAAGCTTTTCATTAGGTCCGATGATATAGAAAAATGAAAAAACCAGGAAAAGAAAAACAAGGGGGAAAACATATCTGACAAAATCCCATACCGTAATGAAAAATTCTTCGAGTCCTAAGTAATACGCAATACCGTAACCGATTAATTGGCCGAAAACAAGGAGAATCAGTGAGATCAGAATCATGAGAATTAATGCGAAAGTCAAGAGGACACCCATGATTTTCAACTTCCAGAAAGGTCTTGATTCAGCTACATTGTAAGCCTTATTTAATCCTTTTATCAAAGCAGAGGTACCTCTTGAAGCGGCCCAGATTGTTCCCAGCCCACTGAAAGAGATTAATGTGGCATTGAGACCCATACTGATTTCTCTTAGAATTTCCGTTACTAATGAAAACACTTCATCAGGAAGTATCAAAGAGAGCTGCCTGATTGTTTGTGCTTCGGTTAAAGGTGTGAAATTCAACAGAACAATAAGGAGAATAAGAAATGGGAAAAAAGACAAAATCAAATAATAGCTCAATTGTGCTCCGAGAGCGGTCAACTCATTCTTTTTAAACTGAGACTTTAAATGAAGAAGTATTTGGAAAAGATATTTAAAACTCCATTTTCCTCTGCTCAATGATGTCCTCTCCTTTCATTGAATCAATATATTTTTGCACATCGAATTTTCTTTTTGCTCCACGGTCATTCATGTATCGAACCTTACCGTAAATTGAGCGTTCTTTCCACGCTCTGTCGTGGACACCTCCAATGCTCCATGCTATCCCTGTATATCCATTGGAATCTCTTCCATCCAAGCTATAGCTGTCATTTAATTTAACACTGTATTCCATTGCAATCTCGGGAGAAGGAGTCCATTCCAGAATTTTTTTGCACCAGTACATTCTCATGTAACTGTGAATGCTTCCCTTTTTTAAAAGCTCAAATTGAGCGGCGTTCCAAAGGGGATCGTGGGTTTTTCCCTCTTCCAGATCTTCAAAAGAGTAAAGATACTCACGGGAATCCTTTCGATGTGCATTGAGAGTTTCCTTAGCCCAGTTCGGAAATCCATCAAAGTTTTTATAATTTTTGTTATAGTAGCAGTAATTATCTGAAAGCTCCCGACGCACAAAAATCTGTTCCACGAAATCTTCGGTATTTGATCCTCCCTTAGGGACTTTCTCCAGCTTTATAAGAACTTCCAGACTTGAAATATGTCCAAAATGGAGATAAGGTGATAGCCCGGATAATACTTTTTTATTGGGGTTATTGCTGTGCTCGCTGTAAGATGATAATGAGTGTGATATAAACTCTTCTAAGACACCCTTTGCCACTTTATTTCCTGCAGATGGATTCCCCCGGTATTCAGGATTTTTTTTGAGCCTTAATCCATTTAACAGCCGGCTCCAATTGATTGATGGACAGTCTCCCTGAAAAGAGATCGATTGTGTATCTGCTTCTAGGGGGGAAACCAGAAAATTATCCAGTTTTTTATGCAACTTTGGCCGGAGGGTATAAGCGGCATACTCCTGTTTGCTTGAAGCAATGTGAACAGGTACAATATTACGACTGTCAATAACCCAAAAGGGTTTATTATAAGAAGAACTGATGGTTTTCTGCAGGGAGCGTTTTTCAATTAACGCATCAAAGTCTGTGACAATTTGGGAAATTTTATAATGGTTTAGAAACTGCAGAAAATCTTCTTCCTTTCGATATTTAATTATATAAAAGGGGATCTTAAGATTTTCACATTCTTTCTGTACTTCTTCTAACCCTTCAAGCATAAACTGAAAATGATGACAGTTGGCTTCCAGATAATCGGTAAACAGTGTAAAACAAATCACTAGGGGCTGCTTGTTCTTACGGGCAAGTTTTTGAGCATAAAGCAGTCCGAAATTATAATGAACGCGGTGTTCTCTGCTCATCCAATACAGAACAGGTTCCTGGTGGCTATTTCCTGAAGATAATGAACCGATATTATAACTTTTTACAATGCGACTTTCCATAGTAAATCCTCCATTTCATAACCTATATCAGACAATACGTTAACAAATAAATACCCATTAAAAAGGAGTTCAAAAACAAAACTCCCCGTATTCGAGGAGCTTTGTTGATCCTGAAAGAAAGAAACTGTTATCGATCCTTGGGATTCCATACTTTCCATACATTACCTGCAAGTTCAGGTCCCGGTTTCAAAGTTTTCTTACCCTTTGTCCATCCGGCAGGAGTCACTTCTCCGGTCTCTCTTACGTGTTGATACGCTTCAACCTGTCGAATCAGTTCTTCTACATTTCTCCCTACCGGTGGAGTCATTACCTCCATGGCTTGAATTACGCCGTCGGGATCAATAATAAATCTTCCGCGGATATCCACACCGCCGTTTTCATCATATACACCGTATAATTTTCCCATATTGCCATTGGAATCACTTAACATGGGGTAAGGGAAACCGCCATCAACCATTTTCGACAGCTCCACTTCCTGCCAGATCTTGTGAGTAAAATGGCTGTCTGTACTGGCCGCAAGAACCTGTACACCTAAGCGGTCAAAATCATTTTTTCGTTCAGCAACTGCTGAAAGTTCAGTCGGTCACACGAAGGTGAAGTCACCGGGATAAAAACAGAGTACTGTCCACTGCCCTTTAAAATCAGAGAGCTTAACATCTTTAAACGAACCATCAAGATATGCCGTGGCTTGAAATTCCGGAGCTTGTCCTCCTACTTTTGCTACCATTTTATTTTCCTCCTTATCAATTGATTGAAGTTGTCCCTCATCCCGAGCTTTTTCCCGCAGGGGATTTGGGTTGTTGCTTACACAGGAAATCGGTTTTTCTGACATGGCAAACCTCCTTTCACTAAGAATAGAGCAAAGCTATACAAAAGATAAAATACATCATTCAGCTCTATCTTATTGATACACATAGTTTGTAGAAATAAACATAAAAAAGAAAGAATATCAAATAAAAAATAATATCAATACATTCATATATAGGGATTTAAGAAATAGCGATCGTATTGAATAATTGAATCTGATTGGGGTATAAGACGGAAGGAGAATTTATTGAGAAGGAGGTCTGTCAATGGACATACCGGAAAATTTAATGGAAACGATTTTGGAAAGAGCATTAGTTATGATCATCGGCCTGGTGGTATTATTTATTGGTCTATTGATCATTAAGTATCTCGTAAATGGATTGGAGCGATCGATTCAAAAAAGCAAAGTGGATATCTCGTTACATGGTTTTATTCGCTCTTTAGTGAAGTTCGCTTTGTATGTGATTCTTGTTATTACAGTACTCTCATCCTATTTTGGAATTGAAATGACAACTTTTGCTGCGATTATCGGTGCAGCAGGATTAGCTATTGGTTTTGCACTGAGAGATAGTTTGGGGAATGTTGCTGGAGGTATTATCATATTAACTACAAGGCCCTTTAATGTGGGCGACTTTATCCAAGCGCAGGGCGAAATGGGTACAGTAAAGGAAATTCAAATTTTGCAAACAAGACTGACCACTCCGGACAACAAGTGGGTTGTCATTCCAAACGGCTCTCTTGCTAACGGTAACATCACCAACTTCAGCGCCGAAGAGCTTCGACGTGTGGATTTTACATTTGGTGTGAGCTACGAGGATGATATTCGTGAAGTGAAGGGAATCTTAGAGAAGATCATCAAAGGTCACCCGCTTACACTAAAAGAACCGGAGCCATTAATTCGTGTTATCGAACATGGGGACAGTTCAGTGAACTTTACTGTACGGGCATGGAGCAAAAAAGAGGATTATTGGTCTATTTTTTATGATATCCAGGAAGAAGTAAAGATTCAGTTTGATGATGCCGGTATCAGTATCCCTTATCCGCAAATGGACGTTCATATGAATCGGATAGATGCACCTAAAGAATAGCTGGTTTTATAACAGGCACCTCTCGGAGATTGATTAAATTATAAAGCCTTGGGTATAACAATACCGTACTCTATAACCAGCATGAGGAGGAGATTATTGTGAAAAATGCACTGGAAATTTTGAAATTCGCAATGAATATGGAAAAGCAGGGACAAAATTTTTACATCAGCTTTGCAGAGAAGGTGGAAAATCCTGTCTCAAAGAAGCTTTTTGAATCTTTGGCAAAGGAAGAGGAGCGTCATTATGATATACTGAAAAAGGAATATGACGCAATCGAAAAGAATCAGGAATGGTCGGATCCTGACACAATGGGTCTGGAAGGGGAAAAGAGCATCTTTGAGGTAAGGAAGGATGCAGAAAAACTATCTGATCTTCAGTTGAAATCTTCAACCTCAGACATTTCGATCCTTCGAATGGCATACCTCATTGAAAATGACTTTGCGGAATTCTACAAAAAAGCGATGGAAAATACAGAGGATCCAAAAGGAAAGAAGATGTTGGAAACCCTCTATTATTGGGAAAATGATCATCGGAAGGTATTTTATGAAGAGTATCAAAAGGCGATGGAAGAAAACTGGTTTGACCAGGGGTTTGCACCTTTCTAAGGAAAGGTGTTTTTTCTGAGAGGAGATCCTATTGTGGAGAAAAGAACACTGTATCACTGTGATCTCGGATTTCTTGAAATCGTAATGAGAGACAGGATGTTAGCAGAAATAGTCTTTCTGGACAGGCCGGGGAATCATAAGTCTGATCCAATCGAAGACTCAATGAGACAGGTAATTCAAGAACTGGATGAATATTTCGCCGGGCAGAGGATAACTTTTTCAATGAAGGTGAAATTGACAGGCACTCCCTTTGAGCAGAAAGTATATGAAGCGCTCCAAAACATTCCCTATGGTGAAACAAGAAGTTATAAAGAAATTGCAGAACAGATCGGTCATCCTAAGGCTTTTCGAGCAGTGGGTTCAGCAAATCGCAAAAACCCGGTTCCGATTGTAGTCCCCTGTCACAGGGTAATTGGAGCAAACGGAAAACTAGCAGGGTACAATGGTGGAATCGAGAAGAAAATCAAGCTCCTTGCTATTGAAGGAATCAATGCATAACTGGACTTTCATCGTATTTTTCTATTCACAGGGGTTAAGGTATTATAACCTCTGGAATCGTGCTAAAATGAAACTATACTGAAACAAAGGAGACGATGAAGGTGAACTCTTACGTAATTACATTTGAAAGCACCCACTGTGCAATTGAAGGGGAGAAAAAGCTTCAGGAAGCCGGTTATACCCTTTACATTATACCGACACCGAGACAGATTACTGCGAATTGCGGCTTATCGATTAAATTGAACTTCGAAAATGGAAACCATCTGAAAGAAATACTAAAGGAATTGAAGATCTATTTTGAAGGATTGTACTTAATGGAAAGCTTCACATCGGTTAAAAAAGTTTCGTAAGGAGGTGGGGAAATGGCACATAAATTTAATCCGAAGAATAAGGACGTCCTGAAATCTAAGGAGCGGGAAAAGCACCTTCCTCCTGATGAGCTTCTCAGAAAAGCGGGTCTCAGGAAACAGGACGTGTTTATTGATATCGGTTGCGGTGTCGGGCACTTCAGTGTTCCTGCCCTGGAAATCGTAGGTTCTCAAGGAATGGTCTTAGCTGTAGATACTTCATCGGAAATGATTGAAGATTTATCATCAGCTGTGGATCATCAAAATGCTGAACAGTTAACCACCGTTCTGTCCGATGAATACGATTTTTTGATTCAGTCAGACTTCGGAGATATTCTGTTAATGTCTTCAGTACTTCATGAAGTGGACAATCCCTCACGCTTTCTGCTGGAAGGGAAAAGAGTATTGAAAAGCAAGGGAAGGATTATCATTGTTGACTGGGTGAAAGAAGAAATGGAGGAGGGTCCGCCGGTTCATCACAGAATTTCCCTGGAAGAATCTGAAAAGCTTCTGAAAAGTGCGGGCTATAATCTCCTATCAAGAGAAAAACTGAATGACAGATATTATATGGTGATTGCAGAAAAACCATAGAGAAAAGGCACAGTAGTGACACTGTGCCTTTGTTATTTAGATTTTAATAACTGCTTTTCCTGAATTCCTCAAAAGTCACCCATTTCAAGCTCTTTCCATAAAAACGAATAGAAGTCCGTCCACTCTTCAACGGTTTTATATACCGGTTTACCATGACCATGACCTGCCTGGTCCTCAAGTCGAAAGACAGCCCTGTGATTTTCCTGAAGCTTTGCGGCAAACTTCATACCATGAGCGGGAACCACACGATTATCACCCTTTGCTGTTGAAACAAGAATCGGGGGATAAGCATTTTTGGGCTTAACATTGTGAAGAGGCGAATAGCGTTTTAAATATTCTGCATCACCGGGATCATCAGGATTGCCATATTCGGGTATCCAATAATGACCGATGGTGAACTTATGATATCTCATCATATCCAGAACCGGAACACTGCAGATCACAGCCCCTGCTAAATCCGGCCGCTGAATCATCGTAGCTGCCACTAATAACCCGCCGTTACTTCGTCCATATAGTGCCAGTTTGTCTCGTCTAGTATAGGAGTGGTTAACCAACCATTCACCGCAGGCGATATAATCATCAAATACATTTTGTTTCTGCTCCAGCATCCCCATTCTGTGCCAATTATCCCCATATTCTCCACCACCACGAAGATTTGCAACTGCAATTAATCCTCCATTTTCCAACCATGGAAGAAACCAAGGCTGATATTTCGGAGTAAGAGAGATGTTGAATCCTCCGTATCCGTATAAAATTGTCGGCATGAATTCTCTTTCGGGGATGTTTTTTCCTTTGATCAGAAACATGGGAATTTCCGTCTCATCCTTTGATTTGACAAAAACCTGATCAACGAGGTATTCCTCTTCATCAAAAATGGTTTTACTTTGACAAAGGAGGGTTTGAAGATTGGAGGAAAGATCAACTTTATATACCTTCAAGGGTGATAAAAAGCTTTCCAGACCCAAATACAGGGTTGAGTGATTTCTTTTTCCTGAGATTTCTGAAACTGAAGAATAGGATGGAAGATCCAGCTTATTCAAGTACTCACCCTCTCTTGAATAGATGAAAACCTCATGATAACAATCCTTCATGACGGTGAGCAGGATCTTATGATGAACCATGTCTGCACGAAGAATGGGAGATTGTAGTTCCGGGATAATTTCTACCAGGGTTTCTTCGGGGTGATCAATTGAAAACTCAATGATTCGTTTTTTGTCCGCATCCAAATCCGTTAAAAAGAGAAAGCGGTGGCCAACATTTGACACATACCTGATTTCTGCTGTTCCCACAGGAAAAATCTCTTGAAATTCCTGATCTGAATGATGAAGATCTTTTACTAAAAAGCCGTTTTTCACTGAAGTGCCCTGATTCTTATAAAGATATATAAACCGATGATCATCACTCAGAAAGGGCTGATAATGGTAATGATTTTCCTCAGGGTCGGAGAAAACAATCCGGTCCTCCTTATATGACTGAGCTAACTGATGAAAGTAGATTCCAGGTGATTCCCGCTGATTCTCCTCCAATTCTCTTCCATAGCCTGCATAATAAAAACCTGATGAATCAGGAGCCCAAGCAATATGGGTAAACCTCACACCTTCAATAGGATCATCCTCTAGCATTGTATCCGTTGCTAAAACACGGATTTGCTGCCAATCACTGCCATCTAGTGATAGAGTATATGCAACGTATTTGCCGCAGTGACTGGGATAGTAATTGGTGATTGAGAGGGTTGCTTCTTTACTTAAACTGTTGGGGTCAATGAGAAGGGAGGTTTCCCCCTCGTAGTCTTTCCGCATGTATAGGCGGGGCTGGTGATCGTATTCTTCAGCTTTTTCAAAAAATAACCTGCCTCCGATTTTCTTTGGAACCATATAGCGTACATATTTCATATGATTGGACAGGCTGCTCCGAAACTCTTCTCTTTCATTAATACCGGAAAAATACTGTGCT
The DNA here is from genome assembly GCA_003554105.1 of Clostridiaceae bacterium. GTDB lineage: Bacteria > Bacillota > Clostridia > Peptostreptococcales > T1SED10-28 > T1SED10-28. Next base: position 114,718 of record PWFQ01000060.1, on the reverse strand, counting down.
GAACGGAGACGCTGTTCATCAAGCCAGTCCTTTGTTGATTTTTGGTTCATGTTTTCCAAACCCTCATAGAGTTCTTCTGTCTGCATTCTTTAATCAACTCCTTTGTTCCATTGTAAAGACTCATCGGTGAAAAATCAAAAAAAATTATAAAAGTTAAGACTTAATTCTTTTGCTGTACGTATATATAGATGAAAGAATTCAATTTTTGAAGTTAGGAGGTTTAAACATGGCAAAGCATCGAGTGGGAAAAATCACTTTAGCGTGTACATTCATTCTGCTAGGCAGCAGTATCCTATAGAATATGCATAGCAGTCAACCCATTTCAATACTGAGGTACTATCCTTTAATATTAATCATCCTGGGAGTTGAGTTGATTCTTAAGGCGATTCTAAGAAAAGAGGACAAGATCAGTTTAGATGGAGGGATCATATTCTTATTGATTTTCCTGTTCTTTTTACTTAATCTTTTTTCCTTTACTTCAATGGGTCCCTACTATGGCCTGAATCAAAACGGTATCCTGATTGACAGAGTATTTTTTGAAAACCTTTTTGATGGAGAGATCAGGTTTAATTTTTCCGGAAGGGGAGACTACAGGACAAGATTTGACGAGGAAAGAATTTTTGATGAAGAAGAAATTGAAGAATTTCATTTAACACATTCCTTTGGGGACATCACCATCAATACATGGGACGAGGATTACGTAAAGCTTGAACTCTCGGTCCTGTCAGAAAATGACGATGAAGAGTTCGTTTTAAGCAGCAAAAATGACTTGTTTGATGAGGATTTTGATGATGGAGTCTTACGGATCCAATCTAATACAAGAAAATATTTGGAGCCCCGAACCGTCCACAGTTTCAGAGTGAATTATCAAGTGTACTTACCTGAAAATGCTGATATCAGAATCAGTCATGAGTTCGGAAATATTGATGTAGATGGAGCTGAAGGAGAAGTGGACATTACGAACCGTCATGGGAATGTCCGGCTGGATAACACTTATGGACCCATTGGAATCAGTAATCGCTTCGGAGATATTTCGGTTTCAGACATCAGAGATGGAGCAAGGATCGAAAATCGTCACGGGAATATTACTATAACTGCATCGGAGGAGATAAAGGAAAATCTGGAAATTGAAAATGAGTTCGGCAATATACGATTGTCGATATTAGATGACCAGGAGGGCAGCTATCTGCTTGAGACAACATTTGGTAAAATTGACCATCGATTGGCCCTTGATTCCGTAGAGAGAATGAACGAGGTAAAGGTTTCGGGAACAATCATAAGAGAGCACCCGATGATCCGAATTTCCAATCGTCATGGGAACATACGAATACGATAAGGGAAGAACCCGATGATTTTTCATCGGGTTCTTCCTATGTTATAATGAGTAAAATTGCCAAACATTCATGTTAACATCAAGTAATGTCACAACAGAAAATAATCAATAAAGAAAAGAATCAATAAAGAAAAGAATCAATAAAGAAAAGAATCAATAAAGAAAAGAGTGGATGTATAATGGACATCGCAGGATATTTGGGTGAATCATTCAAGATTCCTTTGAATTCTCAACAAATCAGAGCAATCTGTCACACAGAGGGGCCTGGAATTGTTTTAGCAGTAGCGGGATCTGGAAAAACAACGGTCCTGGTTTCAAGGACAGCAAATTTAATCCTTAATCATGGAGTTATACCGGAAAATATTTACACAATGACTTTCTCCAGGAGCGCAGCCAGGGACATGGAGTCGAGATTCAGAAAACTTTTTGGAGACAAGATCAAAAGCCATCCAAAATTTTCAACGATCCACAGCTTCGCTTATCGCTTAGTGAGCATGGTTTATCGGAAAAGTCAAAATAAAATCACTATGATTGAAGGACAAGGGATGAATGATAAGGGATTCACGAAAACAGCAATTCTTGGAAAGCTCTATTTAAAGCATTGCAATGAGTACCCCACGGAAGAAAAACTGGATCAGATTCATACACTGATCGGTTTTGTCAAGAACCGACGAATTTCAAGCGATGCCTTTGATACCGTTGAAAATATCAGGACAGAGAAAGGATTTAAGAATATTTTCAAAGGATATGAGGAATATAAACGTTCAAAAAACCTTCTTGATTATGATGATTTACTAATTGTGGCTTTGGAGATCCTTCAAAATAATCGGATCCTTTTGGAAAAGTTCCGCAATCAGTATCCTTATATTCAGGTTGACGAATTCCAGGACACCAGTCCTCTCCAATTGGAAATCATAAACCTTCTGGCTTCATCACGAAAGAATCTTTTCGTGGTAGGAGACGATGATCAGGCGATCTATGAATGGAGAGGGACAGAACCCCGCATTATGATGGACTTTCCGAAGGTGTATCCTGATTCAGGGTTATACTTTATGGAAGAAAATTTTCGGAGCAAGGGAGAGATTATACGCTTAGCAAATAAAATTCTCACCTACAATAAAGCCCGCTATGAAAAGAAACTGTTAACCAGGAAGGCCCCTGGTTTAATGCCCAGGGTTCAGGTGGAGAAAAATGAAAAATCCCAGTACAAAAGTATTGTAGACGTTATAAAAAAGGATGGGAATTCCAAAGATTGGGCGGTATTATATCGAAACAATGTTTCCGCCATCCCGCTTATAAAAGTACTGGATGATGCAGGAATTTCTTTTTACTTTAAGGATCGGAATCTTAAATTTTTTAAGCATTGGGTCATACGGGATATCGACGCTTTCATAACGGTTGCAAAAGATCCAAAAAACAGTACTGCATTTTCTAAAATTTACTACAAAAACAATGCTTACATCTCCAAAGAACTTTTCTGTTATGGTGAATCGATGCTGAGGAAGCGTTCTTCGATCACTTCGATTTTTCAGGGGATGCTTATGTATCCTCATCTGAAACGTTATCAAGGTCAAAAAATTGAGGAAATGGAAGAAAAGTTTAAGAAACTGACCTGTCTTAAAGATGTTTCAATTGCAGAGTACATCGAGAAAACTCTGGGGTACGGTGATTTTTTAAAAAGAAAAGGAAATTTGCAGGAGTCCTCCTCGGATAGTGGAAGGGGAGTTTTGGAAACTTTGAAGGATCTTACTGATGGGATCACCTCAATTTCAGAGTATGAAGATGCGATCAAAGGGTTTATTAAACTGTTGGAAAAAGGGAAAAACAATCTAGGGAAGGGAGTTACACTAAGCACACTGCATGCTGCCAAGGGTCTTGAATTTTCAAATGTCTATATGATTGATCTGATTGATTCGATTTTTCCCGGAAAAGCAAAAGGGAAGAATCCGGAGAGTGACCTTCAAATCATGGAAGAGGAGAGACGCTTATTTTATGTTGGTGTAACCAGAGCAAAAGAATCTTTGATTCTCTCTACAATGGAACAACGGTTTAATGAATGGACAGAGCCATCGGTTTTTCTTTCGGAGATCCGAGGAAGTGTGAAAGAGGAGCACTGGCGCAACCAATGGAAAACGAGAGTGAAGGAAAAAATCGATCGCCTGGGAATGACGTTTAAGCTCCACCAACGGATACAGCATCGAACTTTTGGAGAAGGCGTGATTGTCGATGTGATCAGTCAGGAGCGAATCACTGTTGATTTTAAAAAAGTCGGAAAGAAAACTTTACTGACCCACTACCTTGTTGACAAGCAATTGCTCTTGGAGGGAGGAGACAAGAAAGATGGAAGAAAAAATGATCAGAACAGTTTATAAGGAAATCGTTTATTATCAGTTTTCTCATTTTCCTCAATCGCTTGTATCCCATGGGTTCAGTACTCGGTTTGGAGGAGTAAGCAAGGGACCATACGGAACAATGAACCTCGGAATCAATTCCCGGGATCATGACGATCTTGTGCTGGAAAATTATCACCGGTTTGCTTCGGTTTTCGATTTGACACCTGATGATCTGGTTTTGAGCGACCAAACCCATAGCGATCAGATCAAAAGGGTAAGCAGCATAGACCGGGGGAAAGGTATTGTTACAAGGCAAGACTATTCATCAATTGATGGTTTGGTTACAAATGAGCGCGGGATCGGCTTAGTTACCCATCATGCAGATTGTGTCCCTCTTTTCTTTTTTGACCCGGAGAATAAGGCCATAGGAATTGCCCATTCCGGATGGAAAGGCACACTGAATTCTATTGGGAAGAAAATGGTTCATAAAATGAATGAAGAATTTTCAACTAATCCAAGGCATGTTGTTGCAGGAATCGGACCGTCAATCGGTCCGTGTTGCTATGAAATAGGTGAGGATGTTGCTATTTTATTTTATAACAAGCTGAAAGGATTAAGTGAATATATTAAACCATTGAGTGAGGGGAAGTATCTTCTTGACCTTTGGGGACTAAACAAACAGCAATTAATAGAGGCGGGAGTGCCTGGAAACAATGTCGTTAAGACTCATCGGTGCACAAAATGCAACTCTGATGAGTTTTACAGTCATCGTGTTCAAGGGAATTTGAGAGGGACTCTCGCCGGGCTTATTGCATTAAAATAGTTAATCGGCCTACCCGGCATCTTTGATTGATCAAAGGTGTCGGTTTTTTAATTTTTCCCGTTAAAATGATTACCAAATAGGGTACATGTACAAGAAGGAGGTGACTACGATGAAGATTCCCCAGGAAAAAATTGATCAATTAAATGAAATCATTCTCCGCTCGAATCGAATTGTTTTTTTTGGAGGTGCAGGAACATCAACAGAAAGTAACATTCCTGATTTTCGAAGCAAAAGAAATGGACTTTACAATCAGTGGAATGAAAAAGGCTTATCACCTGAAATTCTTCTAAGTCGAAGTTTTTTTCGGAAAAAACCTGAAGTATTTTTTCAATACTACCGACAAAATCTTATTCATCCCGATGCTTTACCCAATGAAACTCACTATGGATTAGCAAAGCTGGAAAAGGCAGGGAAGTTAAAGGCAATTATCACACAGAATATCGATGGTCTTCATCAAAAGGCAGGCAGCAAATACGTTTTGGAACTTCATGGATCGATTTATCGGAATTATTGTACAGAGTGTAAAAAAGAATACCATCTGGAAAAAATTCTTGAGGATAATAACGTTCCAATCTGCAATGTCTGTGGTAAAATGGTTAGACCGGATGTGACTCTTTATGAAGAACCTCTTGATATCAAAGTGATTGACAAAGCCATTAATGCTATTTCTAATGCAGACACTTTGATTATTGGAGGGACATCCTTAGTTGTTTATCCCGCAGCAGGTTTCATCGAGTTTTTCCGGGGATCGGATATGGTTATCATCAATAAAGAAACAACGTTATACGATCAGAAAGCCGACCTTGTGATACAAGGATCGATCGGAGAAGTTTTTCGAAGGATGAATCTATAAATGAACATAAATTATTGAAAGAAGGAGAGGAGTGTTTCTATGGATTATAATTTATTGATTGGCGGATCAGCAGGTCAGGGGATTGATACTCTTGGAACGTTGCTGGAAAAAGTACTGCAAAGGTGCAGCTACTCAATCTTTTCCAACAAGGACTATATGTCCAGGATTCGGGGAGGGCACAATTTTATCCAAATCCGGTTCAGTACAAAGCCTGTCTACTGTCATAAATCGACTTTGGATTTCCTTGTTGCCTTTGATGAAATCACAGTAAAAGAACATCAGGATCGTTTAACTGAGGATGGAATCATTTTTGCCGATGAGGATCTGCGGGAAAGGATTGGAGAGGCTCACCGGAAAGTTATTTATCTTCCTGTAAAAAAGGGGGCAAAAGAGGTTGGAAATCCAAAAGTGTTTACCACAGTATTCCTAGGTGCATTAATCAGGATTTATGATTTGGATCTCAAAATCGGCAAAAAAGTTTTAGGTAAATATTTTAAGGATGAAATACTTGAAGTAAATCATAAAGCCATCCTTCAGGGTTATGAAATAAACATGGATCATTTCTCTATTGCAAAACCCGAAGAGCAGGAACAGAAGATTTTAATCAACGCTAACCAGGGAATTGCCCTTGGAGCTATGGCGGCAGGAGTGAGCTTTTACAGCGCATATCCTATGACTCCTTCCACCAGCATTATGAATTTTCTTGCCTCAAATCAGAGGGAAGCAAAGATTGTTGTTGAGCAGGCGGAGGACGAAATTGCAGCCATCAATATGGCAATAGGGGCTTCATATGCAGGAATACGATCAATGACCGGGACTTCGGGAGGGGGCTTCTCTCTTATGACCGAAGCATTAGGTCTTGCAGGAATTACAGAAACTCCATTGGTGGTTGCGAATGTTCAAAGACCCGGCCCTGCAACCGGATTTCCCACCAGAACGGAACAAAGTGACTTAAGCTTTATTCTTACAGCTTCCCATGGAGAAATTCCCCGTATGATTACCGTTATACGGAATGCTGAAGAAGCCTTTTATAAAACTGCGAAAGCATTTAATCTCGCTGAAAAATATCAGGTTCTGGTCATCATTCTTAATGATCAATATCTGGCTGATGCAAATCAAACCATCAATCCTTACAATTTTGATAAAGTGGCCATTGAAAGAAACCTGGATAATGGTGAAGGGTATGATGTAGGAGAGTATAAACGCTATCAATTTACGGAAGACGGTATCTCTCCAAGAATTGTTCCCGGAATGGTTAAAGGACAGACGGTTCTTTCGGATAGTGATGAGCATGATGAAAATGGCAATATTACCGAGTCTGCGGAAGTCAGAGTAAAAATGGTGGAAAAAAGAATGTCAAAGTTGAGTATGTTGGAAAAAGAAGTTGAAGAACCATGGTACATGGGAAGCGAAGAACCCGAAACCCTTCTTGTTGGGTGGGGAAGCACTTACGGTGTATTAAAGGAGGCTGTAGAAACTCTAAATCATGAAGGTGTTTCTGTAGGAGCCCTTAGTTTTGGAGATTTGTATCCATTACCCCGTAAAGCGTTTAATGAAAAACGGAAATACGCGAAAAAAACCATCAATGTTGAACAGAACTACACGGGTCAACTGGCGAAACTGATTCGTCAGGAGACCGGTATATCCTTTGATGAGTCAATTTTGAAGTTTGACGGAAGACAAATTGATTTAGAAGAAGTTATTGCTCGAGTAAAGGAGGTAATCTGATGGATCGACAAAACCCTTTTCATTGTCAGGAAGAAAAAGCGTGGTGCCCCGGTTGCGGAAATCACGGATTGCTGGAGGGAATAAAAGAAGCCCTTGACCAGCTGGAGAAAGACCCCCATGAAGTTGTTGTCTGCTCAGGTATCGGTCAGGCAGCAAAGCTTCCGCATTATATAAATGCTAATGGTTTTAACGGATTACACGGACGATCTATACCACCTGCATTGGGAATTAAGGTTGCTAATCCCGATCTTACAGTGATTATTCATTCCGGTGACGGAGACTCTTATGGTGAGGGCGGAAACCATTTGATTCATAATATCAGAAGGAATCCGGACATCACTCATTTTGTCCATGATAATCAAATTTACGGTTTAACAAAAGGTCAGGCTTCTCCGACCACACGACAGGGTCATGTCACAGGGATACAAACCGAAGGAGTCCAGCTTGAGCCTTTCAACCCAATTGCACTTGCCATTTCTCTTGATTGCAGCTTTGTTGCCCGTACGTTTATGGGTGACAAGGAACACATGGTTAAGATCATGAAGGAAGCCATTCAGCACAAGGGATATGCTTTGGTCGACATCTTTCAGCCATGCGTTGTCTTTAACAAAATTAATACCTTTAAATGGTATAAAGAGAATACTTATAAATTGGATGACGATTATGATCCAACGGATAAAATCGCCGCTTTTCAAAAATCTCAGGAATATGATGACGGAATTCCCATCGGTGTCATCTATAAGAAAGAGAAACCTTCTTTTCTGGAAGGAATCGAGTATTTGAAAGATCAGCCTTCCCTTGTAAAAAGAGACCTTAATCCTGATAATGCCAAGTCTTTTATGGAGGGTTTTTTCTAAAATCAAAAGAGGATCCTACTCTCCGTAGGATCCTTTTCTTATTCGGGAATCAGTGCTTTTCCATGTTTTCCAATCAGGTCAGGACGATTTGCTTTTAAGAGTGCTTTACGAACCAGATGACGATTTTTTGGATTTCGAAACTGAATCAAAGCCCTTTGCATGGCTTTTTCCTCAGGACTCTTCGGGACATGAACTTCGGTTTGGTTTCTTGGATCAATCCCCGTGTAGTACATGCAGGTGGAGAGAGTTCCCGGTGTTGGATAAAAATCCTGTACCTGTTCAGGCATATAGCCGAGATCTCTGATATACTCCGCTAACTCAATTGCATCTTCCAGGCTGGAACCGGGATGGCCGGAAATAAAATACGGTACGAGATACTGGTCTTTACCGGCCCGTATATTTTCCCGCTCATATTCGTTTTTAAATTGTTGATAAACAGAAAACTTCGGTTTTCCCATTTTTTCCAGAACAGACTGAGAAACATGCTCCGGCGCAACTTTCAATTGTCCGCTGATATGATGGCGGATTAATTCTCTGAAAAAAGTCCGGTTTTCATCATACATGAGGTAATCATAACGAATCCCTGAACGAATGAATACTTTCTTCACTTCGGGGAGAGAGCGTAATGCTCTTAGAGTATTCAGGTACTCCTGATGACCAACCCTCAGCTCCCTGCAGGGAGAAGGATGCAAACATTGCTTGGTTTTGCAGACTCCATATTTTTCCTGATGTTTGCAGGCCGGTGCCTGAAAGTTTGCTGTGGGACCGCCTACATCGTGAATATACCCTTTGAAATCATTCATTTTAGTAATCAAACGTCCTTCATCAAGGATGCTCTCTTTGCTTCGGGACTGAACTTTTCTGCCTTGATGGAAGGTCAGGGCACAGAAGCTGCAGCCGCCGAAACATCCTCGGTTGCTGATAATGCTGAATTTGACTTCTGATAGGGCAGGAATCCCTCCCGATTCATCATATTCAGGGTGCGCCTTTCTTGTAAAAGGGAGTCGGTAGATCTGGTCAAACTCTTCCTGAGATAAGGTTTCCCGGGGAGGATTTTGAACAATATAGACATCATCGTAGGCTTCAACAAGGGTTTTACCGTTAATCGAATCCGTGTTTTGATACTGACTCATAAAACTCTTCCCATATAACTCCTTGCTTTCACTAATAGCATGAAAAGAAGGCAAAAGAATGTAATCACTGACGGAGTCAAGAGAAGTTGATTTCACAACAGTTCCTCTCAGATAGGTGAGGTGTTCCATTGGTATACCCGCCTCCAAAGATTCGGCAACTTCCAGAACAGTTTTTTCCCCCATTCCGTATACGATCATATCGGCCTTAGCATCCAGCAGGAGAGACCTGCGAACTGTGTTATCCCAATAGTCATAGTGGGCCAGTCGTCGAAGGCTTGCTTCAATGCCCCCAAGAATGATCGGCGTATCTTTATAGATTCCTTTTAATCGATTGGTGTATACAATTGTTGCACGATCCGGTCTTTGAAATCCTTTGCCGCCGGGAGAATAGACATCCTTTCTCCTTCTTTTTTTTGATGCGGTATAGTGGTTCACCATTGAATCCACATTGCCGGCAGTGACAAAGAAAGCGTATTTTGGCTTTCCGAACTCTTGAAAATCAACATCTGATTTCCAGTCAGGTTGAGCTATAATGCCTACACGATACCCTCCCGCCTCCAAAAAGCGGGAAATAATTGCAGTGCCAAATGAAGGGTGATCCACATAGGCATCCCCGGTTATGATGATAAAATCAAGCTGTTCCCATCCTCTTGCTATAGCTTCATGCTTTTTAACGGGCAGTAATGACTCTTGCATGATGTCCCTCCTAACTTCTTCGTATCCATCATTTTATCATAGTTTTGAAGATCAGGGAAAGAATCTAAATAGATGGAGGAATATAGTGTAAAGAATGTTCTTCATGGTGTATAATATTGAGGAAACTATGAAATCAAACCGAGGTGAATTATGCTGCGCTTATCAAATATTACAGTTGATCTTCGTAAGAAGGAAGATCTGAAAAAAGAAATATGTTACGCTCTTAATCTAAAAGAGGAGGAACTGCTTGACTTTCAAATTCACAGGAAATCCCTCGATGCAAGAAAGAACAAAATCTTATTTGTCTATAGTTTTGACGTAAAAGTAAAAAATGAAGAAAAAACCTATCGTCAAATGGCAGGAAAGAAAAGAATTCAGCTAAAAAAAATCAGTGAGAACCAAGGTACTGATGAGATCGAATTCCCTGTTGGCAGTATAGCGGAGGATCAACGGCCTGTTGTAGTGGGCTCTGGACCTGCAGGTTTGTTTGCCACATTGATTTTGGCACTTGGGGGTAAAAACCCTATTCTTTTGGAAAGAGGAAAGAGGGTTGATGAGCGTGCTGTCGATGTGGACAAGTTTTGGATTACCGGGAAGCTTGATGAGGAATCCAATGTACAATTTGGTGAAGGGGGAGCGGGAACCTTCTCTGATGGAAAACTGACCACTCAGATTAATGATACCCGATGCGGATTTGTGTTGAAAGAACTCTTGAATGCAGGGGCACCGAGGGAAATCCTCTATCTTAACAAACCCCATATTGGCACGGACATTCTTAAGATTGTTGTAAGAAATTTACGGGAAAAGATTGTTTCCTTGGGGGGGGAGGTGCGATTTCAGCATAAATTAACGAATCTCATCATTGAGGATCATGAAGTTAGAGGATTGATTGTAAATGATGATTATGAAATCAGAAGTGATCAAATTATACTTGCTCTAGGCCATAGCGCAAGAGATACCCTAGAAATGCTTCATGAGCGGGGAGTTTTCATGGAGCAAAAACCGTTTTCCCTTGGCGTCAGGATTGAACATCTGCAAAAAGAAATTGACAAAGTCCAGTATGGGAAATATGCCGGAAATCCGAAGTTGGGAGCTTCTGATTATAAATTGTCGCATCGATGCAGGAACGGTCGCGGGGTGTATACATTCTGTATGTGTCCGGGAGGAGAAGTCATCGGAGCTTCTTCGGAAGCGAATCGTTTAGTCACCAATGGGATGAGTCGTTATAAAAGAAATGAGGTCAATGCAAACGCAGCTTTACTTGTTGGAATTGATCCAAGGGATTTTCCCGGGGAGCATCCTCTTGCGGGATTTCAGCTTCAGCGAGAATTGGAACAAAAGGCGTTTGAACTGGGAGGAAAAAATTACTATGCTCCAGTTCAAAGAGTTGAAGACTTTCTATTAAATCAGGAAACCTCTGAAATTGGCAAAGTCCAGCCTTCTTATCTTCCGGGAGTGAAAGGCACAAATCTTCGAAGGATTCTCCCGGAATATGTGTCTAAAGCAATTGAAGAGGCTTTACCTCATATGGATCATAAACTAAAGGGTTTTGCAGATGCTGACAGTATCCTGACAGGCGTGGAAACACGAAGCAGCTCCCCCGTTCGGATAAAACGGAATGAGAACTTCCGGTCGTCGATAAAAGGACTCTATCCAGCAGGAGAAGGAGCCGGTTATGCGGGAGGCATTATGTCTGCAGCGGTGGATGGAGTCAGAGTAGCACAAGAACTGTTGAAAAGCAGGTGAGAAGATGGCAAAGAAAAACTATTATGCTGTAAAAGTTGGAATGGTTCCGGGAATTTATACCACTTGGAAGGAATGTGAAGAACAAATAAAAAGATTCCCTAATGCAGAATATAAAGGGTTTGTAACACTTGAGGAAGCAAAAGCATATTTTTCCAATAATTCCGAGAAAAAATCAGCGATGAAAAAGGAAAAAACTCCGACTATGTCGAAACATACTAATAGAGAGAGAAATATTCTTAAAGCCTACGTTGATGGCAGTTTCAATAAGGAGAAAATGGAGTATAGTTGTGGTGTTGTTCTAATCATAAACGGTAAAGAGCTTCACTTTTCAAAAAAAGGAGACCGTGAGGATTTGGCACATATGCGAAACGTTGCAGGAGAGCTTCTCGGCGCACAATACGCTATGGCCTTTGCCCTGAAAAATGAAGGGAAGTTCAAAGAGCTTTGGATCTATCATGACTATGAAGGTATTGCCAAATGGTGCACCGGAGAATGGAAAGCAAAACAAGAGGGGACGATGAATTACAGGAAATACTATCTTGAGAAGATTGCTGACCGCTTTCCTGTCAAATTTATTAAAGTTCGAGCCCATTCAGGCGATGAATATAATGAGCTGGCAGATCAGCTTGCCAAGAAAGCTCTAGAATAAATAAAGAGGGTGAAGGGAATGGATGAATTTGCAAAAATTGAAGCCTCGGTAGCAAGTCATAAGGGCAATGTACTCCAAGGAAATCGAGACAAGTTCTACCTGAACGGGCAGTACATGGACTTGCACCAAAAAAAGGATTCGACAGTGAAGTTCACCAGGCACAGTTTTCAGCAAAGTGTTTATGCAATTGCACGGGGAAGCATAGAAGGAGAGCTTGGTGAAAAAGCCGCTTTTTATGCAATCGATGCTCTTAGTCGTTATCACTTGGATATTGAGGAAAATCCCGAACTTTCATTGGATGAGAAAATGAAGCTTCTGGAAAAACACCTTGAAAAAGGTCTGGAAAAATTCAATAAGATGGATGCGGATTTCATCACACCGGAGGGAAATGAGGAAGTTCCTTTAGGTGCAAAAATGATCGGGATCATCATTGATCGTGACATCCTCATTGGCTTCTCACTTGGTTACAGGGGGCTTTTTATTCAAAGAAACGACGAAATTCATGAAGTATCCTTCCGGGATTCAAAAGGATTCTACTGTAGAGAGTACCCTGTAAAAGAGGTTTTGAGCTTTTCTGAAGCCTTTCAGTTAAAAGAGAACGACCTGTATTTCCTATCAACGGATCAGGTATATCAACCAACCCAGGAGGAGATCTTCAAATCAATCTTCAAAGAATATCCTTTAAAGGATGCGGTAAAGGAAGGATTGAGGGAAGCGCTACTCTATGAGGGTCATGATAATTTAACCCTGCTTGGGGTTAAAGTGGTGGAAATTGTCAATGCAGCAAAGGATGTTATAAGCGATAAGCAGATTGCCGCTTATCCTGCTAAAGAAAATGATGAAGAAATTGATGAAGAAATTGATTCGAATCAAAACTCTGAGAATGGTGAAATTGATCATCTGGAAAAAGAGGATTTTTTACAAAAAGAGCGCAGATCGGAAGCAAAGGTTTTTCAGGATGATCCGATTGTCCCAAGTCCTCTGAGAAACGGACATGAGAAAACCGCGGCAGACTTAAATGATCTATTGTCCGATGAGGAAGAAATAGAGAGAACGGAAGAAGAGCTGGAACGGGAGAAAATTTTGGAGGAACGGTTTAATGAAAGTCAAGCGCTGTTTTCCAAGTTCCAGGAAAGCAATAGAAAAGAGCATACTGCAAAAGCTTCAGCCCCGGTCAAAAAAAAGGGTAAATTCTTTAAGAAAACAGGAATAGCGCAAATGAACAGAAACAAATTGATTGCAGTTGCCATACTTTTCCTCTCTTTGATTCTGATTATTGCTGCTATGACAACTTTTCGAGGTTTGAGAGAGCGCCTGACAGGCCGGGAGCAGGAAACGGCAATAAATGGTTCTGTTATTGATGACAATGGGCAAGATGAAGAAAGAATAATCGATGAAGAAAACGATGAAATTGAGTCCGATGATGAAGAACAAGATCAGGAAGATACAGAGGAGGATACTGAAGCTATTACTGACGAAGATCCTGAAGAGGAAGAGACGTCCGAAGAACCTTCTGCTGATTCTGAACAAGTGCATGTTGTTGTGGAAGGTGATACGTTGTACGCAATTGCAATGCGTTATTACAATGATTCCTCCATGGTTGAAAAAATTCGGGAATACAATGAAAAAGGGGAGGATGAACCGATTTATATCGGTGAGGAACTCCTTTTACCAGAAGAATAAAAATAAAACCCTTTTACAATGGTTTTCAGTAAATCATTGCAAGAGGGTTTTTCTTATTGTCTAAAAATAAAGCTGCTAGCCACCACCGACCGGAGGGAAAATCGAAAGAGTGTCTCCATCGTTCAGTGGTTTGTCCAGTTCGCCGTCTACTCCGTTAACGAGGAGAATGGCCACATCTTTTTCTTCAATTTTAAGGGAGGCGAGAATATCTTTCGGGGTGGTATCAGCAGGATATTCATCTTCCAGAATTTTTCCTCTGCCTTCTCGAAGCGTAGCAAAGAGCTTGATTGTAAGTTTCACCTGATCATCCCTTTCTATTTCAATGCTGTAAACACACAGACACTTTAAAAGAGGGAGAGAGCGTTTAGGCTCTCTCCGTTTATTGCTTAATATCCATTATCTACACTAAACCTGTATTAAAATTATACACCTAATTCTTTCAGCTTGCTTTCAGTGGGCACTCCGCTTTCATCCCATCCACGCAACTGATAATATTCAGGGAGCATCTGATCAAGAAGTGCAAGGCGATCCTTTGAACCTCCTTCAGGCAATGCTTCTTTTAAGAGTCTCTTGGGAAGGGTATCATCTTCTTTTTTGAGTCCGGCCTTCATATTAAAGAGTCTCTCAATATTCCAGATTCGATCTCCCGTTTCAAGGATGCTGTCGGCTGTATGGTCTGTACCTGCTACAGGGTTGTACATTGCTGCATAATCCCCGGCTCCCATAGCAAAGGAGGTAAATAAACAGAGTCCTAAAGAATCAATGGATGCGGTTAAATCCTGGAAAGTTTTCACCCATTGTGGCTTACCGTCCAACTCGAAACGATCCAGTTTTTCAGGAAGACCAAGTACTTCAGGAGAAATCAGATACGCCCGTACATGACATCCGCCTCGGTTAGATGTTGCATAGGCAAGCCCCTGTCCTTGAATTCCGCGGGGATCATATGCCGGCAACTCCTGCTTTTTTACCGCCATGGAAACATCTGCTGCCCCATAGGATTCTCCTAAACGATAGGATCCTTCTGCCAGTTTATCTCCCAGTCCTTCTCTAAGTCCCATTTTCTTTGTCCATTCAATAATGGCATCAGAATTACCGAATTCAAGAGGAGTTCCATCCAACTCATCGTCTTTAATAAGGCCACGCTGATAAAGCTCCATGCCTGCAGCAATTGTTGTAGATGCAGAGATCGTATCAAGACCCATTTCATTACACCAGTAATTGGCTTTAATAATATTTCCCAAGTCTGATACTCCACAGTCTGCTCCAAATCCCCAAATTGTTTCATACTCCGGCCCGCCGGCTTCAAGATCATCGACTTTACAGTGACGGCCGCATGCTATTGGGCATCCGTAACATCCTGTTCGTTTTACAAGATATTTTTCAGCAAGGGTTTCTCCACTGATTTCTTCAGCTTTGTCAAATACTCCGGTCTGGAAATTGTTTGTCGGGAATGCGCCCAGCTCATTAATAATATTAACAAGTACAGCAGTACCGTAGGTAGGCAGTCCTTCACCGGTAACTCCGTTGTCTTTAATCTGCTTATTCATTGTGGAAACAACTTCCTTTAGCGCTTCTTTATCATGAACTTCCGGTTTGGTTGTGCCGCGAACTGAAATCGCCTTGACATTTTTTGAACCCATTACAGCGCCGACGCCGGATCGGCCTGCAGCTCGGTCGACATCATTCATCACTGAAGCAATTCTGGAAAGTTTTTCTCCTGCGGGACCGATTGTAAGAATTTTGGATTTTTCTCCCACTTCTTTGTTAAGAAGTTCCGTAGTTTTTGAAACTACCTGACCCCAAAGATGATCAGCATTTTTAATTTCTACTTGATCGTCTTGAATATCGATATACACAGGTGTGTCTGATTTACCTTCTAAAATAATCATATCGTATCCTGCGAACTTAAGCTCTGCTCCCCATCGACCACCGGAGTTTGAAGAAGCGATGGTATCCGTTAGAGGAGATTTTGTAATCACCATATAGCGTCCACCGGTTGGAGTAGGGGTGCCGCTTAAGGGTCCTGTAGCTATAATAAGCTTATTTTCCTTGCTAAGGGCATCCACCATCGGGTCGACTTCTTCATAAAAATATTTCGTGGCAAGACCTCTACCTCCTAAGTAAGCTTTTGCCCATTCCATGTTTAAATCTTCTTTTTTGATGCTTTTGTCGTCCAAATTAATCCGTAAAATTTTTCCGCGATAACCGTACATGTTATTCCCTCCTTAGATAGTTTTAAAACTTTGCCTACACAGTAATTATGTGCAAGACTTATGCCAAATATATAAAGTTGAAGGGATTATTTAATCAAGAAATTCAAATTTGGCAAGGTAATACAATGAAGTGTTGAAATATTCAGACACAAATTCCTTTTTATACCTTCTGTCGGAAGAAAAAGAACCACTTATCAGTAAACAATAAGTGGTCCTATATGGAACATGCAGAAAATACAAATGGTCTAAAACAGAACACAGATCTAAAATGGAACACTGAATTAAAGGGAAATTCCATATTTTTTTATTTTTCGATACAATGTGTTTCTTCCCACTTGCAAGGATTTTGCTGCGAAAGTAATATTATGATCACAATAATCTAAGGTTTGTTCGATCAGTTCCTTCTCCATGTCTTCAAGAGATTTTAATGAATCATGTTGGTTGAATCTCTTTTTAACTCCTTTTGAAATGTTGTTAGAAAGAGGTGGAGGTGAGGGTAAAGACTCGTCCTCAAGAGAAATACTTTGTTGATAATTGACCATCTGTTCAATAACATTTTCCAACTCCCGGATGTTTCCCGGCCAATGATAATGAACCAGCTCGTCCATTTTTATTTTTGACAAAGCAATCGGTTCTTTGCCGAGCTGTAGGGACTTTGTGGTCATAAAATAATCGAGAAACAGAGGGATATCATCTCTACGCTCTCGGAGCGGAGCTAAATAGAGGGGAAGAACATTCAGCCTGTAATATAAATCTTTTCGAAAATTCCCTTTCTCAACCTCTTCTTTTAAATCCTTATTCGTGGCTGCAATAATTCTTATATTCACAGGAATTTTTTTGTTTCCTCCGATTTTATAAAATTCACGATCCTCAAGGACTCTTAACAAGTTCGTCTGCATAAACAGGGGCATCTCACCGATTTCATCAAGAAAAAGAGTGCCATTGTTGGCCAGCTGAAACTTTCCGATATTTCCTCCCCGTTTTGCACCTGTAAATGCGCCTTCTTCGTAACCAAAGAGTTCGGACTCAATTAAATCTTTAGGAATTGCACCGCAATTCAGTGCAACAAAGGGCTGATCATGCCGATCGCTGGCACAGTGGATGGATTGAGCAAAAACTTCCTTACCTGTTCCGCTTTCTCCTGTTATTAAAACTGTGGAAGGACTGTTTGCTATTTGCTTTGCATACTCCAGAGTATTAAGAAATTTTTTGTTGCGGCCGATTACCCGATCAAAGGTGTACATTTTGTTTTTCCTGGTGGTATTGTGCTTTTGAATTTCAGGAATGTCCGTTATAATAAAAATCATTCCGTTGGTTTTTTCCTGATTATCATATATTGGATAAACTTCCACAATCACTTCCAGATTTCTTCCATCATGATGGATTGTTGTCTTGAATTTCTGTTTTAGTTTTTCGTGGGAAAACAGCTCTTCAATCTTATTCCAGGACTGGAAAAAATCTTTTGCAGGAGTTCCAATGAGCTGCTCCTGCTTTGTCCCGACAATCCGCTCACCTTTTCGATTCAAGGATTTAATATACCCTTTCGGGCTAATGGTGATGATTCCTTTTGGTATGGAGTCTATAATCGTTGAAGATTGCTGTTTTGCCCAAAGCAATTTATCCTGTGCCTGTTGATAATTTAAAGCAAGTTCAATAGAATGAACTGCGGATACAACCATACCAAGGGTGTGGGGATGGACAAGATCACTAAAACCCGTCAAGTTAAGGGTGCCGACGATTTGCCCTTTTGGATCTTTTATGGGAGCAGCTGAGCAGGTCCAGCGATGGTATACTTTCACGAAATGCTCCTCACCGGAGATCTGCACAGGCATTTCCTCCCACAAGGCAGTCCCCATTGCATTAGTGCCAATGTGTTTTTCACTCATATATGCTCCGGGAACCATTTCTAAGCTGAAAGCGATTTCAAGCACGTTCTCGTCACCCATAATATTAAGAATACAACCGCTGGCATCGGTGAGAATTCCAAAAAAGCCTGAACCCTTAACAAAATTATACAAGCGATTGATCACAGGCTCGGCCAGTGCAATAAGATTTTTATTGTTTTGCAGTTTTTTTTCAAGGGCTTCAACATTCAAAATCTTTGAGCTTTGTATACGATCGTCATTTACTCCAAAAGCCTTGCTTCGATGGTGGGATTTTTCGATAAAATTCTTCTCCATAGCGGTACCTCCAATCAATAAAAATACTCTATCTCATCGTTATTGTATCAGATATTCTGAAAAATTTAAAAACTATTTTGATAAACTTGAGTATTACCATTTGATTTTTTTCCAAAATGGTTTAAAATGTAATAGAACAAATGAAAAGGAGGATGACAATGGAGTATTCAGGATTACTGTTGATGTTAGGTTTTTTAGCCATATTTTATTTTTTAATTATCCGACCTCAACAAAAGAAGGAAAAAAAGATTAAGGAAATGAGAGGCAACCTTAAAATTGGCGATGAGGTTGCAACCATTGGCGGTATTCACGGTAAAATTATTTCTGTGAAGGAAGATATCGTCATTATTGAAGTAGGAGCTGATAAGATTAAATTAACGATGGCGAAGTGGGCGATCGGTAACGTTTTAAATCAGGATTGATCCCACGGGATTATACTTATGAAAAATAAAAGTGCTTAACCCATTGAGGGTTAAGCACTTTTTTTGTTGTGAAAGAAAGGATTACTGTTTATCCAAGTCTTTAATTACTTTTAAAGCTTTTTCATAATCCGGCTGTTCGCTATTTTCCTTCACATAGTCAACATAACGAACAATATTTTCCTTATCAATAGCCACGACACCTCGAGCAAGAAGGCGGGATTCTTCAACCAAGAAACCGTAGGTCATTCCGAAAGATGCATCTCTGTGATCCGACAATGTAATTGCATTATCGATTCCTTTATTTTCACAATAGCGATTCAGAGCGAAGGGAAGATCCATGGAAATTGTTACTGTGATGGTACTCGTTAAGTCCTTGGCTTCTTCATTAAAGCGAATTCCCTGTAAGGAGCAAACACCTGTATCGATGGAAGGCATGATGCTGATTACTTTGTTCTTCCCATCCATATCCTTTAAACCGAAAAGCTTCATTTCTTTGGTAAGAGCAGTAAACTCCGGTGCTTTATCTCCGACTTTGATTTCCTTTCCTAATAAAGTAAGGGGATTTCCTTTCATTGTAATATTTTCTCTTGACATGTTAATTCTCCTCTCATGATGCATAGTAATTGCCTAGTTAATTTACCCATAGACTGATATTTTTTCCATTTAGAGACCGATGGAAATGTATTTTGTTTCAAGGAAAGGTTCGATCCCATAGTGACCACCCTCACGATCAAGGCCGCTTTCTTTAAAACCTCCAAAAGGAGCCTGTACAGAAGAAGGTGCACCGTCGTTCAATCCGACGATTCCATACTCAAGAGCTTCCGAAACCTGAATTCCTCGGGAAAGGCTTTCAGTATATAAATAGGCTGCAAGACCATAGGTTGTTGCATTGGCCATTTCAATGACCTCATTGTCGTTTTTAAATTCAATAATCGGCAATACAGGTCCGAAAGTTTCCTCCTGATAAATTTTCATGTCTGGTGTTACATTGCTGAGTACAGTAGGCTCGTAAAAATACCCTCCATTTCCTGGGTGATCAGGTGACTTTCCTTTACCGCCGCATTCGATTACAGCACCTTTACTTACTGCATCCTTAATCTGGCTGGAAATCTTTTCGTAAGCTTTTCCATCAATTAAAGGTCCCAGGTCAATATCTTTCTCTAAGCCATCACCCTGCTTAAGCAGTTGAATTCCTGTGACCAGTTTTTCAATAAATTCGGTTCTGATTGATGAATGAATGTAAAAACGATTAGAGGCGATACAAACCTGTCCACAGTTCCTGAACTTTGATGCAATTGCTCCAGCTACTGCATTATTCATGTTTCCATCGTCGAAAAGTATAAAGGGAGCATGCCCCCCAAGCTCCAGAGATAAACGTTTCATGGTGGCAGCTGAGGATTTATAGAGGTGTTTTCCCACTGCAGTCGATCCTGTAAAGGTAATTTTACGGACTCGAAAATCTTCCAGAAAAGTTTCACCAATTTCTTTCGAGTCACCAGTGACCAGATTGACTACACCCTTAGGAAAACCGGCTTCATCCAGCAATTCAATCAATTTAATTGCACAAAGCGGGGTTTGGCTTGCGGGCTTTATAATTACTGTACAGCCTGCGGCGAGTGCAGGTGCAATTTTACGAGTGATCATGGCAAAAGGGAAATTCCAGGGAGTAATGGCCGCAACGACTCCAACGGGCTGTTTGATAACCATAATTCTCTTGTCGGTATGGGAAGAGGGAAGCATATCACCACGAATTCGCTTAGCTTCTTCACTATACCATTCCACAAACCCGGCCCCGTATACAACTTCACCAATTGCTTCTTTAAGAGGTTTGCCCTGCTCAAGGGTAATTAACTCACCCAACTCATTTTTATGATTCAGGATCAGCTGATAAAGCCTTTTAAGATATTTCCCCCTTTTTTCAGCGGTCAGTTTTGACCAGGCGGGAAACGCAGCTGAAGCGCTGTCTATTGCCTCTGAAACCTGCTCTTTTGATATTTTCGGTACATTCCCCAATATTTCCCCCGTTGAGGGGTTGTATACAGGGAAATGATTTTGATGATGATCATCGACCCATTTTCCATTTATAAAGTTTTTATATTCCATGATCTGCACATCCTTTCTTCATTATTCTTCTTCACATAACATTATACCCAATCCGGACGGTGACAAAAGGGTAAAAATTGATTATAATGAGTATTTAAGGAGGGATATCATGAACTATATTAAAGAAAGCTTTAATAAGCTGAGATCAAATTGGGTAATCATACTTCCGCTCTATCTTTCCCGAGCAATCCCGGCTTTACTGGGGGTTTTCATATTTGCCGAAATGTCAGGATCTTTTTTGGACGTAATCGATACGGATCAATTGATCGAGAACCAGGATATGATTCTGAATTTTCAGGATTTGTGGGATGATCTCTATGGACCCACCATGGAGTTTCTTCGTCTAAGTGCCCTTGTTACTTTTTTTGGAGTCATTATGAACGTGATTATGGAATCCGCAACCTTCGGCATGATTCGAAACCAATTAATTGATGGAGAAAAACCTGAATTTTATCATCTTTTTCGAGAGTTCAAGAAATATGGACTAAAATATATTCTGTATCGAATCAGCAAATTGGCATTGTGGATTTTTTTCGGAATTATCTTCAGCATAGTATCTATCGCTGTAATCTTTTTAGGATCTCGAGTTGATGAAGGAGTAGCAGTCATTCTTTTTTTTCTGATCTTTTTAGCAGGAGGGATTGCCGGAATCGCTTTACATATTTTACTTAAACTCTGGTTTCCGGCTATGGTGGTTAGAGGACTCGGTGTGATGGACGGCTTGAAAGAAGCCTTTTCATCGGGAAAAGTTGTATTTTGGAGTGTTTTAGGTGCATTCCTGGTTTTGAATCTTCTGGGATGGTTCATGAATTTGTTTGTGGGAGTGGGAGTTTCTGAATTTCTGATTGCTGATCCAATCCTTATAAACATCATTCCTGCAGTTATATCCGTCATTCTGATTTATGTCTATATGCTTATAATTATTGATCAGGGACAGAGGCGAGAGGACTCTGTTAAAGATGAATAAATTAGGGTAATATATGAAAAAGCATATAAAATGCAGAGGAGAGTGATCTCATGTTGGCGAAGGACATTATGACAAAAAACGTTATTAGTGTGAAGAAAGAAGATTTGGTAGAAAATGTCATTAAAATTTTAATGGATCAAAATATCAGTGGAGTTCCTGTTGTGAATGACAAGGATCATGTGATTGGCATTGTTACTGAAGGAGACTTGATCTACCGAAGTAAAAAGCTTAAAATCCCAACGTTTTTTAGTATTTTGGACGGATATGTGTTTTTAGAGAGTACAAAAACAATTGAGCAGCAGTTAAAAAAGATGGTAGGCTACCGAGTAGAGGATGTGATGACGAAGGATGTCATCACTGTAGAAGAAGACGCGACCGTGGAGGATGTTGCGACCGTAATGACAAAAGAAAACATTAATCGTGTTCCTGTTGTTAAAAACAAAATTTTGGTTGGAATAATTAGTCGCAGAGATATTATCCGGTCCTATTCAAGCTAATATACATTGATGGTCATAAGGCTCTATTCCCAACAATTGGAATAGAGCCTTCTTTTATTCCATTTTACGCATAAGAATTGACAATCATTTGACAAAGGGTTAGAATAGACTATGAAATTATATAATAAATAATTAACAAACATAAGAGGAGGGTTAATGATGACAAGAAAAATGATCGGATTTGGACTTTTCGTAGCCACCGGCGTTGCGTTAATTATTCTTTCAGTGATCGAGACAGATTATGCAATCCACGGTTTATTATTCGCCTTAATTGCGGCTTTTTATGCATTAGGATTAAAGGAACATTTCGAAGAATTGAAAAAATAGAAAGGTGGTAGAGTATGTTCGATAAAATTGATAAAAACAAGTTGAAGGTATTTGCTGCTGCAGTAGTGGCTACTGTGATTACATGGTATATACAACATGAAATGGGTTATTCCGCTATAATTTCCAATGGTGTTGTGGGTGTGCTGGCGGCAATTTTCCTGCCGGGACCACTGGCCGGAGCCGCCTATGCAGCTTCTTTTGTCGGTATGTCCTCAAGTGCAGTTCTGCCAAGTATCGGAGCCGCGGGCCTTGCGGGCGTGGTTGTGGGAATCACTCTTATGTATACGGCGGAGGTTTTTGCAGGAATTGGGGGAAAAGGTGGAACTACTGCCGCATTCTCTGTTCAGGTTTCTAGGTTCATACTTAATCTGTTTGTATAGGAGGGGAAAAGTTCAATGGAAAACATTCAAATCGTCATCACTGCAATTTTGGCAGGATTGTTAACATATGTTATCAGTATTAAACTGGAAAAAGGTGCAGTATTTGGATCTGCTGTTGTGGTATTGCTTTCGGGTCTTTTTCTGCCGCACTTCTTTGAAAACGGATCACTATTGGCTGTTGTCGCGACAACAGCTTCCTATGCGGGCATGGTAGCGGGAAAAAATGTTCCTAGCCTGGTGGAAATGGGAGTTGTTGGATTAATCACGGGAGTTGTATTCATCCTAGCTCAGCCGGTTTACCTCGGTGTCGGGGGAAAATTGGGAGTCATCGGTGCAATTGCCTGCTTGACCTGGATCGGAATGAAAAAGGCCTATGAGATGACTTTCGTGCAAAGAAAAGAAAAGGCCTCGCAACGGACCGCAAGTCGCATGCAATAAAGTTGAATCAACACAATCGTAGAGCCAGCTCTATATTCTTCATTGAATATAGAGCTTTTTTGTTGAATTCTTAATATTTGAAATTTATAAAGATTATTAAAAAGGAATAATAACGATGTTGAAATTCAAAGGATTTGAATATCAGAAAAATGAAGATTTGTCGGGAATCATCGAAATTGCCGGATTTGGTGTTGAAATCTAAAATTAATAGGAGTACAATAGAGATTGTAATGATGCGGAAGCACTCAAAATACTTTTAAAGGGACGCGTTGTTAAAATAATAACAGTCCGGGAGGTGTAAGAATGAAAAGTTTGTCAGTAAGTCATGGCTTTTATTTTGTGCTGCTTTTGGGTTTTTGGCTTATTTTATCTCAAGGGATTTCTATCGAAATACTTTTTGTGGGATCCGGAGCAGCTGTGCTTATTATGTTATATTCCCGGTCAATGCTTTATGGCACGGAAGATACTTCACTATTTCAACCAAGGAAACTAATGTTTTTTTTCAAATTTGTTCTGATTATGCTTATCGAAATTCTAAAGTCCAATATTCAGGTAGCAAAAATTGTTTTAAGTCCTTCTTTGCCTATTTCACCATCCTTTGTGAAAGTCAAAAAAACTTTTAAAAAGGATCTTCACAAAGTGATTTATGCGAATTCGGTTACACTTACACCCGGAACGCTTACGGTGGATGTAGATGAAGAGGGCTTTCTTGTGCACGCACTGACAAACGAGGCTGCTGAAGGACTTAAAGACAGCATTATTGAAAAATCAGTTGATCATCTGGAGGTGAAATAGATGGATACTGTTTTCCTTGCAACAACCATTTTCTTAGCTGTTCTCACATTCATCTGTTTATATAGGGCGTATGCTGGGCCGACAGCTGCTGATCGAGTCGTGGCCATTGATGTAATTTCAACGAAGGTGGCAGTCTTGATAGCTTTTTTATCAATTCTTACCGGTCAGGAGAGTTTTATTGATGTTGCTTTGGTCTATGCTATGATCGGGTTTGTTATGACAATTGCAGTATCTAAATATTTAGAAAAAGGGAAGCTTTATTAAGGGGAGAAAATTATGATTATGCAGATTCTTATCGTACTTTTGTTAGTCAGCAGCGGCTTTTTCTTTGCCGTTGGAACACTTGGGCTTATAAGGATGCCCGATACCTATACCAGAATGCATGCAAGCACTAAATGCGATACCTTGGGTGCCGGACTTGCTCTATTGGCCATCGCATTATATAACGGCATCAGCATTATCAGTGTGAAAAGCATTCTTGTGATCGTTTTTATTTGGATCACAAACCCGACAGCTGCCCATATTATTGCAAAATCCAAGTACAACAGTGAAAAACAAAACTCAGATCTAAAATCATTGGAATAAGGAGCGGGTATTATGGAAATACTAAACATTATTCTAATCATATTTCTTATTGTTTGTGCTGTAGCAGTGGAACGTACAAAGGATTTACTTAGTGCAATTATTATATTCGCTTCTTACAGTCTTGTAATGGCGATTCTATGGTTGATTCTTATGGCTCCGGATATTGCATTGACAGAAGCTGCTATCGGAGCAGGGGTTACAACAATCCTTTTGGTTGCCACAGTAAGTCGGATTAGGAGGTTGGAAAAGTGAAAAAACTTTCATCCATTCTTATTTTAGGTGGGCTGCTTGCAATAATGATTGTCGGTGTTCTTGAGCTTCCTGCAATTGGGAACCCTGATAATCCCAGTCAGAATGAAGTTGCCCAATATTATATAAACAATGCGATTGACGATACGATGTCACCAAACACGGTAACAGCGGTTTTAAAGTATTACCGGGGCGTTGATACGTTTTTGGAAGCTGGTGTTCTTTTTACATCAATTGTTGCTGTTATCTCGGTTTTGCGAGGGAACAAGCCTAAAAATGAAACAAATGAAGGGTAAAGGGGTTTTATTATGGATGATTTAATCGTTAAAACGATCATACGAATTGTCACACCATTTATTTACCTTTATGGCGTATATATAATTTTGAATGCCAGTGTTTCCCCTGGAGGCAGTTTCGCCGGAGGAGCGATTATGGGTTCTGCTCTTGTATTATATACGATTGCATTTGGACTTGAAAAAGCAGAAAAGAAAGTTCCAAACCGGATCTTTAAATGGCAAAGAGAAGTTCTTCTTTGCTTCTTATTCATGGGATTTGTAACCATCTTTATGGGTTATGATGTGCTTAAGCTACGTGAAGCGGGAGCATATGCACTAGAGATGGGACAGGTTGTGAAGGTGGACTTATTGAATCTAGTGAACATAGGGATTGCAATGAAGGTAGCGGTAACTCTGATTAGTCTTTTCCATGTATTTATAAAGGAGGATTACTAATGGAGCTATTAACAATGATTTTGGATCGAATCAACTATGTTGGGGCCGCTACTCTTTTTGTTATTGGTCTTTATACGGTTCTCACCCATCCGAACCTTCTTAAAAAGGTGATCGGATTAAATATTATGGAGACTTCGGTGTTTTTATTTATGGTTTCAGTAGGCTACGTCTCCGGAGGTAAAGCACCGATCCTTGGAACAGTAAAAGAGCCGATTGTGGGTGCATACGTTAACCCGTTGCCAACGGCTATGATTCTCACAGGGATCGTTGTGGCTGTGAGTATCACTGCATATGCTCTAAGCCTGATTATTAAAATATATGAAGCATATGGCACAATAGAGCTCGATGAAATAATGGAAGCAAGGAGTGAACAGGCGAATGGATAGCACACAATTACCTCTTATACTCTTAATTACTCTATTAATCGGTGCAATCATCACTCCTCTCATCATGAAGAAATTCAACTGGATTGGGAAAAGGATGATCATTGGCATAATGAGCCTTGCGGTTTTAATGAGTGGGTATCTGCTCTTTGATGTCTTTCAGAATGGTGCCTATCTTTACAATATTGGGAACTGGGATCCGAAAATCGGAATTCAATTTAACATCGATGAGTTTTCAACATTTATGGCATTCTTTATTATTCTTTTGGCGTTTTTAATTATTATCTACTCAATAAGAGACATAGAACATGAAATTTTTCCATTGCAAATCCCTGTGTATTACAGCTTAGTATTTCTTTTGCTCTTGGGAATGGTAGGGATTACTTTTACAAATGACTTGTTTAATACATATGTATTTATGGAAATTCTAGCGATGACTTCCTGCGCGATAATTTCAATTAAACGGAAAAAGGCAAATTATATGGCGGCGTTTAAATATCTTATGCTGAATACTCTTGCGTCAATCTCTTTTCTCTTGGGAATCGCCCTTCTTTACATGGCAACGGGATATCTAAACATTAATGAAATCGGAAATGTGATCGGCGAAGCGTGGGAATTATATCCGACAAATATTCTTTTAGCTCTGGGCTTTATTGCAACGGGACTTGGGATCAAGGCCGCGGTATTCCCCCTCCACACATGGCTGCCCGATGCGCATTCTAATGCGCCTACACCGTCAAGTGCTTTGCTTTCGGGTTTGGTTGTGAAAGTATATATTTTCGTTTCATTAAAAATTGTATTCAGGGTGGTTGGAGCAGACATTACCTTGGATAACTTGGGAATAAACAATTTTATTGCATATTTTGCTGCTGTCGGTATGGTGGCAGGTTCAGTTTTTGCAATTGGTCAAAAAGATATAAAGCGCTTATTAGCGTACTCCAGTGTTGCGCAATTAGGCTACATTTTCCTCGGAATTGGTATGGGGACTGCAGCCGGTTTGACAGCAGGATTGTTCCACGTGATTTCTCACGGTTTGATGAAAACTGCATTATTTCTTAGTGCCGGCGCAATTATCTACAAAACAGAAAAACGAAATGTGGATGATCTTGCAGGAATAGGATACGAGATGCCGATAACGATGTTAGTATTTTCTATTGCTGCTTTGGGGATGATCGGCATACCGGGCATGAGTGGATTTATGAGCAAGTGGTATTTGGCATTAGCGGTTCTCGAAGCTGAACAACCATTATACTTGGTTGTTATCCTGATCAGCAGTTTCTTAAATGCGGTATATTATCTGCCCATTATTATCTCAGCATTTTTGAAGCCGAGGGAAGATGGAAGCGAAGAAATGACGAGAGATGGTATCCCGAAGAGTATGATTGGACCGATGGCAATTATTGCTGGCTTAGTGGTCCTGATTGGGTTTTTCCCTCAAATTATTTTAAATATCATTGAAAAAGCAGTATTGACCTTTATTTAACTGAAGGGAGAAAGACATGAAAGACCTACATGAACAAAGAAATAAAAGTATATTTCAAAAGATCGGTGAACATCTTGATTCTTTTTGTGTAAATTGTATCTTGGTGTTTATTCTAACTGCATTTCTGGTTGGAGTTTTTGTCTATCTTACTGCGTACAGTACAGGAAGCACCTCCCTGGGACTCGAATTTTTAGGATTCAAGTTTGTTATTGCGGACTCTTTTATTAATCTACTAAACAACATCCCTTACCTTCCGATAGTTGCAATTTTCATACCCTTAATCGGAGGCCCGCTGGAAGCCTACATCGGAGCGAGAAAACTGGAAGTTTTAAGAGATTCAATGGTTGTTAACACAACATTTGTAACCTTTATAGTTATTTTAGCAATGTATCCGCAAATCGCAGCAGACAAGATTTTTTATCATATTCCAGGTGTTTTCGGACTGGGTCTGAATTTCAAAGTGGATATGCTCGGATTTATTTTCGCAGTAACCTCCGGTGTTCTTTGGCTTATGGTTACAATATACACCAGAGACTACATGAAAATTGAAAGACACAGAAGTCGATTTTCTTTATGGATGGCAATTACCTTTAGTGGAATTTTAGGAACTATTTTTGCAGGGGATATTCTTACTTTATTCTTATTCTTTGAGGCAATGACCTTTGCATCCTATATGCTGGTTGCCCATAACCAATCAAAGGAATCGATGCTTGCTGGAAACAACTATATCTATATGGGGGTCGCCGGTGGTTTAAGCATTCTTCTCGGCATTGTTTTACTGTATGTTTATACCGGAACATTAGAGTTTATACCACTTGCAGCTGAACTCAATGAAATCGGTAATACTAAATATTTAATCACCATGCTCTTTGTAATCGGTTTTGGAATTAAAGCCGGAATGCTGCCGCTCCATATATGGCTGCCGAAAGCACATCCGGTAGCACCAACACCTGCCAGTGCACTTTTGTCAGGGATTTTAATCAAAATGGGCGCTTTTGGACTATTAAGGATTGTAACTAGCTTTTTTACTCCCGACTTGACAAATGTTGTGGATCCGGACCCAACTTTGTGGGAAGTATCGGCGAATCTCGGCGCAGTGATTATCTGGGTAGGTATTGCAACGATGGCAGTAGGTGTTTTTATGGCATTGCAGCAATCCCATATGAAAAAAATGCTTGCTTACCATAGTATTTCACAGATGGGATATATTGTAATGGGGATTGGAGTAGCAGCATATTTGGGTGATTATGGAGCAATGGGTTTTGCAGGAAGTGTTTTTCATATTGTCAACCACGCTCTATTTAAAGGATTGCTTTTTATGGCAGTTGGGCTGGTTTATATGAGGACCCGAGAGCAGGACATGTATAAACTGGGAGGTCTTTGGCAAAAGCTTCCTTTTACCACATTTGTTTTTATCGTAGCTGCTTTGGGAATTACCGGTATGCCCGGTTTTAATGGCTTTGCCAGCAAGTCTATGCTTCATCATGCGATTGTGGAGGCTTACGAATACGGACATTATTCATTTCGATATGCTGAAATGATCTTTACAATTGTAAGTGCAGGAACAGTATGTTCGTTTATTAAATTGTTCGGGTATGTTTTCCTTGGCAAACTACCGGAAAAATATGAGAATATCAAAGGTGATAATGGAATGATGGATATGGCCATGGGTGGATTGGCAGTATTAATTGTTGCGATTGGTCAAGCTCCAAACTACTTTTTAGATAATTTTCTGATCCCCTCAGCACAGGGATTTGCATATGATTCGTATTTTATCAGTAATTATCTTGTCGGTATGAATTTCTTTAATTTTGATGATATCTATATTATGTTTTGGATCTATTTAATGGGAGCCGGAATCTTTATCATTGGTAGCAAGTATCATCTCTTTCACCTTAATATGCCAAAATGGATGGATACGGAAACAAGTCTGTATAAACCGATTTATTCTTTTGTCTATAAATCTTCGCTGAAGATTACATCTCGATTTGAGCTTTCCCTGATAAAGGAAGACGTTATAATCTATACGATTGTTCTTGCCAGCGCTTTGTTAATTCTCACAAGATTTTTATAAGAGGATAGAACTCTTGATCAGAATCGATGAAGAGCTATTTCTACATAAGAAAGGATGGTTTAGGTGAATATCACTAGGGGAATTATTCAGATATGGGGTCCTTTATCGGTGGTTCTGTTCATCGTTTTCGAACTCCTTATTATACCTTCTATTGGAGACAAAGATCGAAAAGTTCGTCGAAACGCAGTTAAAATTTTCGTTGTGTTGACAACACTGTTTATGCTAGTGATTTTTCAGGAACTGCAAAGAGGGCCCATTGTTTATGAGTTGGACAATATTTTCGGAATTGGGGCTTTTTTTCGTATCGATATGCTTAATTACTCGTTTATCATTTTAACAGGAATAGTTTGGCTTGCTATTGGGATTTACTCTTTAGAGGATATTAACTATGTTTTTTATACCCTCACATACTTTGCAATTGTCGGTGCTTTGATGGCCGGTGATTTATTAAGTTTTTTCCTTTTCTTTGAAGCGATGACCTTTATATCCTACGCTTTAATGGTTTATCATAGAGGGGATGACCAGCTTGAAGCGGGGAAAGTCTATATTTATATGGGAATTCTTGGAGGTTTGTCAATCCTCAGCGGAATTATAATGCTATCTGCATACACTGGTACCTTTGAATGGGCTCCCATGGCTGTGCAATTCAGTGAAATGGGAATGATTAAGTATGTTATTGCCGCATTTTTTATTGTCGGATTCGGTATAAAAGCCGGGATGGTTCCCTTCCATTTCTGGATGCCAAAGATCTACGAGGGCGGTCCGATCTCCATCGTGGCATTATCGTCGGGAATCTTGATTAAAATCGGGGCATACGGAATTATCCGCGTAGTTTCTGTTGTATTTTCTTTATCGGACCAACCCGGGAGGGCTTCTCTTGATTTATTATGGGGAGTATCACAAAACATCGGTTTTGTCATAATCTGGGTTGGAATTTTGACTATGGTGGTAGGAGTGTTTATGGCACTTCAACAAGGAAATATGAAAAAAATGCTTGCCTACCATAGTGTGAGCCAAATGGGCTATATTATAATGGGTATTGGAGTAGCCGGCTATTTAGGCTATCAAGGAGCCATGGGCTTTACAGGGGCAATTTTCCACATGATTAATCACGCTTTCTTTAAAATTGTTTTGTTCATGGTCGCAGGCCTTGTTTATATGCGAACTAAGGACTGGAACATGTATCATTTGGGCGGATTGTGGAAAAAGATGCCCATTACAGCAGCTCTTTGTCTTATTGCAGTATTTGGGATTACTGGAATGCCCGGTTTTAACGGTTTTGCCAGTAAGTCGGTGCTTCACCATGCGATTATTGAAGCATACGAGTATGGACACTATTCTTTTCGATATGCGGAAATGCTTTTCAATATTGTTAGTGCAGGAACGGTATGCTCATTTTTAAAGTTTTTCGGGTATATTTTCCTCGGAAAAAGCAAAGAAGAGTTTAAGGATATTGAAGGCGATCACAAACGAATGAATGCGGCAATGGGAATTCTAGCGTTCTTTGTAATTGCAATCGGTATCAATCCCAGTTTCTTTTTCCAGGGGTATCTTGTGCCGGCTGTTCAAAGTTTCACATTTAGTCCTGAGTTTATAGAATCTTATCTGGTTGGTCTGGAATTTTTCGTTGCTGAAGAAATTGTCAGCATGATCGGAATTTATACTCTTGGACTAGGAATGTTTGCAGTTGGTGTGAAGTTTCATCTTTTCAGTCTTCCGTTGCCGAAATGGATTAATGCTGAACGGTATATTTATAAACCGGTTACAACTGCTTGCGAGAAATTCCCGGATTTTTGTGTGCAGCGATATGAAAAAAGGATCATCTTTGGTGATGTACTGATTTATGCTTTTTTATTAACCGTTATACTGGGTATGCTCGTGGTATTCAGCATTTAAATCGTTTAGAGGCGGAGGAAATGAAATGATTAAGGGAATGGGAACCGATATTATTGAAATCGATCGGATTGAAAGAGCATTTAACTCTTCAAACAAATTTTTCCCGAGGATTTTCACAGAACAGGAGAGGGAATACTTGCGTTCCACCGGTTTTAAATTTGCAACAATGGCCGGTTATTTTGCAGCAAAAGAAGCAACGAGCAAAGCCTTAGGCACCGGTTTCCGCAATTTTTCTTTTAAAGATATCGAAGTTACGAAAGATGCTGTAAATAAGCCTTCAATTATTCTTCACGGTGAGGCGAAATCCATCGCAAAGACTTCAGGTGTCAATCATATCCATCTTAGCATCTCTCATAACAGAACTACTGCCATCGCCTATGTTGTGATGGAATAACGAGGAGGGAAGTTTCATGGTAAATACTGTTAAAAGGCCGGTCTGGGCGGAGATTAATCTAGACCACCTGGCCCATAATATGGAGGAAGTTGTTAAAAACATTTCAGGAGGCACGATCCCTTGTGCGGTGATTAAAGCAAACGGCTATGGACATGGTGCATTAGAAATAAGCGGTGTTTTACGGGAAGCAGGAGCTAGACGGTTTGCAGTTGCAACTCTAACCGAAGCCATAGAGCTTCGGCGTGGTGGAATAGAAATTCCCGTTCATGTCATGGGGTATACCCCGGAGGAATTTGGTGATGCTGTTCTTGATCATGAGATCATTCAAACGATTGACAGTTTAAAACAGGGAAGAGCATTTAATGAGTTTGCAAAAAGAAGAAATCAAGTGATGAAAGTGCATTTAAAAATCGATACAGGGATGTCCCGTTTAGGTTTTCAGGTTAATGAAGAGACAGTTGATGAAATTCTTGAGCTTTTTAAATTGCCGAATCTTGAAATTGAGGGGATTTTCACCCATTTTGCCATGGCTGACGATAAAGACAAAGCCTATACCTATTCACAATGGAATCAATTTCAAAAAATGATTAATTGGCTTGAAAGAGATCATTCCCATGAAATACCGGTTAAGCATGTATCAAACAGTGCTGCAATAATCGATCTGCCTGAAATGAACCTCGATATGGTACGGCCGGGAATTATGCTCTACGGTTTGTATCCATCGGAGGACGTTAATCGAAACAATATAAAGCTTAAAAAGGTGATGGAAGTTCATGGGAGACTAGCGCATGTTAAAGAATTAGAACCGGGACGCGGGGTAAGTTACGGTCACGCATACCACACTAGTAAAGATACTATCGTTGGAACGATCCCGGCAGGATATGCTGATGGGTTTACCAGAATGTTAACAGGGAAAGCTCAAATTGTTTACCAAGGGAATCCTTACCCTGTAATTGGCAGAATTTGCATGGATCAATTTATGGCTGACTTAACCGGCACCAATCCGGTACAGGGAGACAAGGTTGTAATCATGAGCAGCGATGACTCCCACCCGAATACGGCAGATGATTTTGCACGACAGTTAGGAACAATTAATTATGAGATTGTATGCATGGTGGGAAGAAGAGTTCCCCGTGTGTACAGAAAAAACGGACGAATCCTTCATGTAATCGATCATTTATTGACACGGTAAGGTATTATCGTCTATAATAAAGGGCAAACTATTCTTAATCAGGAGGTGCAGTATGAAAGATATCCGAAAATTGTCCGTGAACCTGCCTAAGGATTTAGCAGAGAAAGCCTATCCTATGGAAGATTGTCATTTGTGTGAATCGCATGATGTTTATCAAGCTGATTTGGATATGAAAATCGGTTATCAGGAAATGGCAACAATCAATACTGCCCTTGCAGAATTAGGCATGTGCCTGGATTTATCTTCCTTGGAAGATTATGAAGGCTCTATTGCAGAGGAGGATTAAAATTGGCGATAAAAAGAGGAGATATGTTTTACGCAAACCTCAGTCCGGTTATCGGTTCTGAGCAAGGCGGCGTAAGACCGGTTTTGGTTGTACAGAATAATACCGGCAACCGGTACAGTCCTACAGTGATTGTAGCGGCCATTACTTCGAAAATCAATAAAGGAAAGCTTCCCACCCATGTGGAAATAGAAACCAGTCATTACAATATTCCTAAAAACTCCGTAATTCTATTGGAGCAAATTCGAACAATCGATAAACGTCGATTGGAAGAAAAAATCGGATCACTTGATGAGAAAACAATGATGGATGTCAACGTGGCCCTTTCCATCAGCTTGGGAATTATATCAGGGTATTGAATTTTTAACCAGTACATACGTACTTGCTTCTAAAAAGCTCAGATCTTATCAACTACATAGAGCGACGGAATAAGACCTTTCATTCTCATGACTTAGATGATATTGTAGAATGAGGTCTTAATTTATGGAATGAAGAGTCGGAAGGATGTTATCGATGAAAAAAATCCTTGTTTTTGGTCACTATGGCAGGGACAATGTGGGGAACGAAATGGGCTTAAGAGCTTTTATGGAGTATTTAAACCAATCCGATCCGCACACGGTTATCACAGTTCTCTCCCATAGCAAAAGAAAAACGGAAAATAATCATCATATCAATGCGATTGGTAGAAATCAGTACAAAGCGATCTACCATGCGCTGAAATCTGCAGATGTTGTTATACGACTTGGTGGCTCACTATTTCAAGAAGAAGATCAGGGTAAAAGTTCCCGCTTTGATATGTTCATTTTTTTTCTTGCCCAAAAGTTTAAAAAAAAGACAATTCTTTACGGCAACGGGTTCGGTTCGTTACTGAACTCATTTGATCGTCGAATTGCTCAGGATGTTTTAAATCAAATGGATTTATTGACTGTAAGGGATCAAAATTCAAAAGAGAGAATGCAAAAAATCGGAGTTAACAAAGAAATTACAATCACAAGTGATGTAGCCTTTGTTATCGATTGTCCCATATTTGAAGAGTATTTTTTGAGTGAGGATCATAATGGCATTAAAGATAAACACAGTAATAATGGAAAAAGAATTGGTATTGTCCCTCAAGCCTGGGGAGAAAGTACGGACTACATCGAAACTCTGGCAAGGGCCTCGGACCATCTTATAGGGGAAGGTTATGAAGTGGTATTTATACCAATGGAAATAGAAAAAGATCAAAAAATTATTCAAGAAATTATTACACGTATGGACCGTGTACCGAAGTTTATCGATAGTGAATATCGGTGGATGAAGATTTTGAGAGAAATCAATGGTTTGGATCTTCTCATCGGTATGCGCTTACATGCTCTGATTTTTGCGACGATTTGTGGTGTTCCCAATATGGGCATTAAAGGGAATGATAAAGTCGCATCGTTTATGAAATCCATCGATGGATCTTTACTGGACGGGAAAAAACTCGACGTGATTCATCTGCTCACAACCATTGAAGGACTATTTCAACACAAAAGCGAGCAATTGGATAAAATGGAAAAGAAAAGGTTGAGTCTGCAAAAAAAAGCTGTGAAAAATTTTAATTTATTTAAAGATATTTTAGATAATTTTCAAGAGTACTAGGAGTGATAAAATGATGATGATTCAAAACAAAAAAGCGAGGATTGTAATCGAATACTTTGGGCTGGCAGTTGGGACCGGACTACTGGCTTTTTCTTTGGTCTTTTTTCTGGAACCGAACACAATTGCTCCCGGCGGAGTTACAGGATTTGCAATTCTTTTGCAAAGGATGCTGGGAATACCCATTGACTTTACGAACTTGGCGGTAAATATCCCGTTGTTTATCATCGGGATTCTGCTGTTAGGAAAAGCATTTGGCGCTAAAACAGCTTTTTCAACAATTATGCTGTCAGCGTTTATACGCTTTTTCTATATTTTTTTTGGTGAAAACATTTCTGTTACTGATGATCTGCTCCTGGCAGCAATTTACGGGGGAGTAATCTCCGGAATTGGATTAGGAATTGTCTTTCGTTATGGAGGTACAACCGGAGGAACAGATTTAGGCGGAGCAATATTAAATAAATACTTTCCCGGACTCAGCACTTCAAAACTGATGATGGGCCTGGATCTAATGGTTGTGGTCGCGGCTGGAATTGTTGAACGTAGAGTGGAAACTTCTCTTTACTCGATTATTGCGTTATACATTTTAGTAAAACTAATTGATTTTATCGTAGAAGGTCTCAGTTATGCAAAGGCATTTTATATTATATCCAATAATCCTGAAATAATCAGCAAGCGAATCACAATTGAGATGAACAGGGGAGTAACTGCATTAGCAGGTAAAGGGGTGTATACGGGAACAAACAGGGATGTGCTTCTTTGTGTAGTAAACCGGTCTCAGGTGTTAAAACTGAAAAAAATTGTTCATGAAGTTGACCCAAGGGCTTTTATGATGGTGACAACAACCCATGAAGTTCTTGGAGAAGGCTTTAAGGAAGATAAAAACTAATCAAACAGGAGGCTTACGATTTATGACGGAATCAGTACTTGTTGGGAAAGCAAAAACATTACGTAAAGACATTATCGAAATGCTTTATAATGCGGGGTCAGGCCATCCGGGAGGATCATTGTCTGCTGTTGAAATTATGACAGTCCTCTATTTTCAGGAAATGCAGATTGACGAGAAAAATCCTGTCTGGAAGGAAAGAGATCGATTTGTTTTATCGAAGGGTCATGCAGCACCGGTCCTTTATGGAGCATTGGCTGAAAAAGGTTTTTTTCCTAAAGAGGAGTTAGCTAATTTGAGAAAAATCGGGCACTTCCTCCAAGGACACCCTGAAATGAAAAATGTACCCGGTGTTGATATGTCAACCGGTTCTCTTGGCCAGGGTTTTTCAGCGGCTGTGGGAATGGCCCTTGGTCTTGCCTCTGAATCACCGGAGAGCCGAGTCTATACACTTCTTGGTGATGGTGAGCTCCAAGAAGGTATTGTGTGGGAGGCAGCGATGGCTGCAAATCATTATAAATTATGGAACCTTACAGCTTTTTTGGACTATAACGGATTACAAATCGACGGATCGAATGATGAAGTTATGACAGTTGATCCGGTAACGGATAAATTTCGTGCCTTCGGCTGGAATGTGCTAAGCGTTGACGGACATTCTTTTGATGAACTATCAGAAGCAATTCTTAAAGCAAAAGCCTATAAGGCAGGACCTACAATGATTGTAGCAAAGACCGTTAAGGGCAAAGGAGTATCTTTTATGGAGGACGAAGCCGGATGGCATGGAAAAGCCCCAAGCAAGGATGAGAGAGACCAGGCAATCAGAGAGATTGGAGGGACAACGAATGAGTAAAATGATGGCAACCAGAGACGGATACGGGAAGGCTCTTCTGGAACTGGGAGAAAAAAATGAGCAAGTGGTTGTTTTGGACGCTGACCTTTCTAAATCCACCAAAACAGCGGAGTTCGGAAAAACTTATCCTGATCGCTTCTTCAATGTTGGAATTGCAGAACAGAACCTTATGGGGTTGGCAGCAGGCTTATCGACAACTGGAAAAATTCCTTTTGCCAGTACATTCGCTATGTTTGCCACAGGAAGAGCTTTTGAAATTATCCGTAATTCCATCGGATACCCAAACCTAAACGTGAAAATCTGCGCGACACATGCAGGCATAACAGTGGGGGAAGACGGAGCATCTCACCAAGCCTTGGAAGACATTGCATGCATGCGTGTAATTCCCAATATGACTGTCATTGTCCCTTCTGACGGTCCTGAAGCAATTGAGGCTGTGAAAGCTGCAGCTGAATATTATGGTCCCATATACCTTCGCCTTGGACGTTCAGGAGTACCGACGATTAACGATGGCCCCGACTATCAATTCGAAATCGGTAAAGGCGTTACCTTAAGAGAAGGAAAAGATATTACAATTATTGCGACAGGAATAATGGTTTCAGAAGCACTAATTGCCGCAGAACGTTTGAAAGAAAAAGGAATAGAAGCCAGAGTGATTAATATCCATACCATCAAACCACTTGATGATGAGTTAATCGTAAAAGCCGCAAAAGAGACAGGCGCAGTGATCACGGCAGAAGAACATAACATCATTGGGGGACTGGGCTCTGCCGTTGCAGAGGTTCTTTCGGAAAAAGCCCCGGTCCCTATGAAAAGAATCGGAGTAAAAGACACTTTTGGAGAATCCGGAAAACCTAAAGAACTTATGGAAAAGTATGGACTGACCGGAGATGAAATATTCAAAGCAAGCATCGAAATCTTAGCACGTTAATGGAGTTGTAAAAATGAATAAAAAATTTATAGAAGAAGTTAATAAACGACGGACCTTTGCCATCATTTCTCATCCCGATGCAGGAAAAACCACTCTTACAGAGAAGTTTCTTTTGTATGGAGGAGCGATACGGATGGCAGGTTCAGTCAAGTCCAGAAAGGCTCAAAAGCATGCGGTTTCCGACTGGATGGAAATCGAGAAGCAACGGGGTATTTCAGTTACTTCCTCAGTGATGCAATTTAATTATAAGGACTGCTGTATCAATATTTTGGACACACCAGGCCATCAGGACTTCAGTGAGGATACTTATAGAACACTTACTGCAGCCGATAGTGCAGTGATGGTGATTGATTGTGCCAAAGGAGTGGAACCTCAGACAAAAAAGCTTTTCAAAGTCTGTAAAGAGCGGAGAATTCCGATTTTTACCTTTGTAAACAAGCTTGACCGTGCAGGGAAAGATCCTTTTTCTCTGATGGAAGAAATTGAGAAAGTACTCGGGATACGGTCTTATCCGATGAATTGGCCCATCGGTACGGACGGAAACTTTAAAGGGGTTTATAATCGAACAAAAGGCCGGATTGAACTGTACGAAGATGGTGACCATGGACAAAATAAAGCACAGATCGTCAATGTTGATATCGAAGATCAAAAGCTGACTGATCTCCTCGGAGAAGCCTATCATAATCAGTTAAAAGACGAAATTGAATTGCTGGATATGGCTGGAGATGATTTTGATAAGGATGCAGTGCAAAACGGAGATTTAACTCCGATGTTTTTTGGAAGCGCAATGACCAATTTTGGCGTTGAACCATTCCTTGAGTCTTTTTTAAATCTTACTTATCGTCCTGAACCTCGGTTGAGCAATCAAGGAGTCATTGAACCGGAGAATCCGAATTTCTCCGGGTTCATTTTTAAAATTCAAGCGAATATGAATCCTGCTCATCGCGATCGTTTGGCATTTTTGAGGATTTGTTCAGGAAAATTCGAAAAGGGAATGTCGGTTTATAACTCAAGAACCGGAAAGAAGATAAGACTTTCTCAACCTCAACAGTTTCTGGCTCAGGACCGGGAAGTGGTAGAGGAGGCATATCCCGGAGACATCATCGGCCTTCATGATCCCGGTGTGTTCCGGATCAGCGATACATTGTCAGAGGAAGATGCAACATTGAAATTCGAAAGAATTCCGATGTTTCCTCCGGAACATTTTATGAAAATTCTTCCCAAAAATTCAATGAAAAGAAAGCAGTTTTTAAAAGGGATCAACCAGCTTGCTGAAGAGGGGGCAATTCAAGTGTTTAAGAGGCCCAATATTGGAATAGAAGAATACATTGTTGGAGTTGTTGGAGTATTGCAGTTCCAAGTTTTAGAGTATCGTCTAGAGCATGAGTACGGCGTTAATGTTACTATGGAAGGGCTGTCACATCGTTACATCCGTTGGATAGAAATGGAGAATTATGATCCGGACCGTTTCAGCACGACAATGGATAGTATGCTAGTGGAGGATCATATTGGAAGTCCTGCAATCCTGTTACAGAATGAATGGGCTGTAGGCAAAATTGCAGATCGCAACCCCGGCGTAATACTCAGGGAGTTGTATAAAAAAGACTTTGAAGACCTGTAAATTAATTATTTGCATCAGATTTTTTAAGGAGCTGGAGCTCATTGTCCCGGGAATCGTTACCGTGATGATGGGCTTCAATTAATTCGATTACACGTTCTTGACTTTGTGTCAAAGAGAAAGATTCCCCTTGGTTTATTTCGATGTAGATATTTTTTAAAAGATTGGCACCGATTAAAGGATGATATTCCTTGTAATAAAAAGCATCCCGTATAAAGCGGGCCATGTGTTTTTTATGCTTTTCGAATGGAGACAACAGAACCACAAGTGACTTATTAAGTATAGTCAAGTTGCTTTCGATTTTTCCGATATCGTGTAAAAGAGCCGCTTTAAGTAATTCTTCAGAGCCATTTGCCCGCATACAATCCTTTCCCACTGCGATCGAATGCTGTTGTTCGTGAACTGGCAGCTTCTTAAACAGCTCCACTTCATTTGGGCCAAGAATACGATTCACCCAGAGCAGATCATCCTCTGATATTTTGGGAAATAGAGCATGAAAGAATTGTTTCACTCTATAGAGCATATTTGTTCCTCCTAATTTTAACCTTCTTGCAATAGTATACTATAGGATGTATTTCATGACTATTGATAATTGGTTAAGATGTTGGGTATATTGTAGAAAGAATAGATTAAGGGAGTTGATTTGATGAGAGCACTGTTTACCTATGATTATGGAAAACGTGAAATGGAAGAAATACAAAATTTAGGATACGACACAATAATAAAAAAAGAAAAGGAATTGGAATACACTGAGGATTTGAAAAATGTTGAGGTGCTTGTATGCTATGATCCTTTTTCCTCGCTTGAGTTGTCTAAAATGATCAACCTGAAATGGATTCAATTATCCAGCATCGGCATTGATCAGGTTCCGAGAGAACTCCTGAAGGCAAAGGGGATTACCCTTACAAACAATAAAGGGGGGTATAGTATCCCCATGGGAGAATTTATCGTATTGAAAATTTTAGAGTTTTACAAGAAATCCCATCAGCTGAGAGAACAGCAGATGAAAAAAGAATGGAAGATGGATACTTCGCTGCTTGAATTGTACAACAAAAAAGTCACCTTTATTGGAACAGGGAGTATCGCAATTGAGGGAGCAAGACGTCTTCAAGGCTTTGGCGTGGAGATTCACGGAGTGAATACAGCGGGGAAACCGGTTGAATATTTTGATCGATGTCATCCGATAAAGGAACTGAATAAGGTTTTGGCATTTAGTGATGTTGTTGTACTCACCATCCCTTATACAGAAGACACTCATCACCTCCTGGGAGAAAAATCCTTTGATTTAATGAAAGAGTCTGCACTATTAATTAACGTATCCAGAGGGAGCATTATTGATGAAAGCGCATTAATCAATGCATTGAAAAAAGAGGAAATTCATGGTGCGGCACTTGACGTATTTGAAAAGGAGCCGCTTTCTAAAGAGCATCCCCTATGGAACTTTAAAAATGCAGTTATTACCCCTCATAACTCGTGGATTTCTGAAATGCGGAATCAAAGAAGGTATGATACAATATATGAGAATTTAAAACGTTACAGAGATGGACGACCATTAATAAATATTGTTGATCTTGATAAAGGCTATTAGACAGAAAAACACTAACGGGACCGTTAGTGTTTTTTTATTTTATACTCATTGAGTTGCCTTTTGATGGTTTGATATACAGCCATTGTATTATCCATCGTTTTATTTCCCTCTTCCTTCGTAGAGGAAAGTGGCGGATTAATAACGATACGGACTTTACCAGGTTTGATTCGACTTCCGTTTGCCTCGTAGAGCCTGTATGAGTCGATAGTTGTTACAGGAATCACTGATACTTTTGCCTTTTGAGCAAGCTTTAAGCTGCCGGGTTTAAAGGGCGCTAACTCATCCGACTTGCTTCTGGTTCCTTCAGGAAAAATTACCATTGAATGTCCGCTTTTTATAGTGTCAGCAGCTTCATTAATTGCTCTTAATGACTGGCGAATGTCTTTTCGATCAATGAAGACACTATCAGTATAGTAAATCCAACGTCCAATAATTGGAATTTTAGCCAGCTCTTTTTTTGCAACGAATCCAACCGGCTGTTCAAGAGCGTAGACAAGAAAAGGAATGTCCAGATAGCTTTGATGATTTCCAACAAAAAGGACCGCTTCATCTTGGGGAATGTGCTCTTTGCCGATCACTTCAAGATCGCATCCGCTGAACTGAACAATCAGTTTGGAAAAATGCTGGTTTATTCGAAAAGAAAGATCTCTTTTCTTATTAAGAAGTCCTCTTTTCTCGTAAAGATAAAAAACAGGCAACATGAGTCCGATAAAAAGGGAATAAATGACAAAAAAAATAACAAAGATGACATGACGCATGGGAAAACCTCCTTAATTACTTGAGTTTTCTTTCGAAATCCATTTATAATCATATCATAAGGATTAAAAATTTTCTATAAAGAAGGAGGACATTCATGAAGAAATTAAAATTATTAGGAGTTCAAATGACAGTCGGGATGGACAAAGAGGAAAATCTTCAAAAAGCATTGCAACGAATGAAAGAGGGAATTAATGAGTATCATCCGGATCTTATCGTGCTGCCGGAAATGTTTAATACCCCGTATCACAATTCTTATTTTGCTGATTTTTCGGAACCTGAAGATGGACCTGCCGTAAAAGAATTAAGAATGTTTGCTAAGATGAATCAGATTCTTCTCATTGCCGGAAGTATACCTGAAAGGTCCCGCAGTAAAATCTACAACACCTCATATATATTCGACCAGTTTGGAAAGATCCTAGGAAAGCATCGGAAAGTCCATCTGTTTGACATTGATATACCTGGACAAATTACCTTTCGTGAGTCGGAAGTATTGACCAGGGGGGACAACATCACCGTGATCAATACAAGTTTCGGGAAAATCGGTGTTGCGATTTGCTATGATGTTCGTTTCCCTGAGTTGTTTATAGAAATGGATAAACAGGGAGCAGAAATCATCATTGTGCCCGGTGCTTTCAATCTTACTACAGGGCCGGCACACTGGAAACTTTTGATGAGATCCAGAGCACTGGACAACCAAGCCTTTATAATGGCTGTTTCCCCTGCACGGGATTTACAGGCACCATATCATGCGTATGGACATAGTATGGTAGTAGATCCATGGGGTACGACGTTAAAAGAGTTGGACGAGAAAGAAGGGTTTTTGTATTGTGAAATTGATTTGGAGGAAAGGCTACGAATTCGACAGGAACTTCCGGTCCGTAAAAACAGAAGAAAGGATCTTTATTAAATGCTTTGACAAACAAAAAATTTGTGGTATAGTATTATACATTAAAGTTAAAACTTCATAGTAAATAGAGGTGCACTTGAGAAGAGTACTATAGAACAATGGGTTTCAGCGACTTGAATCTATAGGAAAGGCGAAGGTGCCGAAGTGTCAATTGTTGCTGAACAATTGGTGCTGGGTGTAGGATGAATAATCCTGCAACTGTCATGGGGAACCATGGAGGGCTATTTGATAGAAGGTATAGGTTATGAAACACCTATACATTCATTTTTGTGATTGTGCGCTCCTGGTATTTCCCGGAGCGCTTTTATATTATAATAAAGAAAGAGAGAAACTAAAATTAAACAGGAGGTTTTTGTATTGACATTAAAAATTGGTGTTGTGGGCGGTACAGGAAACGTAGGACGGAAAATTCTTCAGATTTTAGAGGAAAGAGAGGTTGGAATTTCATCTTTGCATATTTTCGCATCGGAACGTTCATTAGGAAAAAAGGTTGAGTTTAAGGGAGTGGAACTCACCATAGAGGCCTTGACTGAAGAAGCAATGAAAGAATCCTTTGACTATCTGTTTTTCTCAGCAGGTGGAGGTATTTCAGAGAAATACGGAAAAATTGCTGCTGAAGCGGGAAATATTGTAATCGACAATTCATCACAATGGAGGATGAATGTGGATGTGCCTTTGATTGTCCCTGAAATTAATGGAGACCTTTTAAAAAACTATCGGGGAATCATAGCAAACCCCAATTGCTCCACCATACAAATGGTTTCAGCTTTATATCCTCTTCACCGGGCTTATAAAATACAACGGATTGTGGTCTCAACCTATCAAGCGGTTTCCGGAAGTGGAACTGCAGGCATTGAAGAATTGGAAGGGCAATTAAAGGATGGGGAGCATAAACCAAGCACCTATCCTGTTAAAATCGCCGGAAACTGCGTGCCTCATATCGATGTTTTCCAGAATGACGGATATACGAAAGAAGAGCATAAAATGATCTTTGAAACACAGAAAATTTTAGATGATCAAAAGATACAGGTTCAACCTACAGCGGTTAGAGTTCCTGTGTTTAACGGTCACAGTGAGTCAGTATACGTTGAATTTGAGAAGGCGCCGGATATTGAAGAAACAAGAAGAATCCTTCAATCTCAAAGTAACATTGTTCTTATGGATGAGCCGGAATCTTTGATATATCCTACTGTGTTCGATGCTGACGAGAGGGATGAAGTTTTTATTGGAAGATTGAGAAAAGATCTCTTCAATGTCAAGGGTCTTTCAATGTGGATCGTTGCTGACAATTTAAGGAAAGGGGCAGCAACCAACGCCGTTGAAGTGATGCTTTATATGGAAAGTTTAAAAAAACAGTAAAGGAGGGGAAAACGATTGAACATGATTATATGGGGAATTAGCGGAATCATGGGGAGGCACATTCAAGAGTTGGCTTCTGAGGATTCATTTTGGAAAGAAATCATCGGTGTAAACTCGAAAACTGCATTGAATGATTTGCCGAAAGAAGTGGATATAATTATCGATTTTTCACAGCCCGAAAGTCTTGAGGATCTGTTGTCATTTGCTCTGAAAAATCAAACGCCGATTCTTATCGGAACGACAGGTCATGACGAAAAACAAGTGGATGCCATAAACAAAGCCTCCGGCAAAATTCCGATTCTTCATGCTTCTAATACATCCCTGGGAATGAATTTGTTATTTAGTTTGGTTCGGCAGGGGGCAAAGGCAATTGGTAAAAATATGGATATAGAAATTGTTGAAAGCCATCACCGAAGAAAGAAAGATGCACCCTCTGGAAGTGCCCTGAGTCTTAAAAATGAAGTTGAAGAGGGTCTGGAAGAAAACAGAAAATCTGTCTATGGGCGCAGAGGAGAATGCCTTCGGGA
Organism: Clostridiaceae bacterium; assembly: GCA_003554105.1. Classification (GTDB taxonomy): domain Bacteria; phylum Bacillota; class Clostridia; order Peptostreptococcales; family T1SED10-28; genus T1SED10-28. Next base: position 70,250 of record PWFQ01000060.1, on the reverse strand, counting down.
ACAGGATGAAATCGGAATACATGCCATACGTGGAGGAGACATTAAAGGAGTACATCATGTTTATTTTATCAATGATTTAGAACAAATCACCTTAAGCCATGAGGCAATGGACAGGAAAGTCTTTGCAAGCGGAGCAATTGAAGGTGCAAAGTATTTAATCGGTCAAAAGGCCGGACTCTACTCCATGAAAGATGTTTTGGGATTGAAGGAGAACTAATTAAACCTAAAGGAGAGAACAATGGACGCAAAAGAAATTATACAATATATAGCAAACAGTAAAAAACAAACACCTGTTAAGGTTTACGTTAAGGGAACGTTGGAAGAAAACACTGTCGAAAATTACAAGATTGAAGCATACCTTAATGAGAACACGGGCATTATTTTTGGAAATTGGAAAGAGGTTAAGCGATGGCTGGAGGACAATCGGGAAATAATTGAAACCTACAAGGTGGAAGCTGATCGATGTCTATCAGGAGTCCCTCTACTGGATTATACGAACCAAAAAGCGAGAATTGAACCGGGTGCATTCATTCGTGAAAAAGTGATGATTGGTGAAGGTGCCGTGATCATGATGGGAGCAACAATTAACATTGGCGCAGTGATCGGCGAAAGAACCATGATCGATATGAACGCAGTCATCGGCGGAAGAGGCATGATCGGGAAAGATTGTCATATAGGTGCAGGCGCTGTTATTGCAGGGGTTATAGAGCCTCCCTCTGCAAAACCTGTAACGATTGAAGATGGTGTAGTGGTAGGAGCAAATGCGGTAATTCTGGAAGGTGTTACAATTGGAAAAGGTTCAGTGATTGCTGCAGGTGCAATCGTAACAAAGGATGTTCCGCAAAATTCCGTGGCTGCGGGTATGCCTGCAAAAGTCATTAAAACAATCGATGAGCAAACGAAAAGTAAAACGGAAATCGTTGCAGATTTGAGAAGAATGGAAGAGGATTAATCGTTATGAATATAAGAGTGCAAAAGTATGGTGGAACTTCTGTTGGTGACGTTGATAAAATAAAAAAAATACGTGATATGATCATTCAAAAAGTACAGCAGGGTGAAAAGCTGTTGATTGTTCTTTCAGCAATGGGAACCACCACAAATCAATTAATCGAGTTGGCTAAAGGAGTAAGCGAAAAACCGTCTCCCAGAGAGCTTGACATGCTATTGACAACTGGTGAACAAGCATCGATATCCTTATTAACCATGGCTTTGGTTGATCAGGGATGTCGTGGGATTTCTTATACAGGGCATCAACTGGGAATTGAAACAACTTCTTTTCATCAAAATGCAAAGATTAAAAAAATTAATTCCGAAAAAATACTTCAAGTATTTAAAAAATATGATGTAATTGTAGCTGCAGGATTTCAGGGAATAAACAGGAATCAGGAATACACAACATTAGGAAGAGGGGGTAGTGATACATCTGCAGTTGCATTAGCGGCAGTTTTAGATGCTCCCTGTGAAATCTATACGGATGTTGACGGTATTTTTTCAGGGGATCCGAGAAAATTGAATGGAGCAAAAAAGATCTCAAGAATCAGCTATGATGAAATGATGGAGATGGCCAGTTTGGGAGCGGGAGTAATTCATCCCAGAGCAGTTGAACTCGCAAGCAAATATAAGACTCCAATATATATCGCATCCACTTTTTCAGAAGAGGAAGGCACGTGGATTACCAAAAGGGAGGAAGTTATGGAAGAAGCAGTTGTTACAGGGATCACCTCAAGTCTTGAAGATGTGCAGATTACAATTAAAAATCTAAACCCCGCAGTTGAAAATCTTTCTTCTCTTTTTTCAAGGTTGGGAGAAGGAGAAGTAAATATCGATATGATATCACAAATGGTAATTTCTGAAGTCTTAATGAATGTCAGCTTTACAATTCCGAAAACCGCGCTAGAAACTGCAAAAGAGATTATGTATAGCTGGCTGAATGGAAATGAAAATTCTAAAGTAGAATATAATGATGGTATTGCAAAGATTTCAGTAATCGGTCTTGGAATGAGAAGCCATTCAGGAGTGGCGGCGAGGGTTTTTAAAACCATGGCTGTCAATAGAATTCCAATCAAAATGGTGACAACCTCAGAAATCAGTATTACATGGATTGTAGATGAAGAGCATGAAAACAGAGCTGTTGATTTGGTAGGCAAAGAGTTTCAGCTTTCCAATGATTTTTCGTGATGGAGGGGATACAATGAGTGAATGGCTTGAACGTGAGAAAAACGTCCTTCTGCCTACATATAGCAGGTATCCTGTTGTTATAGAAAAAGGGAGAGGGACAAAGCTCTATGATGATAAAGGAAAGGAATACCTGGATCTATTCTCCGGCTTAGCAGTGAATGTGTTGGGTCACTGTCATCCCCGATTAATTAATCGAGGAAAGAGGCAGTTGGATAAATATCTTCATATATCAAACTTCTACTATTGTAAAAATGCAATTGAATTAGGGGAAAAACTCATTGATCGAAGTTTTCCGGGAAAAGTATTCTTTTGCAACTCAGGAGCTGAGGCAACTGAAGCAGCAATAAAATATCTGTTTAAGATTGGAGTAAAGGAAGGGCGAAGGGGAATTGTGGTTATTAAAAACAGCTTCCACGGAAGAACTCTAGGCGCTTTGAGTGCAACGAAAATGAATGGAGTTTCACAGGATTTTCCTTCTATTGAATATCCTTTTTATGAAATCTCCCGAAGGCAAATTGACGAAATAGAGGACCTTTTTATTGAGAAACAACCTTTAGGGATCCTCTTTGAGATCATCAGCGGAAGCGGGGGGATTCAAGTTTTTCCAGAGGAAGAGTTGCTGCAGATTCAAAGATTATGCAAAAAATATGATGTGATAATGGTCGTTGATGAAATTCAAACCGGTATTGGAAGAACCGGAAAGTTCTTTGCATATCAAAATTTTCCGATTGATCCGGACATTCTTATCTTTGCAAAAGGTATCGGTGGAGGTAATCCATTAGGGGGGATCATAGTAAGAGATCAATTTGACGGATATTTTTCTCCGGGAGATCATGGAACCACTTTTGGACCAAACCCCCTCAGCACTGCTATGGGTTTGGAGACCTTGGAAGTAATCAATGATGAATTTTTGTGTGATGTGAAATCAAAATCCCAAAAACTGATAAAAGAGCTTCAATTACTTAAAGAAAAATTCCCGGAGCAGATCGGTGAAATAAGAGGCCTTGGAATGATGATTGGTGTTGAAATGCTCATAGGTTCTAAGAAGGATTATGATGGAATGAATTATATACAAAAAATCCAGTATAATTTTATTGAAAAAGGGATTCTTGTGAATTTCACACAAGGGAACATTCTTCGATTACTGCCTCCCCTAATTATTGAAATGAAAGAGATTCAGGAGTTTGTGAAAACTTTTGGAGAATTGTTAGCAGATTACTCGGCTTCATAACATAAAAATAAAACAAGGATATCCTCAAGGGAATCCTTGTTTTATTTTTGCTAGTACCTAGCCAAATATACATGATAAAATACTAAGGAAGCTCTTAATCAAATTTATCATAGAGGATCTTTTCCTCGGGGAGACCTTTTCCAAGCAAGGCCTTTTCAGTAGAATCAATCATCGGAGCTCCACCACAGAGATATGCTTCGCGCCCTTCTCCACTGTCGCTTTTTTCCATTAGCTTATCAACAAGATCCGTTACTCTTCCACGCTCACCCTCCCAATCGTCATCGGCACGGGAGAGGACAGGGATGTATTCAAAGTCATACATTTCTTCTTCCAACCGTTTCATTTCTTCGACCATAAAAAGGTCATCCTGAGTTCTGGCACCAAAGAAAAACCGGGCTTTTCTTTCTATCTTTTTTTCATTCATATAGTGTAAAATACTGCGTATAGGAGCTATACCTGTTCCTACAGCCACCATGTAAATGTCGCATCCAGTTTCTTCATTAAGATAAAAATCACCAAAAGGCCCATTGAAAAGCACTTCATCGCCCTCAGAAAGATGTTCATGAACATAAGTTGTGACAATGCCTTCCTCCACGTAACCGATGATTAAATCAATACTTTTTGTCTCGGAAGGAGAAGAAGCAATGGAATAAGCCCTGAAAACCTCCTCAGCATTCCCTGGATAGGGAGGAGCTAATAACTGAACGTATTGACCTGCCTTAAATTCAATTTCCTGTCCATCAGTAATGTCAATACGGAGATGTTTGATTTTAGGGGTAAGATCCTTAGAAAAAACAACTTTTCCTTCAAACTGCTTTACGTTAAAGAGCTCTTCAGGAATTTCGATTTTCACGTCTTCTTTGATTTTCACCTGGCAGGATAATCGTATATCATTTTCCACATCTTCTTCAGTGAGATAGGACATTTCTGTTGCAAGAACAGGGCCACCGCCTTCATTAACTTTGCATTTGCAATACCCGCAGCTGCCTTTACCGCCGCAGGCTGAAGGAATAAAAATCTTCTGGTCCACAAGAGCAGATAAAATACTTTTTCCACCCTCAACAATATATTCCTTATCATTATTAATGATCATCTTTTTCTCACCATAATCTGCTATAAAGGCGTTGGCAAAGGTAATTACGATTGCTAACCCCGTTGTAATTCCGGTTATGATAAAAACTGTTGATAGAATGGTTGTCATCGAATCACCTCCGTTATTGAATGGTTACTACACCGGACAAACCAATAAAAGCCAATGCCATTAACCCCGTAATGATTAATGTGACACCTGCACCTTGAAGACCTTTGGGAATCGGTGCGTTTTTAATTTTCTGTCTGATTGCTGCCAGTGCAACAATTGCTAGTGTCCAGCCTAGACCTGATCCGATTCCGAAGGCAAGAGACTGTAAAAGAGTGTACTCTCGAATTACCATAAATAAAGACACACCCAAAATTGCACAATTTACCGTGATCAGGGGAAGGAAGATTCCCAAGGAATAATATAATGTCGGTACGTATCGCTCAATAATCATTTCAACCAGTTGAACAAAAGTGGCTATCGTGATAATAAATACAATGAATCGTAGATACTCCAGACCATAAGGCTCTAGAATGTAAGTATAAACAAGATAATTAATTACAGAGGTACCTGTAAGTACAAATGTCACTGCCTGTCCAAGTCCAAGGGAGGTTTTGATTTCTTTTGAAACAGCAATAAATGAACACATACCCAAGAAATTAGCTAAAATCATATTATTCGTGAAAATTGAAGCGATCAGAATGGTAAAAGGATTAATCTCCATTATTTAGCACCTCCCAGTTTTTCATCCTTTGCAGGAATATAAGTGTTGGCAATCCAAATTAAAATACCGAGCATAAAAAATGCTCCCGGGGGCATTACCATGAAAATCCAGTTAGTCCACCAATCTCCAACTACGGATATACCGAATAGTGTACCAAATCCTAAGAATTCTCTAAAAACAGCGATTGCTAAAAGTACCACCATATACCCGATTCCTGATGCAATTCCGTCGAAGAAAGATGGTAGAGGTTTATTCTTTTGGGCATAGGCTTCACAGCGTCCCATTATAATACAGTTTGTAATGATCAAGCCGACATATGGCCCAAGTGCATCACTCATTGCAGGCCAATATGCTTTCAGGACTATATCAACAATAATCACATAAGCGGAAATTATTAAAGTTTGTACCATCATACGAACATGGCTGGGAGTATGATTTCTTAGCAAAGACACTGTCAGACTTGAAAAAGAAGTTACAAAGATTAATCCCATACCCATAACGAAAGAATTGATTAATAGATTTGTAACAGCTAGAGCGGAACAGATTCCTAAGATCTGTCGATAGACAGGATTATCCTGAAAAACTCCGTCTCTGAAAATATTTCCTAAGCCTTTAACCATTATAAGTCCCCCTTTACTTCAGTGAAAAATTCATCAAGATGTTCGTTGATAATTCTTCGTACAGCATTGGAGGTTCCAGTGGCTCCGGAGATCGCATCGATATCCTCTCTGGAATAATCGACAAAATTAGCATCTTGTATTTCAGTTAAGTCAAGGCCACGAAATTGTTCTTTAAACTCTTCTTCATCAATTCGGCCACCTAGCCCCGGTGTTTCGTTATGGGATAAAAAATCGACTCCTAAAATTGTCTCGAAATTAATATCAATACCGATGATTCCCCGAATTTCACCCCAAACTGCATTATCCACCATAGGATATACATATCCTATTAAGTCACCATCAATCGATGCTTCGTAGATAAGTCTGCCGGATACTTCACGTTCCTCGAAGATTTCGTTGAACAGCTGGTTCACTTCTTCAGCTGTCAGATCATCTGTGGAAACATCGACGACAAAGAGAAATGATCTTTGTTCTGCAGCTTCTTCATTGAGCTCGATGCGTTCTGCAGTGACTTCATTAATTGTTGCCAATACACCTGTAAAAAGTATCGTTACAATCATCATAAATAAAACAGGTTTTGGAGACATTTTTTTCATGCTGGAGTTTCTCCTTTCTCGTTAGATATGTCTTTCTTTCGGCGTTTTATTTCTTTTACCGCCTCATCTAAAATAGGAACAAAAGAATTCATGATTAAGACGGCAAACATACCACCTGCAATAAAGATTCCAAATGTGCGGATAATGACGGTAATCATCCCGATCAGGAAGCCGTAAATCCATTTTGCCTCTGTTGTTTTTGGAGCAGTAACCGGCTCAGTAACAAAAAACACAGCAAGAAATATAATGCTCCCTGAAATAAGTCCGAAGAAAGGCTGTGGAACACCCTCAATTCCTGCAAAATAGAAGAGGGAATTAAATACTACAAAGCCTAGTAAGGGCGCAACCATAAGTTTCCAATCTGCCGTTTTCGTTACAAGTAAATAAATAGCAGAAAGCAGTATAAGAACGATACTGGTTTCGCCTAATGAACCTGATACATTTCCGATGACCAATTCCATCACTTCGGGACCCTCGCTTGTGGCAACAAGCCCTAAGGGGGTTGAACCCGAAACAGTATCAATCGAAGGAGTGATAAATCTGCCAAAGCCGCCGGGAAAACCTTCTGCAGGAAGGTTCCATTTGTTTGTCAGGTAACCGGGGAAAGAAACATAAAGAAAAGTTCGTCCTGCTAAGGCCGGATTAAAAACATTTCGACCATATCCTCCAAATACTTCTTTTGCAAAGACAACCCCAAAAATCATTCCCACTGCCGCCACCCAATAAGGTGTTGCGACAGGTAGAGCAAGAGTGAACAAAACCGCTGAGACAATTGAAGCCTCACTGACAGGCTTACCGTCTTTTCTCCTGAACAGGTATTCTGTTGCAACAGCAGCGACAATAGATGTAATCATAAGTGGAATGGTACGAAGCCCGAACAAATAAATTGCTCCGATTGTGATAGGGATTGTACTGATAAGCACTTTTCTCATAAGTGCCTGTTTCATAAAAAATGATTTTGATGATGCCATAAGCTTCCCTCCTAGTAGTATGTTGAAATAGAAAATGCTCTTATATTAATTACCCAAACCTAATGTAGAGAAACAGCGGAAGACAAGAAAAGAACTCTGTCATTTATTTGACAAAGAACTCATTCTTCACTATTATTTTCCTCATCTTTATCATTTTCTTTAAGAAGAACAATACAGTCTTTTAATGATGCATAACCCATCACTATATCCTCGGCCAAAGCTCGACAGGAAGGTGAACCGCATGCTCCACAGTCAATATCAGGCAATGAGCTGAACACTTCATTGATTTCTTCCATTTTCCCCAAGGCTTTTGACAAGTCATGATCCAGTGAGGACACACTGAAGGGTTCAATAGGATTTTGAATTAAATATCGATCCAGGATTTCATGTGTGCTTTCAGTTGAATAATTTTGATATTTTTCTGTTAAAATCCTAATCCGGTTTCTTGCCACGAAAGAATTTTCAACACAAAAGTTTCCACCTACACATCCATTTTTGCAGGCTTGACATTCCAGGAACCTTAAATTTTCAAGTTTGTCATCCTCGACCTCCTCAAGAATATCAATCACATTTTCGATTCCGTCGACGGCTAAAAAATCTTTAATGCTTAACGCTTGAGCCTGACCACCCAGGCGCGCCCATCCTATAGCGCTGCCATTTGGATAAAACTCAGGATTATAGTCATTCTCTGGTTTCGAGGCGGAATCCATCGAACTGATCTTTAGAAAAATATCTTTAATCGATAATGTTCCATCGATATTTGATTCATCCCGACCTACCGGATACTTAAAACTGTAGCTTCTGGCTGGACATGTTGAAATATAGAAAACTCCAATCTTTTCCCGGGGAACTTTCAGGGTGTTTTGTGCATGCTCAATAGCCATATCAGCTGCGATTTCAACAGGTGAGTCCATTGGAAGAATGTTAGATATTAAGTCCGGGAATCGAATTTGTATCGTTCGAATAATCGCCGGACAGGAAGAAGAGATAACAGGAAACTGCTCGGACTTCTCAAGGTGCTTTCTTGTAAATTCAGTGATTATCGGTGAACTTATTGAAGTCTCCCAGACGAGAGAGAATCCAAGGGCTTTTATTTTTTCAAGGATCAATTGAGGGTCTAAATGATTTTCATTAAACTGTCCATAGAAAACCGGATCGACCAAAGCAATAGGAAATTGATAGTTTTCCACATCGGAAAAATCATCCGTTAAACCATACAAAGCATTATGGGGACAGACATTTACACACTGACCACAATTTATACATCGCTTTTTAATAATCATTGCTTTACGGTTTTTCACCCGTATTGCTTCAGTAGGGCATACGCGTATACAATTTGTACAGCCGGTACATTTATCACTGCAAAGAGCGATAGCATCGATCTTAGAGTTTGGCATAAGGGCTACCTCCTTGAGGATTAAAGAAACTTATCAATAATTTTATTCCAAAAATTGCTGCTTTTCATTCGAATCATTTCAACGGTAATATCAGCAATTCGAATATCAACTTCTGTGATTTTGCTGTAGCGGTGCTCCTCACCATCACATACAACCACAATATTATCTTCAAAACGGTATTCGGGACTGATTTTAATCGTTGCATTCGATGGTAAAATTACACTTGATGTGAAGGATCTGTAGGCATTGGTGTTGATAGGAGCAAGGGGTGCAATCTGTAAAACGTTGAGTCGGGGATCAACGATACTTCCACCTATACTGTAATTATAAGCAGTACTCCCTAAGGAGGTGGATATAAGAATACCATCGCCGCTGAAACGTTGAATCAACTGATCATCAACTGCAATATCCAAGTGAATTGTTCGGGATTTATCTCCTTTTATGACAATTTCATTAAGACCGTACTTTTTAATACAGCTGTTTCGGGTGCAAATTGCTCCTTCAAGCGGCTGGGTCTTTTCTATATAGAAGTCACCGTTTATATAGTTTTCAATAAAATTATCAATACCATCAGGATCAATTTCAGCTAAAAAACCCAAATGGCCTGTATTTATTCCAACGATGGGAATTTGTGGGAATTGGAAAGTATGAAGAGCTTTTAAAAATGAACCGTCTCCTCCGATACAAATAATTAAATCAGCTTCTGTAGAAATAGTCTCATTGATTTTAAACTCATACATATTTAATCGATTACGTACATAATCTGCGGTTTCCTTCGATAATGGCAGTTCGTTATACACTAGGGTGACTATCCTTTTGTTTTTCATTAAAGACCATCCTTTCGTTGAAAACTTCATTAATAAAAGTATACCCTTTATAGAAAGGATTAACAATAATTAAAAGATGATTAATCGAAAAGAAATCATGACAGGGGTAGTGATTAGAGATCTTTTGGGTATAGGTAAAAGTAAGATAATCAATTACAGCAATGAGGGGGGATTTTATGTTGGAAGAAGTCTATATATGGCCGGTTTTAATCTTTTTTACAGGACTTTTGTTTTTTCATTACTATCGGGTATTGAACCTTTGGTATCATATTCGCAAAGAAGTTGCAATTGTGGATATTCCAAAAATGAAAGGATACGAGTTGAGGGGGACAAAGGATGTTGTGTTTTGGATCGTATTAATTGTTATACAGATCTTGAACTATATGATCACCGGTCATTTGATTACCGCATTGTTTATACTGACAATTCTCTTGTTATTGCCTGCGTTGTTCATGCGTTTTCACCTTGCAAAATTTCCGAAAATGATTACAAAGAAGGGATTCATCACCAAAAATAAGTTCATTCCCTGGGAACGTGTGGAATGGTTCTATATCCGCACAATTAATCCTAAGGAAATCAGTGTATTACATATAAAAACCAACGAAAAAACCGTCATTGAAGAGGATTACTCAATTTATATACCAACGAAACTTGCTGAAAGAATTAATCAGGAGTTATTTAAACTGGGAATTAAATTTAAGACATAAGGTTTACAGAAAGGCGATGGTATCAGTGAAGAGAACTAAAAATCCGGAACAAGAAATTTTTCAAGGACCCGGAATGATTATTGTTTGGGAGAATCTACCTGGAAGGCCTGTGAAATTTGTTTCTGAAAACACAAAGAACATCCTGGGTTATAGCCCTGAGGAGTTACTCAATAATAAAATGCATTTTGATAAATTTATCCATCCTGTGGATCTGCCGATGGTTAAAAGGAAAGTGAGCAGCTATCATTATCAAAGGATTGATGCTTACGAACTGCATTACCGACTAAAAGGAAAAAATGGGGAATTTAACTGGTTTTATGAATACAGCATAGTGAAAAGAGATGAGAATGGTGATATCAAAGAAATCCACGGTTGTCTTATAGACCAGACTATGATAAGTCAAAAGAGGAGCCTTCATCACTCTCAAAGAGAAGATCATGAATTTTTGTTTGAAGATCTGTTTATGACACATAATTCCGTTATGCTTTTAATGGAACTGGAAACCGGCAGGATTGTTAAAGCGAATCTTGCCGCCCAGAAGTTTTATGGATACTCTGTTGATCAATTAGAGAGCATGAAGATTCAAGAAATTAACACAGCATCCGAAGAAGAAGTATATAAGGAACGGAAGAAAGTTGCTGAAGAGAATCGCATGCACTTTGAATTTAAACATCGATTGAAAGACGGTTCTATAAAGGATGTAGAAGTATTTTCTTCTTCAATTCCAATACAAGGTCAGTATTTCCTGTTCTCCATCATTCATGATGTAACTGAAAAGAAAAAAGCAGAAAGAGATCTTGTTGATGCAAAAGTGGAAGCGGAGTTGGCTAATCAGGCAAAATCAATATTTCTTGCAAATATGAGCCATGAAGTTCGAACACCGCTTCACGGGATCCATGGATTCTCCGAACTATTAAAGACTACGACCATGACTGAACAACAGTTAAAATATTTAACTCAAATTGAAGGTTCAGGGAAACGATTAAATAAAATTATTGATGATATTTTGGATATATCGAAAATCGAATCGGAAAAAACAGAGTTGGATTTGATTCCTTTTAGCATCGATGAAGTCGTGGAATCAACTATGGAACTGATGAGACCAATGGCGAATAAAAAAGAACTTGATTTTATTTATGAGATCGCTGATGGATTGTCCGATATCTTTTATGGTGATCCGTCAAGGTTAGGTCAAATTTTATCTAATCTGCTCAGTAATGCCATAAAATTTACTGATTCAGGATATGTAAAATTAACTGTAGATGAATCGGTTGTAGGAGATCAAAACATTGTTCGATTTGCAATAGAAGATACCGGAATCGGCATCAGAACTGAGGATCTTTCCCTTCTTTTTCAACCTTTTTCTCAAATCGACAATCGTTTTAGCAGAGGTTACGGCGGAGTTGGTCTGGGTCTCAAAATTTCCAAGTCTTTAGCAGAGATGATGGGAGGAAGCATACAAGTCAGAAGTGCTTTTGGAATCGGCAGCACTTTCACGATTTCAGTTCCGATGAAATCCGGTTATGAAACAAGAATAAAAGATACAGAAAAAGATAAAGATTTGAAGAAAACAAAAATAAACAAATATAATGACTTAAAATTAAAGGCATTGGTGGTTGATGATCAAGATATGGCTAGAGAGGTGATAATGGAAATTCTCGATAAACGTAATTTTCATTGTGATGGAGTATCAAACGGTAAGGAAGCACTGGAAGCAATAAAGAATGAAGTTTATGATGCCGTCTTTATGGACTGTCAAATGCCGGTTATGGATGGATATGATGCTACAAGGAAAATTAGGGAGGAGCAAGCAATTATTCAGCCCGTGATCATTGCCTTGACGGCACAGGCAATGAAAGGCGATAAGGAAAAGTGCCTTTCGGCAGGAATGGATGAATATTTAACAAAACCGGTTGATTTAGGAGATCTGGACAGGATTTTAGATAAGATTCGAAAAACCGCACATTTTGAACGAAGGGAGGAAAGGGAATGAAATACTACGTTGGTAAAATACTAGTCGAAGTGATTATTGGAGATATTACAAAGCAAGAGGATCTTGAGGCGGTTGTAAATGCTGCCAACAAGGATTTAAAGCCCGGAGGCGGTGTTGCCGGAGCAATTCATAACGCAGCAGGACCTGAACTATATGAAGCCTGTAAACCACAAGCGCCTATAAGAGTAGGAGAAGCGATCATCACTCTTGGATATCAATTATCAAACCCTTATATTATCCACACATTAGGTCCGGTTTACGGTAAAGATCAACCTGAGGATGATTGCCTGGCAGAATGCTATTATAACTCTCTTGAAGTTGCTAAACAACATGATGTGAAAAGTATTGGTTTTCCTGCAATTTCAACCGGGATTTTCAGATTCCCGAAAGAGGAAGCAGCAAAAGTTGTCGCAAAAGTCTTGAATGACTATGCTAATAAAAAAGATACGATCGAACACATTAGATTTGTACTTCATAGTGAAGAAGATTACAAAATCTATCTTTCTGTAATCGGAGATATTAGTAATTAGGAAGTGGAAGGGGGATCATCATGGAAAAATTGCGGGATATACAAAATTATTATAAATGGGATAAAATTGAAGCGATCCGAAAAGGATGGTCTGAAGAAGAAAAGTATTACATCGAAGATCGTAATGGCAGAAAATTTCTTCTCCGACTTTCAGAAATTAGTCAAAAAGAGCGAAGGGAGAGAGAATACCTGAACTTAAAAAAGCTTGAAAATCTCGAAATAAATACTCAAAGACCATTGGAGTTCGGGATCTGTAATAAGGGCGATTCAGTGTATACATTGTTAACATGGATTGAAGGTGAAGATGCACATCAAGTGTTGCCAAGACTTACATTGCAACATCAAAGACGATTGGGAGCAACCGCGGGAGCTTATTTAAGAGAAATGCACAGGGTAAGCGCACCTTCAAATCTGGAGGGCTGGTCAACTCGTTATGAGAGAAAAATAAAGAGAAACATTGAGAATTACAAGAAGGCTGCTGAATCATATCCACAAGAAAATGATTTTATTCAATTTATTGATGAAAATATTCATCTTGTGAAAAACCGCCCCCAAACCTTTCAACATGGAGATTATCATGTTGGCAGCATGGTGATAACACCGGAGGGCACTTTAGGAATCATTGATTTTAATCGGCAGGATTATGGTGATCCCTGGGAAGAGTTTAATCGATTGCCTTTTTGTGTTTCCATCAGTTCTTTTTTTACATCTGCGATGATTGAAGAGTACATAGGAAAACAACCGGGAGAAAAGTTTTTCAGGTTAATTACACTTTATGTGATCAGTAATCAATTAGGTGCTCTTCAATGGGCGATTCCTTTTGGTGATGATGAAGTGCAAATGATGATGAAGCAAGCGGAAGAGATTTATGACTGGTATCACGGGTTTAAAAGAATCGTTCCCAAATGGTTTCAGCCAAAGTAAACACCTCCAAACCCTCAACAGAGGGTTTTTTATTGTCTAAGGACCGAGAGGGTTTCCGTCTGAGGGCTGAGATTAAAAGGTCCCACAGTCCCTTTAGTTACTGCCCGTTTTAAAGTATTCTTTATATAACAAGTATTAAGAATAAACAGAACCATCACTATCGAAATATCTGCAACCTTTTTTACAAAAGATTCGTAGATAAGAATACATGGTCAACGGGGTGAAAAAATGAGCACTTTGTTCTCGAAAGCGAAAAGTATCGATGATGGAGAATTTTTTCAAAAGCTGTATGAAGACTATTACGGTAAATTAATGGGGTATCTTTATAAGAGGGTTCAGAACAGAGAAGAAGCAGAAGAGTTAACACAGGATATTTTCTACCGATTCTACCAACGTTATCAAAAAGGGAAGGTAGACTTGGAGAAAACGGAACCTTATCTTTATCGAAGTGCCCAAAATGCACTGTACGATTTGTGGAGAAAAAAAGGCAGAAACCCAAAGATCATGACTATGGAGCCCTTTGAAGACATTCATCACTCCTTTGCTCAGGAAGAAGAAAAACTTGATCAGCTTCTCGTTGAAGAGCTATTAGAAAATCTGTCCGACGAGGAACAAAAAATACTTGACCTTCGAATCATTAAAGGGTATTCAGTAAAGGATACCGCAGCTGTCATTAATCGACCTGAAGGAACGATCAAGAGTATTCAATTCCGTGCATTGGAAAAGCTAAGAAGGGAGCTTGTAGGAGGAGTTTAGATGGTTTCTGAGAGAGAATTCAAACAAAAGCTTAAGGAAGAATGGTTATCCAAATGGATTGATGACTTGAATCATGAGAATAAACCGAATGAAGAATTTGTTGACCAAAGTGATTTAACCGAAAAAGAACGGGAGGAGATGTATGAGCTTCTCGATACGGTTCGATTCGTAAAACGTTTAAGAAATCGCAATGGTCAAAGTTTTACTTCGGAGAATAAAAAGAAAAAACAACACGTTACCGGAAGAACCATTGGAATTCTTCTGGTGAGTTGTATTGCTTTGCTATTGATGATTTTTCCTGTACTATTCAGTAATGAAAGCAGAGTTGTAAATGCAATGGAAAAAGCTATCAATCAATTAGACTATTACGAAGCAACAGTTCTTTTTCGGGTTGAGATCGATCAGCAAACGGTTCAGAGTTCAAAGACCCATCTTATAGTAGGAGAAAGCGGTACGTTTAAAGCAATGACAGATGTTAATCAAAGACTGATTACCAGAGTTTCTCCAGGGGATGAACTGGTTTACACCTTTTTCGATGATCGTGATAAGTATGTTGAAATATCCTACCTGGGATCTGAAGGGGAGGAATTTTACCAAGAGATGTTTCTTATGAATCCACTTATTGAGGAGCTTAAAGAAATCGAGGAAATTGAAGAAGTACGAAAAGAATGGATTAACGGAAGGGAGACAACCCTTTATCATTTCCGTTATTATAGCGATGGGCCTTATCATCAGGTGTGGGTCGACGAAAAAACCGATTTACCCATTCAAATGGTTCAACAGTACGAAAACGGTGACAGAATTACCAGGAGCATTGTTGATTTAAACCTTGAATTAATGATGGCATCCGGTGATATTTTTAATGTAGAGCTGGACGAAAATACGGAAATCCATTATACTTCTATTGAAGCGGAAGAAAGGATGGATGAGAATGCAGACTAGAATCGTAACGGAAGATATGACTTATACCATTGATTTAAGTCCTGAAGAATTTATGAAAGAATTTTTAGATGACCATTTTCTATTCACTAAGGATTTTGTTCGAATCAAGCCTCTGAGAAGAGAAAACAATATTTATTTGAATACTCGAGTGATATTAAGAGTGGAAGAAGTATAGCAGCCAATAGTCCATATGATTAAAGAATTGATGTATATAACCATAATCGGAGTAAAATACTACTCCGGTTTTTTTGTTCTTAAGTTGATTTTTCTGAATAGGGATTAAACACGTTGTTCTTTCCATTTTCCCTTACGATAGTAACTGTATATGATCACAAGGCTTGTAAGTTCAGACAAAATAAATGCTGTCAACAATCCGACAAAGCCGATCTCAAGAAAATAAGTTGCAGTAATGGCTAAAGGAATTTGAACGGTCCATCGGGACAGGACACTGGAAATGAGAAAAGGCTTATTGTATCCTGAACCTGAAAAAGAGGTCCCGAACCCGAACATTGCTGCAATCAGAAGCATTGCAGGTATAACAAAGCGCAGAATCAAAGAACCTGTAGCAATAACTTCCTGATCTCTTGTGAAAGCGGACATAAGGAGGTCGCCGCCAATAAATGCAACAACATTAATTACAAGCATGATTGAAACTCCTAAAACAACTGTTGCATGAATCGTTGATAAGACGCGGCTCATATTTTTTGCGCCTAAATTTTGTCCAACAATACTGCTTCCCCCCATATTTAATCCGAACAATGGCATAAATCCAAGCTCCATTATTCTTAAGACTATGCCGTATGCGGCAACTGCTTCGACTCCATAGAATGCGATCATTTTAAAGAGTATAAAATTGGCGATATTTCGGTTTAATCCTTCTAATCCATTGGGCAGACCAATGGTTATCAGCTTTTTATCAATTTCCTTATCAAGTTTAAGGAGCCCTCTTGGATTAATTTTAATATATGTACGACCTGAAAGTATAATCCAAAAGGCCATAAGAAACGCAAAGGTGGAACTTATAACCGTTGCCAAAGCAGCTCCAAAAACTCCCAGTCCTAAGCCTGGAATGCGTATGAACCCCAGGTTAATTGAATCGAACATAAAGATGGGATCAAGTATAATATTCATTCCTGCTGTAATGACCATGATTTTCAAGGGATTTTTTGAATCTCCTATGCATCTCATTGCGGTATTCACAGTATAAGAGGAAAACATGATCGGCAGAAAAAAGGTTCTGATGTATCCATAATCAAGGGCCGCTTTCTTTGTATCAGGATCGTCGGTAAAAAAATTAATTAAAGGCTCTAGAAGTAAAACCATAAGGAGCCCTGCTAATAACGCAACCAGAGCTTTAAATACAATTGTTTGTTCGATCACCTTCGATGTACGCAGGTAATTTTTTTCACCATAACTTTGAGAAATCATGGAAATGGAACTTGTACCAATAACGTCATTAAAAACGAACACCACTACGAAGATCGTTCCATAAATAGTGACCCCTGCAATTGCCTCAGGGGAGATCATGCCAATATAAATCATATCCACAATACTGAAAAGAGTCTGAGCAAAAAAACCAAACATTGTGGGAAGTGCCATATAAAGAAGATTGCCATAGATGGACCCTTCAGTTAAATCCCTGTTTTTCGACTTGGTTTCCATGTGTATCCTCACTTTACCATTGAATTAAATTCAGGTTATTCGTATCATTGATAAATTAATGTATTTTTCCTGCTGATAAGACGATATCCCTATCAAGCTTAGATGACACTTCAATAATAATTTTCAGTGCATCAACTACAATTTCAAGGGACATGCTGGGGAGTTGAGAACGATCGGTGACTTGGCAAGGCAGATAGGGAATGTGAACAAAGCCTCCCTTTGCACTAGAGTTATTTTTCTTCAGGGTATTCAGCAATCCATACATTACGTGATTGCATACAAAGGTGCCGGCAGTATTGGATACCGAAGCCGGAATGAGATTTTTTTTCAATTCAAATACGATTCCTTTAATTGGCAAAGATGAAAAATACGCATCAGGTCCATTGGGATCGATTTTTTCGTCAATGGGACTTTTCCCACTGTTATCCGGGATCCTTGCATCATCAAGATTCATTGCAATTCTCTCAAGACTTATGGAGGAACGTCCTCCAGCAACACCTACCGACAATACGATCGAAGGATTATGTTTATCAATCGCATTTTCCAAAAGAACCAGGGAGTCCCGGAAAACAGTTGGCAACTTCAATTTCACAATTTGGAGATCATCAATCCGGTCAGGCAGTTGTGATACTGCCTCCCAGGAAGGATTGATTTTGTCGTGACCAAAGGGATCGAAACCTGTAATCAGAGCTTTTCTGTTCATATACTCTCATCCTTTCATTCATGACATTTTTTCTCTAGACAGTCATTTTGATTAACAACAATCCTGAAAATATTCTAATCCATTTTTGGTTTAAGCTCTTTTAATTCGTAAAGATCTTTTCTTCGATTTTTAAGCAAAGTTACTGTGCCTGATCTACGGGAACGTTTAAGAAGCTCAAGATCCAGGTCTCCTACCATTACGGTTTCAATATTCGGGTTGCATTCAGCCATAATTCCGTCTCGGGGAAAGGAAAAGTCCGAAGGGGTATAGATCCCTGATTGGGCATACTGTATGTCCATGTTTTCCACATGGGTGAGATTTCCCACAGTACCGGCAATTACGGTATAAATTTGATTTTCCACAGCTCTTGCCTGGGCGCAATATCGTACACGTAAGTATCCCTGACGTTCATCGGTACAAAATGGTGTGAAGATAATGTTGGCTCCTTTTTCAGTAACGATTCTTCCTAATTCGGGGAATTCCAAATCATAGCAAATCAGGATTGAGATTTTTCCGCAGTCGGTATCAAAGACTTTAATTTCATCACCGGGAGTAATTCCCCACCAGATCCTTTCATTCGGTGTAATATGAAGTTTATATTGTTTTTCGATTGTTCCGTCTCGACGAAAAAGATATGCGATATTATAAAGATTCCCATCCTCCTCAACGAAATGTGATCCTCCTATGATATTCACATTATAGCGTACTGCAAAGTCTGTAAAGATTTGGATATAATCATCTGTGTAGCCTGCTAACTTACGAACCGATTGACTTGGAGTATCCTGTTCCATAAAAGAAAGCAGCTGTGTTGTAAAAATTTCAGGGAATACAACAAAGTCGGATTGGTAATTATATGCAACATCCACATAGTATTCACACTGTTGGGCAAAATCTTCAAAGGAACTGATTTTTTTCATCATATATTGGACCACACAAATTCTTACAGGAAAAGCGGTTTTGAAATGTCTCTTTGTTTTTCTCTGATATTCGATATTCGACCATTCCATAAGTGTTGCATATTTTAAAGAAGCTTTATCATCAGGCAAATACTTTTTTATGATTCTTTTCAATACGAATCCGTTATGAAGTTGAAATGTAAGTATGGGATCATAGATATTCTTATTTGCAACCTCCTCTACATATTCTTTAGGGGTAAGTGTATCGGCGTACTTATTGTAATTTGGGATTCTCCCTCCAATGACGATGCTTTTTAAGTTTAAGTCCTGAGTCAGCTGTTTTCTGGCTTCATATAGACGATGACCAACCTTCATGTTTCGAAAATCCGGGTGGGTCATGATTTCGATCCCGTAAAGATTATTTCCATCCGGATCATGGTTTGTAATATAACCGTCGTCTGTGATTTCTTCCCAGGAATGCTGGTCATCAAACTCATCAAAGTTAATGATTAAGCTCGAGGCAGAACCGATAATCTTTCCGTCGTATTCCACACAAAACTGTCCTTCCGGAAAGATTTCAATTTGACTTTTCAGCTGCTCTTTCTTCCAGGGAATCATTTTGGGGAAACAACGCTTTTGCATTTCAATCAGTTCGTCAAAATCCTTCTCCTGAGTATTTCTGACAATAATTTTCTTTTCGATTTTTGATAAATCGATGGGTTCCATAGACATTCTCCTTTATGAAGATAGTATACATACTTATCACATACATAGATTGTAGCACTATTAAAAGACTCCATCAATCCAATAAAAAATAGAACTTGTTCTGCAGATAATTATACAGTACACTAATATTATAATTCGCAGAAAATTATAACAACACTTTCGGGAGTGAAGTATATGATAATCAGAGATTACGACAGAATTATTCAACAGACCGAAAAATGGATCTCTTCACAAAAGATCGATTTGAGTCGGGGTCATAAATGCTTTTCCGTGGCTCGAAAAATTGCTAAACTCTTAGGAGCATCCTTTTCAAAAGATCATTGTTTATTTGGTGTCTGGGCACCGGAAATTGATGAGAGAGAAGTGGAATCTCAGTCTTTCAGACTTGAACTGTTTAGGCCATTAGATCGAATCGATTTTAGAAGTCCGGAACAAAACGTTAGGTTTTATAAAGAAATGATTCCAATGGTTAAATGTGGCTCCTTCTATTGGGCACTACTAGACCATGTGACTGGCGGGACAAAGGATAAAGCGGGAGATTTTTACCAGTTCTCGTATGAAGAACGTGGTGAAAGAAAAGTGATCTATGATCCCCTTGCAACTTCCTTGCCGTATGGTGTTTTTTCTCCTGCAGAAGTCTATAACTGGAACGCATTAGGTGAAAAGAGAAATGACAAAAATTATTTTGAGAATTTGAAAAAGAGATTCGATTGTGGTGATGCAGTGAAAATAAAAGCTCCTGCCAATCTTCTTCAGATCCATCCCGGAACCGCTTCAAAAGAAGGAACCATTGAAGGATTGACGAGAATTTACAGAAGAATATCAGAAAAAATTAAAGCACATAAAGCATTAGAACCTTTTGAAATGAATTTTGTTGAGTACGACGGTATTCAGTTAATGCCCATTGAGCCAATTATCGAACATGAAAACAAAGAACCATTTTGGAGAATGGAAGCTTCCACCCGGGGGAAAGAAATTATTGTAAACTTAAGGGCTCCTGATATGACCAATTGGGGATACGATATCGTCATTTCAGGAATGGCAGGAGTTAACCCGGTAATTTTAGGCAGCAAAAGACCGGATGAAATGGTGGAACTCATCGAAGTGTTGCATAACTTTCCTGTCAAACCGATTAAAGTAATTTTGGATGTTGTTTACGGTCACTCTGATAATCAAGGTCTGAAGGCACTGAATAGAAATTTTTTTACGGGATCAAACATGTATGGTCAGGATATGAATTTTCGCCATCCAATGGTACGAAGCATACTTCTTGAAATGCAAAGAAGAAAAGGGAATTTTGGAATTGATGGACTGAGAGTCGACGGAGCACAGGATTTTAAGTACTACGATGAAGAAAAACAACAACTGCTTCACGACGATGCATATTTACAATTAATGAGTGATGTCATACAAGAAGTTTGCGGCATAGAGTATTCGCCTTGGATGATCTTTGAGGACGGAAGACCATGGCCACAACAGGATTGGGAACTTACATCCAGTTATCGGTCAGTGATCGAAAAACAACCGGAAATCTATCAATGGGGACCATTGACATTTGCCCATAACACTCCTTTTCTTTACACTTTTTGGGCGACAAGATGGTGGAGGGTAAGAGAAATCATGGAAATGGGTAATCGATGGATAACGGGATGTTCCAACCATGATACATTAAGAAGAGGCAGTCAGGTGGATCCTGAAGAAAAGATCAATAATCAATTGGGAAAAACTCTTCCTGATATTATTAAAAACGCTTATGATAACAGTGCCGAAAAAATCATAACCTATGCTTTAATGCCCGGCATTCCCATGGATTTTATTAATGCTTCTATGAGAGGACCCTGGAGTTTTGTTCGAAATACCGATGACATCTATGGCGTAAAAGTGGTTTCAGAAGAGAAGGCTTTTCTTGACTGGCGGGTTCCCCGGGAGAACTTTGAAAAGAACAGTTATTTTACAGAGATTAAATCTTTTGGAATTAAGGATTACAACGAGCTTTACAGAACATTGGAAGTGTTGGAAAAGGCCGTAAAACTTACGGATTACGATTTATCTAAGATCGTGGATATCCTTAATGATATGATTCCAGTCGCTTCAAAATGGACTATAGAAAGATTAAAAGCATTTGCCAAAGCATGGATGAACGATGTTCATTTCTACTGCAAAATCCATCATTATGCACCATTACTGAAAGCTGAAACTTGTGAGTTTCACCAAATTTTACGCAGATTTAGAAGAGAAAGATCTTGGCTTATGAACAACCTTCGCGAAGAAGAAACCTACGGCTATCTTCATCCGACCCGTGGCAGTGTTATTTATTATGGGCTAAGAGTGAGTCCGGAAAATAAGGAAAAATTTATTGTACTCGCCCATATGGAGGGGAAGTCGAAAATTGTGTCTTTGGAAGATTTACCAATAAACGATCTTGATTTTAAAAAGTTTGAAATTTTCTTGGCTTCTCCAGGACTGGAAACCATGGAAAACCTTCAGAAAATCCATCTCAAAAATGGAGATGGAATGATCTTATGTTATAATAATAATCCATCGTGAAGAGTAACAAAGCAAAAGAAATACAGTTGATAAAAAATCAGAATTACTAGGAGGATGAAAAGATGAAGGTTTTATTTGCAGCTTCCGAAGGAAGCCCCTTTATTAAAACAGGAGGACTGGGAGACGTTATTGGATCATTGCCCTTTCAGTTAAAAGAAATGGGGATTGATGTCCGGTTGGTGCTTCCAAAGTATTGGGATCTCCCGCAGGAGCATAAAAATAAATTGGAATGGTTGGAAAGCAGAGAGATCAGCCTTGCTTGGCGCAAACAGTTTATGGGTGTTGAATCAATAGAATACAAAGGCATTCCTGTGTATTTTATAGATAATGAACATTATTTTAAACGGCCGGGAGCGTATGGTTACGGAGATGACGGTGAGCGCTTTGCATTTTTTTCAAAAGCTGTATTAGAGATGCTCCCCATCATTGACTTTTATCCTGATGTTCTTCATTGCCATGATTGGCAAACTGCAATGATTCCTGTCTTCAAAAGGGAAATGGAAAAAAACCATCCAAAGCTTAAAGAGGTAAAAACCTTATTTACCATCCATAACCTCAAGTATCAAGGAATTTTTGAAGAAAAGGTTCTGCACTCTACACTCGGACTAGGATGGGAATATTTCACACCTAGAGGGCTGGAGCATTATGGGAAGATCAATTACATGAAAGGCGCTTTAAATTTTTCTGATGGATTAAGCACTGTAAGTCCTACCTATGCCAAGGAAATTCAAGACCCCTTCTATGGAGAGGGACTTGAAACAGTAATTCGGGAAAAAAGCTACAAATTAATTGGGATTATTAACGGTATTGACCCTAAGGCTTTTGACCCTATGACTGATTCCCTTCTTGTTAAAAATTACAGTTTGGATACTCTTCAAGATAAAGAGTTGAATAAAAAAGCACTTCAAAGAGAACTATCCCTGCCTCAAAAGGATGTTC
Source organism: Clostridiaceae bacterium (assembly GCA_003554105.1). GTDB lineage: Bacteria > Bacillota > Clostridia > Peptostreptococcales > T1SED10-28 > T1SED10-28. The sequence goes on along the minus strand of PWFQ01000060.1, from coordinate 47,304 downwards.
CTGTCATCTCAATTATTACCCGTCTAGTTGAGCAAAAGGGATTAGACCTGGTTAAGGGAATCATTCATGAGCTGATGGCCCTTGATCTTCAATTGATAATTCTCGGAACAGGAGATCCCCTCTATGAAGATGCTTTCCGATGGATTCAAAAGAATTATCCGGACAAATGCTCTGCACAGATATTTTTTGATAACGGACTTGCTCAACGGATTTATGCCGGGAGTGATTTATTCTTAATGCCTTCACTTTTTGAGCCCTGTGGTTTAGGGCAAATGATTGCTATGAGTTTCGGCACTCTCCCTATTGTACGGGAAACCGGAGGATTAAAGGATACTGTGGAGCCATATAATGAATTTACAGGGGAAGGCGACGGGTTCTCATTTACCAGATACAATGCTCATGATTTATTATTCACTGTGGAGAGAGCTTTAAAATTCTATCAACAAAAGGATAAATGGGTAAAAATACAAAGATCGGCGATGAAAAAGGATTTTAGCTGGAATAATTCTGCCAAGGAATATCAAAAACTCTACAAGAAAATTCTCACTTAGAAAGATCAGAGTATTAAGAGAGTTTAATATTGACAGAATATTTACGAAAAGCTATACTTGAAATTAAGAAGATGAAAAGGATTAATGCCAATGGAGAAGAAAACAGATAATACAGTACGGTTGCAGGATGTAGCAAAAAAGGCAAGTGTTGGAGTTGGAACAGCGTCGAGAGTGCTTAACAATCACCCTAACGTCAGTGAGGAAAAACGGAAAAGAGTTTTAGAGGTGATGGAGGAGATGGGTTATCGACCAAACTTCGTTGCCAGAAGCCTGAAAACCAAATCAACAAAAACCATAGGTCTTATTCTTATGGATATTACCAATCCATTTTATGCAGATATCCTAAGGGGAATTCAGGACGAAGTTACCAAAGCGGATTACAGCCTGATCCTTACTGATCTGGGCACCAAGGGAAATCATCTTCCGAAAGCGATAGAAACCATGGGAGACAAAAAACTTGATGGAATTATCTATATTGGTAATCAAGTGGATGATGATTCAGCACAGCTTTTTTTAGACACCAGGAGACCCTTGGTTTTTGTATCAACGGCAGTTATTCTAGTTAATAAAGAGCTTCATGATGATTTTTTCAGCATTGAGATCGACAATGAGAATGGAGCCTATGAAGGAGTTATGCATCTTATCCATCGAGGGTACAAAAGGATTGCTTTGATTTCAGGTGTTAAAGGAGATCAAAATTCCAGTGTGCCAAGGATGAAGGGATATAAAAATGCCTTGGAGGAAAAGGGTTTGCATATCAATCCTCAATGGATCCACCATGGAGAACACTCCTTTAAAACCGGGTATGAAGGAATGAAGGGATTTTTAAGCCTTTCAAAGGTTCCCGATGCTGTTTTTGCCATTAGTGATATGGCTGCAATAGGAGCGATGAAAGCAGCTTTTGAATTGGGTTATAGAATCCCTGAAGATATAGGGGTTATAGGCTTTGATGGTATTACCCATAGCGCTTACACCCACCCGACTCTCACTACGATCAGTCAGCCCCGCTATGAGATGGGGACAAAAGCGATCCAATTGATGTTGGATCAGATAGAAGGGAGGGTTCAAAAAGGCAGAAGAGTGTTATTGGATTATCGTCTTGTAAAGGGAGGATCCTGCTGAAGAATTTTTTTACTTCGAATTGGAATCGATTCCAAAATATCATCGGAGGTAAAATATGGAATTTAATAGGGTAATAGACTTTAAAGAAGGAAAACACGACGTTATCACATTGGGTGAGTTAGTTGTTGATTTTATCTCATCCGGCTACTTACAGAAGGAAGGGTCGCGTTTAATGAAAGATATTGATAGTTTTTCACGCCATTTTGGGGGTTCTCCCGGAAATATCGCCGTTAATCTTAGAGCTCTGGGATTGAATCCAAGGATCATAGCAGGCGTGGGTGAAGATTTTCTTGGGGATTATCTTTTGGATTTTCTCCATCAAAGAGGGGTGAATTTACAAGGGATTACACGAGTGAAAAAAGACAGAACATCGATTGTTTTTGTTTCAAAAAGCATGAAAAATCCTAGCTTTCTTGCATTGCGGGGCAGCGACAAGACTCTGACACACAATGAAATCCAAGATAAAATAGTCGACGAAGGAAAAATACTTCATTTCACCTCCTGGAGCCTCTCTCATGAACCTTCAAGAAGCACTGCATTGCGACTTTTAGAGAGAGCTAAGGAAAAGGGCTTGAAAATCTCTTTCGATCCAAACTTTCGAGGAGTTCTGTGGGAGGATCCCGAAGAAGGACGAAGGTTAATAAAAAGAATTCTCCCGCTTATAGATATTATCAAACCATCTTATGATGATGCTTACAATCTTTTCGGTGCAGGACATGAAAGGCAAGATTCTCCGGAGGAGTACATGGAATCATTCTTAAAGCATGGGACCGGGCTTGTGATTCTAACACTGGGAGAAGAGGGACTTCTTGCAGGAAACGGAAAAAAAGTGCTGCGTCTTCCCTCTTATGGAAAGTTGGTAGTTGATACCACAGGAGCAGGGGATGCCTTTTGGTCGGGTATGTATGCATCTCTTTTGAGAGGATATCCATTAGAAAAAGCACTAAGACATGGGAGTTATTTATCTGCTTATAAACTTCGCTATACAGGGGGAATTGCTCCTTTGCCTAGTTTTGAAGATATCATAAAAAAGGAGGAAGGGTAAGATGCGAATCGGTTTTATGAATCCCCAAGGGAATTTTGACAATGAAGATTCTTATTGGACGGAGCACCCTGATTTTGGCGGTCAGCTTGTCTATGTCAAAGAGTTGGCTTTGGCTTTGGATAAGTTGGGAATTCAAGTGGATTTGTTTACTAGACAGATAATTGATAAAGATTGGCCTGAGTTTAAGAATGAAGAAGAGTTTTATGAAGGTTCCTATGTTAAGATTGTTCGAATTCCATTTGGACCTGAGAAGTTTTTGAAAAAAGAAGAACTTTGGCCCTATCTAAAAGAATATGCCAAGGGTATTGAAGACTATTATAATCGAATTGGGGAAAAACCGGATTTTATCACTTCCCACTATGGAGATGGAGGTCTATCGGCATTCTATTTTAAGGAGCTAACCGGAATCCCTTTTTCCTTCACCGGGCATTCTTTGGGAGCTCAAAAGATGGATAAACTTAAGATTTCAAGAGATAATTATCATGTATCGGACAGAGTTTATCGTTTCACCAAAAGGATTGAAGGAGAAAGGAGAACAATGGAAGAGGCTTCTCTGATCTTTGTCAGCACAAACCAGGAACGGATTGACCAATATAGCCATGAAAGATATGAAGATGCGATTTCCATCGATGACCCTAAGTTCCGTGTAGTTCCACCGGGCGTAAATCTTGATATTTTTAACACAGACATTGAGAATTCAGAGGAAGCCTACACAAAGAAACATCTACATAAAATTCTTGTAAGGGATCTTGACGTAAAAAGACAGGATTTACCCATTATAATTTCATCAAGCCGGTTGGAAGGAAAGAAAAACCATTTAGGACTCTTAAGAGCCTTTGGTGAAAACAAAGAACTGCAAAATGCGGGAAATCTTCTTATTGCACTCAGGGGAATCGATAATCCCTATAAAGATTACAGTTCATTAAAAAACGAAGAAAAATCAATAATGGACGAGCTGATGAAGACAATCGATGACATTGGTTTAAGGGGAAAAGTAGCTTTTGTAAATCTGCTTAATCAGAAGCAATTGGCAGCAACTTATCGATTTATTGGAAATCAGGGAGGGGTATTTGCTCTAACATCACTTTATGAGCCATTTGGACTAGCACCTGTAGAGGCAATGGCCTGTGGTTTAGTTGTAGTTGTAACAAAAAACGGAGGCCCGTCGGAGGTGCTAATGGAAAGGGGAGAAAAATACGGCTTTCTGGTAGATCCTGAAGACCCAAAGGATATTGGCGAGAAACTAAAAGAGGCTCTAACTGACAAAACAATGTGGATAAAAATGAAAGAACAAGGAAAAAAAAGGGTATATGAAAAATACACCTGGGAAAGCACAGCTAAAGGATATCTCAAGTCAATTAATGAAATTTTGACCGAAAACTAGTTATCATTAAAATCAGGCACTATGCTGAAAAGGGGGAAGATGAAGGTGCAAAAAAAGAGAGTAAATCTTTCTAATTTAGCCAAAAGAGAAGAGCGCTTGGCCTATAAGCTACTTATACCTTCGTTAATCATCCTTCTCCTGATAGCGATCTATCCGTTGGGACAGGTCTTTTATTCCAGTATGACCAATCGCCAGTTTGCCAGCGGCCAGGAGACGGAGTTTATCGGGTTTGAGAATTATCGCAGGTTACTAAGTGTTAGGGTTCAAAAGTTGGAACCCCTCTTGGATGAAAATACCGGTGAGATCATTCGGGATCCGGAGACCAATGAAGTTCTAAGAGAAAGACCCATTGACGTTCTGCCTAGAGAGCCTTTCCGTTATAGGGAATATAGACAGTTTAGTCTCTTTGGAAACCGTTATGTTTTAGGAGCTACAGACCCTAACTTTATTCAGGCTGTAATTAATACCATCAATTTCTCGGTGGTTTCAGTGTTCCTTGAACTGGTGCTGGGACTCGGAGTTGCCCTGGCGGTACACAACAACTTTAAAGGAAGGGGCCTTATGAGGACTTCAATGCTGATTCCCTGGGCTGTAATTACGGTTGTTTCTGCAAGAATGTGGGAATGGATGTTTGCTTCCAATCGAGTGGGACTATTTAATACGGTTCTTTATGCAGTAGGTTTAGGAGACGGACGAATGGATTTTTTATCCTCTGGAATGAGTCAGATGTCTGCAATGATCGCTGTAGATGTTTGGAAAACAACTCCATTTATGGCACTTCTCCTACTGGCGGGACTCCAAACAATACCGGATGAACTTTATGAAGCTGCAGAGATTGACGGAGCTAATAAACTTCGACAGTTTTTCAGTGTAACCTTGCCTCTGTTAAAACCTGCGATGGCTGTAGCCTTAATTTTCAGAACCTTGGATGCTTTAAGAGTATTCGATGTTTTCCAGGTTCTTCTGGGTCAAAGCCGCTATTCAATGGCTAGCTATAATTACTATCAGCTGATCGGAAATCGAAATATGGGAATGGCTTCTGCAATTGGAGTAATTATCTTTATCCTGATTTTTGTTTTTGCATTATCTTATATTAAGGCACTGGGGGTGGATAGTGATGACTAAGAAATCGAAAGCAAAAAAAGTAGGATTTTATCTTCTTCTTGCCTTTATTCTCCTGTATCTGTTGTTTCCTTTTTATTGGGCAGTCAACTCCTCACTAAAGACCGAGGCCCAGCTTCAAATGACCCCGGCAACTTTTGTGCCAAGAGATCCTGTTAGCGGTGATATATCCCCAAGTTTTCAAAACTATCGAGTGATATTTGATAATCAGCAATTTGTAAGAGGAATTTGGAACAGCACCGTAGTGGCAGCCTCAACAACCACTCTTGCTCTTGTAGCGGGATCTTTTGCGGCCTTTGCTCTGGGGAAGCTGCGTTTCAGAGGAAGAAAACCTGCTTTATATATCATTCTTGCTATGACTATGTTTCCTCAGGTTACTGTTCTGGCAGGACTTTATGCAGTAATTAATGCTCTGAATCTTTCTGCGAGAATCAGTATGATTCTTGCTTACATGATTTTTACTTTACCATTTACTACTTGGGTATTGACATCTTTTTTCAAAGGTTTGCCAAGTGCTCTGATGGAATCTGCCCAAGTTGACGGAGCAACACCATTTCAAACCTTCTATCGAATATTATTGCCCTTAACTGCACCGGCAATGGTTACAACAGGACTATTGGCTTTTATTGCAGCCTGGAATGAGTATCTTTTTGCTCTTACATTTACGTCTATTGATCCCGGAGCAAGAACCGTGCCCGTAGCAATTGCCTATTTCAGCGGGGCTGTGGCAAGACAGGAGCCCTTCGGAGAGATTATGGCTGCCGCAATTGTTGTAACTGTTCCAATTGTTTTACTTGTACTATTCTTCCAAAAGCGAATTGTAGCAGGTTTAACGGCGGGAGCTGTCAAAGGTTAAAGCTTGTTTTGATAAGCGTATCAATGCATCAGCAAATAGATGAATAAATTATGGGGAGGGATGTAAATCACTAGAGAGACTTAGAAGGAGAGTGTTTAATTATCACTCGCAAAGAAGGGATAAGTGTGTAAAAGAATGTAAGAAAAAGGAGGATTAACATGTCAAAGAAAAAACTGTTACTTGTTTTGCTATTAATTATGGCTCTTGTTTTTGCGGGACTAGTAGGTTGTGGCACTGATGATGACGATCCTGTAGATGATCCCGACGAAAATGGAACTCCCATTGATGACGATGATGACACTGTAGATGAACCTGGTGAAGATGTTGTCATCACAATTGCTGCAGGAGCTGTAGGTCAGGAGTTGGAACTTACTGAAAAAGCGGCTCAAATGTATAATGAACGAAATGAAGGTGTAATCGTGGAAGTTTTGGACACTCCTGATCTTGCTGATGACAGACTTGGACTGTACCTGCAATTCTTTGAAGCTCAAAGCGCTGAAGTGGATATCTATCAAATTGACGTAATCTGGCCGGGAGACTTGGCAGAACACTTTATCGATCTTTATGACCACGGTGCGGGAGATGTTGTTGGAGATCATTTCCCGGCTATCGTTGAAAACAACGAAGTGGATGGGGCTTTAGTAGCGATCCCCTGGTTTACTGACGCGGGCCTGCTTTACTATCGAACAGACTTGCTGGAAAAATATGACCTTGACCCTCCTGAAACATGGGAAGCACTTGAAAACGCAGCATCTATCATCCAAGAAGGTGAAAGAGCTGATGGAAATTCAGATTTTGTCGGCTTCGTGTGGCAAGGGAATTCTTATGAAGGACTTACTTGTAATGCACTTGAGTGGATTGCTTCTAATGAAGGCGGAGAGATTATAGAACCCGATGGAGAAATTACAATTAACAATGCAAATGCTGCAGAAATAATTGATATGGCAGCAGGCTGGGTAGGCACGATCTCTCCTAATGGTGTAACCGGTATGGCAGAAGAAGATGCACGTGCGATCTGGCAAGGAGGAAATGCGGCATTTATGAGAAACTGGCCTTACGCCTACAGTCTAAGTGAAGGCGATGACAGTGCAGTGCAAGGTGTGTTTGACGTATCTGCTCTTCCTGCAGGCAAAGGAAGCCCGGCTGCAACTTTAGGAGGATGGCAGCTTGGAGTCAGCCGATATAGCAACAATCCTGAAATTGCAGCAGATGTAGCACTATTTATGGCATCGGAGGAAGTGCAGAAAATGAGAGCCATTGAAGGAGCATTCAATCCAACCATCATGTCTCTCTATGAAGATGAAGAAGTGTTGGAAGCGGTACCGTTCTTTGGAAGTCTTTATGACGTATTTATTAATGCGGTAGCAAGACCTTCTACTGTTTCAGCTCCACGGTATAATGAAGTATCAACAGCATTTTTTAGAGCTGTTCACAGTGTTCTCACCGGTGATACTAATGCCACAGATGCTTTAGAAGAACTAGAGCTTGATTTACAAGATATTACCGGTTTTTAGTAGGTTTAACATCCTCTCGACGTTGAACCGTTAACCAATTGATGACGGGGGCCAACCCTTCTTTGGCTCCCTTTATCAATTGATTTTTATAGAAAGTGAGGTATCTTTATGACAAAAGAGTCCTACCTTATCGGTGATGATCCTTGGGTTATAGGGGAAGAAACCCACATTCAGCATCAACAGTTGTTGCATGAAACGCTTTTTTTTCAAGGTAACGGTACCATTGGTATGAGAGGAAACTTAGAAGAGGGATATCGCGGAGAACCCGGAAATACAATGCAGGGAACTTATATGAACGGTTTTTTCGACTCCCTTCCAATCGTATACGGAGAAGCGGCTTATGGATATGCGAAAAGTAATGAGACGATGTTAAATCTTCCCGATGCTCAAGGGATTAGCTTAACAATCGATGATGAAATATTTAATCTTGATTATGGGAAGGTTCTTAATTATAAAAGAGAACTTCATATGAAAAAAGGTGTTGTAACACGCTTAATCCGGTGGAAATCTCCAAAAGGAAAGGAAGTGTCCATTGAAATAAAAAGGCTTATACCCTTTGAAATGATGAATCTGGCTCTTATCGATTATCGGGTAACACCCCTGAATTTTTCCGGAGATGTAATGATTTCTTCAACCCTGGAGACATCAGTTTTTAATAAAACCCATGATAATGATCCTCGAATAGGAGCAAGTATCCAGGGAAGACTCCTTATTCCTGAAAAGACCTGGGTTAATAATCATTGTATGGGTGCGATCCATCGTACAAAATTCAACCTCTTTACTCTCATTACGGAAGTTGACCACCAACATACATTTAAAGATGGGGAAGTTATAGAGGAATTCAGTGATGACGGTATCCTGGCAATAAAGTTTCATGGGTGGGCTAAAGAGAATGTAACTTATGGACTGACAAAAATCATTGCCTACCATTCCACAAAAGAAAATACTACAAAAAGCTTAAAGGAAACAAGCAGGCAAGCTTTGGAAGAAGCAAAGAAACTGAGATTTAATGAATTTGAGAATATGCAACGGGAATATCTTAAGGATTTTTGGCAGAAGGCTTTTATGGAAGTTGAAGGAGATCCTCTGATTCAACAGGGGATGCATTTTAATCTCTTTCATCTTCTGCAGTCCGCTGGCAAAGACGGGGCAACAAGTATTGCTGCTAAAGGTCTTTCAGGTGAAGGCTATAACGGGCATTACTTTTGGGACACGGAAATCTATATTTTTCCCGTTTTTCTATATACGAAACCTGATCTGGCACGAAATTTACTAATGTTTCGATACAAAACCCTGGATAAAGCCAGGGAAAGAGCAAGAGAAATGGACCATAAAAAAGGAGCTCTATACCCCTGGAGAACCATTGATGGAAGTGAGTCATCAGCCTATTATCCTGCAGGAACCGCTCAATACCATATCAATGCTGATATTATTTATGCTATAAAGAAATATGTGGAGGGCACAGGAGATGAGAACTTTTTAAAGGAATTTGGTCTGGAGATGATTTTAGAAACTGCAAGAGTTTGGCTCGATCTTGGACATTTTAACCCAAGAAGAAATAACCACTTTGAAATTTACAACGTTACCGGTCCTGACGAATACACCGCCATGGTAAATAATAATTTTTTTACCAACGCAATGGCAAAAATGCATCTTCTTTATGCCTATGAGAGTGCAAAATGGTTTCAAAGTAACAGTCCTGATGAGTATAGAAGTTTAATGAATAAAATTAATATGACAGAAGAGGAGTTATTCAATTTCCAAAGGGCAGCCGAGAACATGTTCTTTTCTAAAGATGAGCTGCTTGGGATCTATCCTCAGGACGATAGTTTTCTAAATAAACCAAAATGGGATTTTGAAAACAGACCTAAAGAAAAAACCCCTCTGCTTCTTCATTATCATCCTTTAAACATCTATCGCCACCAAGTATTAAAACAGGCAGATGTTGTATTAGCGCTGTTTCTTCTTAGTGAAAACTATACAATTGAGGAAAAGAAAAAGAATTTTGATTACTATGAACCTATTACCACCCATGATTCTTCATTATCTTACTGTATGTACAGTATTTTAGCATCAGAAATCGGTTATGATGAGCTGGCATATGAATTTTTTCGAAAAACAGTAAGAATGGATTTAGACAATGTATTAGGAAAAACCCATCATGGTATTCACACGGCCAACATGGGAGGAGCCTGGATGGCTATGGTATACGGATTTGCTGGAATGAGAACCAATAATATAAATCTTTCATTTTCTCCATCCTTACCGAAGGATTGGAAGGGCTACCGTTTCCGTATCACGTTTCGAGGATCCTTTATAGAGGTTGAGGTAAAAGAGAATCAAGTTTTATATACCTTGCTTCAAGGAAAATCCATCGAATTTTATCATAACAGTCAATGCTGCCGATTGTGGGAAGAGCAGCCAAGAGAAAAGTTTTCAATAGCCAACTAATAATCGAGGGGGAGAAAAAATGTCCAGCTTAAAAATGGTTAATGTAAACAAGGTGTATCCCAATGGGTTTCATGCGGTCAAAGATATGAACTTGGAAGTTAAGGATAATGAGTTTATTGTTTTTGTTGGCCCTTCAGGATGCGGAAAATCAACTGCCTTAAGAATGATTGCAGGACTAGAGGAAATCTCCGAAGGAGAATTACTCATTGATGATGAAGTTATGAATGACGTATCTCCCAAGGATCGGGATATTGCCATGGTTTTCCAGAACTATGCCTTATACCCTCATATGACCAATTATGAGAATATGGCATTTGGTTTAAAACTGCGCAAGATGCCAAAAGAAGAAATTGATAAAAGGGTAAGTGAAGCTGCTTCGATCCTTGGTCTTACACCGATTTTGAAGAATAAACCAAAACAGCTTTCGGGAGGACAAAGACAGCGGGTTGCTTTAGGACGGGCAATTGTTCGTAATCCTAAAGTGTTCTTGATGGATGAACCGTTGTCAAACCTCGATGCAAAGCTTAGAGTTCAAACCCGGGCAGAAATAAGCAAACTCCATCAAAGGCTAAAAACAACATTCATCTATGTAACCCATGATCAAACGGAAGCGATGACCATGGGAACTCGGATCGTAGTACTTAAAGACGGAGTGGTTATGCAGGTGGATAGCCCTAAAAATCTTTACGATAAACCGGAGAACAAATTTGTTGGAGGATTTATCGGGTCTCCGCAGATGAATTTTATCAATGGGAAAGCAGTGGAAAGAGGTGGAGAAATTATACTGGACTATCTTGGAACTTCTTTTACTATAGATGATGAAAGACAAACTGGATTACGGGAAACTGACTATGTGAATAAAGAAGTGACCATTGGAATTAGACCGGAACATCTTACTGTTGAAATCACTGATGAGGAGACTGATGATACGGGTATAGTTGAAGTGACAGAACTTTTAGGTTCTGAAACCTATCTGTTTATAAAGCTTAAAGAAGAAACAATCGTTGCCCGTGTAGATCCAAATTTGGACTTGGAAGTGGGAAATCAAGTAAAGATTAAAATGAAAAAGGATAAAGTACATCTTTTCGATGTGAAAAGCGAAGAATCTATTCTTCATAAGGCGAGGGGGAGCAGGGAGAAATAATGGAATTCGGCATTTAAATAAACCACTCATAGTGTAAGCGGAGGATATCCAAAAAAGGAAATTCTCCGCTTGTTTTATCCGCTTAGTTGGTGGATTTATTTAACTTCAAAAGTGTTTCTAGAAGAACATCGGGAGAATCTACATCAAATCCGGGAATTACAAAATCTGCATCGACTAAAACATCTTTATCACCTACACCGATAGCGAACATCTTTGCAGCTTTTGCAGCTGCAATTCCTGCTAAGGCATCCTCAAAAACCATACATTCTTCAGGTGAAAGTCCAAGATCCATAGCTCCCAATAAAAAAACCTCAGGATCCGGTTTGGTCTTTTGTACACGGTTTCCATCGACAACTGCATGGAAATAGTGGGTAATATCCAAGCGACTCAAAATCCTTTGAGCATTTTTACTGGCTGATCCTAAGCAGACAGGATAACCCTTTTCCTTGAGCTTATCCAAAAAAGGCAGGACACCCGGAAGGATTTCCTCGGTTCCCATCTGATCAACCATTTCCAGATACCATTGGTTTTTTCGATCAAGGTAATAGGATCTTTTGTTTTCAGGAAGACTGATTTCACCGAATGATAGAAGTATCTCGAAAGCTTTTGACCGACTCACTCCTTTTAATGCTTCGTTTTGCTCCTCTGTAAATCCAAAACCGAGTTCTTTTGCCAGTCTACTCCAGGCGAGATAGTGATATTTTGCAGTATCAACAATTACGCCGTCTAAATCAAAAATAAATCCGGATTTTTTCATGAAAAACCTCCTTTCAGATAATATAAGTGTATCTTTTTTTAAATAAAAAAACAATTGAAAGACAATCATTGAAGGAGTTTTTGGTCATAGTGTAGAATAATAGAATGTGAAGAGATATAATGGAATGAGGTTTAATAAAAGTTGAATGTGCATAATACAATTAAATAATGAGTTCTTTTATTCTGGGGTTTTTGATCTTAAAACTTATGGCTTACTGTTCTATAACATGTAACGATCGGTTGTATCATATGGATGGATTGGGAGAGGTTTGCGGAAGTGCAATATGGACTTACAATGTTCTTGCTGCAACCCAATAAATATATATTAACGCATAAGGAAGGAGGTATCAAAGAACAGGAAAGCGCAATACAGTACAGAAAAAGGAGGATGTCTATGAAAGAAAAAAAGCAAGCTACTCTGTCGCATGCCTTATTTACGATTATTGTTCTTATTGCTTCACTTTTTTTAGGGATTGTTACCTTCGGTGCTGACCCACATATTCCTTTATTGATCGGTGTAATTGTAGCAGGAGCGGTTGCGATTTTTGCTCTTAATTACACTTGGGAAGAAGTGGAATCAAGCATTATAGACGGAATTAAACTCGCCATGCAGGCAATACTTATTCTTATGATTATTGGTACATTAGTTGGTACTTGGCTGTTAAGCGGTACCGTTCCTACCCTGATTTACTATGGGTTGGAAATTCTCGCTCCGGGAATTTTCCTGATTGCAACTCTTTTAATCTGTTCAATTGTTGCACTTTCAATCGGAAGTTCCTGGACAACTGCTGCAACCATCGGTATTGCTTTAATTGGAGTAGGAACGGGATTCGGTCTGCCTCCAGGTGCAGTAGCCGGAGCAGTAGTTTCCGGTGCATATTTTGGTGATAAAATGTCTCCTCTTTCCGATACCACCAACTTATCACCAGCAATGGCAGGTGGAGATTTATTTACGCACATTAAATATATGATCTGGACGACAGCTCCTGCGTATGTCATCTCTTTAATTTTCTTTGGAGTTCTCGGAGCTTCTTATACTACAGAAGCATTGGACCCAGGTGGAATCATCGAAATTCAGGATGCTCTTTCTGGAGCATTTAATCTTAATCCGCTCCTTGTGATCCCGCCGCTTCTTGTAATAGTCATTGTCATTTTTAAGGTGCCAGCAATTCCCGGACTTCTTGCAGGTACCATCCTAGGTGGAATCTTCGCAGCAATTTTCCAGGGAGCTGGAATGGCAGACATTATTGATGCAGCCCATTATGGTTATTATGTCGATACTGGAGTTGAAGTTGTTGATGATCTGATTTCCGGTGGAGGACTGGACTACATGATGTGGACGGTTTCTCTGATTATCATTGCCCTTTCTCTTGGTGGAATTATGGAAAGTACAGGTATGCTCAAGGCCATCGGTGCTTTCATTCTTAAGTTTGCCAAAGGAACCGGCTCATTGGTTCTTGCAACAATTCTATCCTGTATTTTTATTAACCTAGTTTCCGGAGACCAGTATCTTGCACTGGTTGTGCCAGGAAGAATGTACAAGACGACCTATGAAGAACGGGGTCTCAGCCCAAGAGTTCTTTCCCGGGCTCTGGAGGGTGGAGGTACGTTAACTTCTCCATTTATCCCATGGAACACATGTGGAGCTTTTATGTATAGTGTTCTGGGGGTACATCCCTTTGTCTATGCTCCGTTTGCCGTCTTTAACTACACAGTGCCGGTCATTAATGTGATTTATGCATACATCGGATTCAAAATTGAAAAGATCGAAGCAGAGTAGAATTTTTTAATGAACATCATCACTTAAGGAAGGTGCATTAAGCACCTTCCTTTTAATAAAAAGGATGTGACTCATTTATGGCAAAACACCATGAAAATCCCTATATAAAAATCAGCGAGCTAGACCAAAATTTGTCCGTGTTTGATTCTTTAAGGGAGAGATCTGGAACGAAAAACCGGATAATCAATTTTTTACAAACCCTGCTTGGTCTGACGGGGGTTTTTCTCATTTTTCTCAGTTTTATCAACAGCTCATATTTTTTTATCGGTGCTCTGATTTTGGTGGCAAGGGTCTATTGGAAAAAAAATGAAAGTCCTGAAAATTATCATATACAGCAGGCAAAAACTCTCTATCGAAAAAAGCGTTACTCTAAAGCAATCCCCCATTTAATCAAATTGACGGAATTTTTTTCAGATGAACCGTATCTTAAGTTAATGCTTGCAGAATCCTACATGAGAAATGCAGAGAAGGATAAGGCATTTGAATTATATAATCGGACAATTATGAATGACAGTGAAGGGAGAATTGATCCGGAAGTTGTTGACAAACATTTTGTTAATGCCATGCACTTAGCGATTGACAGGGAAGATTGGAACACAACCATCACTTTTGGAGACAAAATAAAAGCGAATAAAAATCAGGAATTTCATATGAAATTATATAGTCACTATTACCAGGGGATTGCATATTATCATGAGGATGATTTAAAACAGGCAAAGCATCATTTCAAGAAAGTTTTTGAAATGGATTCGGAGTTTAAAAACATTGTAAAAGTGCTTGAAGGCTTAAGGAACAAGAAAGAAATTGAACATCACTTTGAGTAAGTTCAGTGCCTCAGTCAATATTAGAGAATACTAACAGGCGGATTTTTATTACATGAGTATTTTGACATTTAAGAATGAATAGGATAAGATTGTTCTATGAATAAATTGATCGGGAGGCAAAAATGAGTAAACGTGATGAGATCCTGGAAGCAGCTTTAGTAAAATTTGCAGATAAGGGGTATTGTGTAACATTAGCCGATATCTCTGAAGAGGTGGGATTGAAAGTACCTTCGCTTTACAGTCATTTTAAGAGCAAGGAGCAAATCTTTTATCTGGTTATTGAAAATGAAATTAACAGATATTTTCAGTATTTAGATCATCTTCTTATAGAAACCCATGGACTGGAAGAAACGAAAAGTCGATTAGAAATGATTTTATACGGTGTTTTGAAATATTTTGAGAATCCGTGCAAATTACGATTCTGGAAAAACTTGCCCCTGATCAGCCAAGAAGGATTAAAGCACTACACCAGACAGCTGATCCATTACAAGGAAGTCAATCATACCCGAAGGATGCGAATTCTTTTCGAAAGAGGAATCGGCAGAAAAGAAATACAAGCAGGGGATATAAATGGATATATAGGATTATATTTCGCAATGATTCAAGGCATCTTGGACACAATGCTGTTCTTAAATTACGAAGAAGAGCATCTTAAGGCTTTTGTGGATTCTACATGGAAAACTTACTGGAGTGGGATCAAGGCAAAATCGTGAAGAGTGGCAAATCGCCACTCTTTTTAGTTTACATGAAATTAAATGAAATTTGAATTGTTCTCCCATAAAAAAACTGTTAAAATAGATCTATACGAATAAATATAATATTATGAATTTACCGATATCGGAGGGATTATATGCCAAAGTCAAAATTTCATCAACCACCGAATGTTTTTATAGAAGCGATTCGCCTTACGACCCGCAATCTAAAATATTCCAGTGAATTTTATCAGGAGGTGCTAGGCTTTAAAATACTTAAAGAGGATAAAGCGAGTATCAGCTTAACAGCAGATGGGGAAAAAGAAATATTGATCATTGATGAAGAAAAAAAAGCCCGACCAAAAGGAAAACGGAACCTGGGTCTTTATCATTTTGCTATTTTATTACCTCCCGGAAAGCACCTTGGAGCATTAATTTCCCATATATATAAATTTGATTCACCAATTATAACCGGTGCTTCAGATCATGGAATCAGTAAAGCGATATATCTTGAAGATCCTGATGGTCACGGAATCGAAGTTTACCAGGACACTCCTCCTGAAACTTGGACCTGGGAGTATGGCAGAATTATGGAAAAAACTGAAAAGCTGAATACAAAAAAACTTATGAAAGAGGCAGAAGATCATGAATGGACAGAATTGCCGAAAAACTCAATGATTGGGCATATCCATTTAAGTGTAAAAGATCTAAATGAAGCTGAGAAGTATTATACCGAGTTGATTGGAATGAGCCTCGTAATGGAATATCCCGATCAGGCAAAGTTTTTTTCAAGTGGAGGATATCACCATCATATTGCTGTAAATACCTGGTCTAAAAAGAAAAATAGTGATGATAAAATAGATGAAAATCAAGTAGGAATGAAATATTTTGTATTGCTATTTCCCAATGAATGGAAAAGAGAACATGTTGTAAATCAATTGAAAAAGAATGGATATCCGGTAGAACCATCAAATCATAGTACGGATCTATATACCTGGGATCCAATTAAAAATAAAATTATATTGCGGCTTTATAGAAGTTAATTTTTAGGAGTTAATGGGTATTGCATTCTCCATAAAAAATAGTGCCGATTATATAATTAAATATTCTGCAGAGCTACAAGAGTATAAAACACCCCCAAGAGCTAGCGAGTTAAGTCCGGCTTTTGGGGGTCATTATGATTTAAGAGTTTTAGTGTTGACATAGTTTACATGCTTAAGTCTTCCAGAGAGGAGAGTGATTTAACAATGAGCTTTTTTCCTTTCATTTCAATCACTTTGTCATTTTTTAGTTGACTGAGGACACGGCTGAGGGTTTCTCTTGAAGTTCCTACAATATTCGCAATTTCAGTGGTGGTCATTTTAAAGTTGATTTCAATCCCTTCATCGGTCTTTGTTCCATAACGATAAGCAAGGTCCAGGATGGACTTTGCGACTCTTCCATTGACATCGTGAAGCGCCATATCCCGTATTTTTGACTGAGCATAGTAGAGACGACGATTCAATTCTTTGATTAGGCTAAGGGCAAGTTCGCCGTTCTCCAACAAAATTTGTTCAATGTCATTATTTCTGATCATTCCAATCAAAGCATCTTCCATAACCATTGCTGTAGCAGGATAGTTTAAACCACTGAACATGGTTACTTCAGCGAAAATACTTCCTTTTCCTAAGATATTCAGAGTGACCTCTTTCCCATCAATGGAGGTTTTAAAAAGCTTAATTCGTCCGGTTTTCACGTAAAAAACCGCTTTTCCGGGCTCACCTTCATGAAAGATGACTGAGCCTTTTTTAAAGCTCTTTTCGATTTCATAATAAGCTAAAACCTCCAGCTGGCCTTCATTTAGGCCAGAAAAAATAGGGATTTTACTTAAAACATGCTTTGAATTTTCCATATGATTTTCTCCTCATTCCAATATGCTTTAATTGTAGCATAGCATTAAAGGGGAAAAAATCATAGAGATAAATCAATGAGAAAAATCAATTGCGATTTATTTCATTTCACCTTTCACTGAGATCTCCACTTTATTGAGAGGAATATTCTTGCCCGATAAGGCAAGTGCCTCCTCCACGGCCCAAACTATTCCGTTGCAACAGGGAACTTCCATATGAGCCACTGTTATGGAGTTTAATTCATTATTCGAGAATATATCCGTTAATTTTTGAATCGTACTATTTTTATTATCAAGCTTCGGACACCCTATGACAACTGCTTTCCCTTTTAATAACCTGTGGTGATACTCCGGATATGCAAAGGGTACACAATCTGCTGTTACAAGCAGGTCAGCATTTTGAAAATATGGTGCATTAATTGGAACCAGACTTAATTGCACGGGCCATTGACGGAGCTGCGGTAATATTCGAAATTCGATATCTTCACCTGATACTGTACTTTCTGAATCGGTTTTTAATGGTTCATCGAAATTCATCATTTTATTTCCGGGACATCCGCAACCTGATTTTTCCATTGATCGTGCCTCCTTTTTTAAGTGTGTTTGAACCTTTGGCTTATCATCTGCTGTACGCATTTTTCTGTTGGAAAACTCGTTCGCCTCTTTTTCGATCAAAGTGATCGCATCCATAGGACAAGAACCTAAGCACTTTCCCAAACCATCACACATTGCTTCGCTGCTCAACCTTGCCTTCCCATCAATAATCTTCAGTGCGCCTTCCTGGCACTTTGGTATACACAATCCGCAACCGACACATTTTTCCTCATCAATATGGACTACTGTTCTTGTTGACATGTTTATTCCTCCATTTATAGTTTATTTTATAGCTTCAACGACTAAAGCATAAGATTTAGAATGATATGGTTCTTCTTGATAAGAACCATAGAGGTTGATTTGCTTAAATCCGATTTTTTCAAGAATATGATTGAGTTCTTTCGATAGTAATGGATAGAGTGGGACAGCACCATCGAATTCATGCGTGAGAAATTCACCATTGTAAATTTTCAATCCGGTTCGGAAAATGATCTTTTCGTGGCTAACAATCTCATAGTTACGCTCAAATTCTATTTTCTCTTTAGGTGCATCAACATTAATAATAGCAGGCAAGGAAGTGACACGATCTTCGAGAATTCGATCATAGTTAATATTTTGAATGAGAAATACACCATCGGGTTTAATAAGAGAATAAGCTTTTTCGATGACACTTTCGATTTCCTTTAGTGAAGACAAATGAACAATTGAATTGCCGACACAATAGATCGTATTGAAGCTTAACGGTGGAAAATAGGTATCAATATGTCGCATGTCTCCTTCAATCATCTGAACGTTCAATTGGAATGTTTTCATCTTATCTTTCATCAACAAGTACATATTATGATCATACTCTATTGCAGATACATCATAGCCGATTTTATAAAGAGAAATTGCCTGGTTTCCTGTTCCGGCGGCTAAATCCAGAACCTTTCCTTTCTCAGGAGTTCTTTTTTTTATAAAATCAATTTGATTAGCGGTACTTTGAAAAATTTTATCATAGTAATGACTAAATTTATGATACATGGTTTCATCTCCTTGTCGGTTGAGAAGCAAAACTTCTCATTGATCAAATACCACTACTGTTACTGACATTATATCGATTAATAATGAATGATTCTGTGATGAGCATCACAAAAAAAACCTCCTAACTGTGATTCATCTCACGGTAACTCTTTTGCTTCAGAGGTATGATAGTAATGTATTAAGAATTCAATGAAGAAAGGATGATGATTATATGAGTCGATTTATTGGACCAATCCATCATTGGCTGCATAGAAAAATTAAAGCGTTTGAAAGTTTGGAAAAAGCTGTCGTTGAGTGGGGCAAAACTCTTAATCTTCCGGTAGAAGACATAGCATTGGAGGGAATTAGAAAATTCGGTCCGCCAATGGAGGATCGGCCACTAGAAGAAATCATTGATAACGAGAATATTCACGGGTGGTTACAGGACAAGATCACACGTGCTGAGCTGCGGCATGGGTATTTGATTACAATGCTCATAAATGAAGATAATCAGTTGATGAGAGAGTTGAAAAAGCAATATTTTGAAGAAGGCAAGAAACTTGGGAAATCATTGGGAAATACACTTGAAAATTCAATTGAAAATAAAGAATCCCCTAAAGGACTTTATGATTTGCTTCACGATTTTCTGCTTGAAGGGATGCCTTGTGATCGAGTAACAGAAGTGATCGAAACTTCAGATTCTCATGTTCACTGGATATCTCATCAATGTGTACATGAGAAATACTGGACAGAAGTAAAGGGAGATATTAAGAACTTTTACGATTTAAGAGATCGCTGGATTGAAGGTTTTGTCATTGGAGTCGATCATGAATATCGTTTTGAACGTGTTAGTGATAAGGAACAATTGATCATACTAAGGGAGGAATAATGAATGGATGGAATAAAATTAATGGTTGACGAACACAAATGGATTAAACGAATGCTTGAAGTGATTCGCTCGTTCAATCAAAGAGTTTTGCGTCATGAAAAAGTTGACTTTGAAGATCTCTTTCTGATGATTGATTTTGTAAGAAACTATGCAGATAAGCACCATCATCTGAAGGAAGAAGACCTTCTATTTAAATACATTATGGAAGAGTTAGGGTCTACAGGGGAAAAGTTAATTCGAAATGGAATGATGGTCGAGCATGACCTGGGACGATTATATATGAAGGAGTTAGAAGAATCTGTAAAAAAAATACTCAATGGAGACGAAAACGCACTTGTAGATGTCGTCGGTCACAGCATGTCATACTATCATTTGCTTCAGCGTCATATTGCGAAGGAAGACGAGATGGTCTATCCCTTTGGAGAAAAGAATCTATCCCGGGAAGTTTTAGAGATTATACATGCTGAAAGTGAAAATATGGAAAAAGAAGCGGAAAAAAAAGGAGTTCAAAGAAAATATGAATCGATGGTGAGGGATTTGGAAAACAAATATCTTATTTCCCAATAATGTGATGAATCTCACGGAAGTCGATACGAGTTACAACTATACTTTAATTGATCATATAATCTAAAAAGGAGTGATGATTTTGGAAACACCGATGAATATGTTTTGTCATCAATGTCAGGAAGCGAAGAAAAACTCAGGTTGTGACGGTCAGGTTGGAGTTTGCGGAAAAACTGCACCTGTCTCAAATCTTCAAGACTTACTTGTTTACACGTTAAAAGGAATTGCTTTTTATAATCAACAGGCAAGAAAATCAGAAATAAACTTGAAAGAGACAGATCAAATCATTATGGATGGATTATTTACAACCATTACCAATGCAAACTTTGATGATGAGGCAATTAAGGATCGTATCGGTAAAGCTCTTTCCCACAGAGATGCAATCAAAATAATGCTGAAAGAAGCTGGTAAATTAGAAACTGGAGAAGAGAAGAACTTTGCTACATGGATAACATCGCGAGATGAGTTTGAAGTGTTTGCATCTCAAAAATCAATCGGAATTTTAAGAGATGATAATGAAGATGTTCGCAGTCTCAGATCACTTGTGCTTTTCGGGCTAAAAGGAATTGCAGCCTATGGTGAGCATGCATGGAATCTAGGGAAGCATAATCCTGAAATTTCTGTATTTATTGAGAATGCATTACTCGCAACAGAAAACGACAGCCTGTCAGCTGATGAATTAACAGCACTTGTTCTTGAAACCGGGAAATACGGAGTTGACGTAATGGCTCTGCTGGATGAGGCACACACTTCATCATATGGACATCCCGAGCTGTCAGAAGTAGAAATCGGAGTGAGAAACAACCCGGCAATTCTTGTCAGCGGCCACGATTTAAAAGACTTTGAAGAGCTCTTAGAGCAATCAGAAGGAAGTGGAGTTGACATATACACTCATAGCGAAATGCTGCCTGCAAACTATTACCCTGCTTTTAAGAAATATAGCCATTTTGTTGGAAACTACGGGAATGCATGGTGGAAGCAAAAGGAAGAATTTGAAAGCTTTCATGGTCCTGTGCTTTTCACAACAAATTGTATTGTCCCTCCTAAAGCCAGCTACAGTAATCGCATTTACACAACAGGCTCTGCAGGATATCCGGGATTTAAGCATGTCCCCGGAAGAGTTGAGGGTGGAAAGAAAGACTTTAGTGAAATCATTGAACACGCAAAACAATTGCCCTCACCTACAGGAATCGAAGAAGGAAAGATCGTAGGAGGATTTGCTCACAATCAAGTAATTGCTCTTGCGGATAAAGTTGTAGATGCCGTGAAAAGTGGTGCAATTAAACAATTCTTTGTTATGGCCGGTTGTGATGGCAGAATGAAGTCTAGAGATTACTATACTGATTTTGCTGAAGCACTACCAAAGGATACGGTAATTCTTACTGCAGGTTGTGCAAAGTATCGCTACAACAAGCTGGACTTAGGGGATATCGGTGGAATTCCCCGTGTGCTTGATGCCGGTCAGTGTAATGACTCTTATTCTCTTGCAGTCATTGCTTTAAAATTAAAAGAAGTATTCGAGCTCAATGATATAAATGAGCTGCCCATCTCTTACAATATAGCGTGGTATGAGCAAAAGGCTGTTATTGTGTTGTTAGCATTGTTACACCTCGGTGTTAAAAATATTAAATTAGGACCAACATTACCCGCTTTCCTTTCACCAAATGTTGCAAAAGTGTTAGTAGAAAATTTTGGTATTAATGGGATTCAAAGCGTCGAAGAAGATATGGAGCAGTTTATGGGTTAGCAATGATGGAACCCTATAGGTGGATAAAACCATCTATGGGGTTTCTTTTTTTGACGATTTAAATAGATCTTGACAAGAAATAAATACATATTTAAAATTAAACATATATTTATAGCGAGGTGATGCAGTATGACGAAGAGGGAAAAAGAAATAGTTAGTCATCTTAGAGAAAATCCTCTTATTTCTCAGGAGGAGCTTGCGGAGATCCTGGGGATAAGCCGATCTTCAGTGGGAGTTCATATTGGGAATTTAATGAAAAAAGGAATTGTTAAAGGAAAAGGATATATTCTTCAAGATGAGATTCGGACACTGATCATCGGTGGTGCAAATATTGATTTGGAAGGCTTCCCGCTAAATCCATTACGATTAAACGATTCAAATCCGGGTTCGATTCGTACGACCTATGGAGGAGTCGGTAGAAATATAGCTGAAAATCTATCGAGAGTTGGAGTTGAAGTAGGATTGATAACCTCTGTAGGGAATGATGATTATGGGAGGAAAATAATTGACCATGCCCACAACATTGGTATCGATACGGACCTGGTGGAACGCAGCAACTCGCATCCTACATCAGCGTATGTTGCAATTCTTGACGAAAATCATGATATGAAAGTTGCAATTTCACAAATGGATGTGATGAGAGAATTGACTCCTGAGCGTATAATGAGAAAGCTTTCCATTCTTAATAAAGCCCCTCTTCTTTGTATTGACGGAAATTTAAGGGAGGACACGATAGAGTTTCTTGTTAAACAGCTAAAATCAACCCCAGTATTTGTTGATCCTGTATCAACAACCTATGCAAAAAAGTTTTCCGGGGTTCTTCACCTTATCCATACAATAAAGCCAAATAAATCGGAGGCGGAACAACTTCTTGATATAAGGATTAGGACAAAAAATGATTTGCAGTCCGCAGGCAGGATGTTTATAAAACATGGAGTAAAGCAGGTGTTTATCAGTTTGGGAGACAAGGGGGTATACTTTAAAACTCTTAAAGAAGAAGGGATCGTAAAGGGCACTCCAAGAAAAATCATTAGTGTAACCGGAGCAGGCGACGGATTTATGGCAGGCTTAATCAATGGATTTATCAAGAACTGGCAAATTAACAAGACAGTTTGTTTTGCACAAGGAATATCCCATGTGAATATGCTCAGCCCATTTACAATTCATCCCGAACTTTCTGCTGAACTTGTAGAAAAAGAGATGAAAATATCAAAAGTAACGATAGAATTTTTAAAAGAGGAGGATAACAATGAAGAAATTTAAACAGTATTTGAAGATTAATGAAGAGGTCAGACATGCATTGGAACAGAAAAAACCGGTAGTTGCTCTTGAATCAACAATTATCTCACACGGGCTTCCTTATCCGGAAAATCTGAATACTGCAACAGAGATGGAAAGACTTATACGTGAAAAAGGAGCAGTTCCTGCAACGATCGGAGTGATCGAAGGTCAATTGAAAGTAGGGCTGACGAAGGAGGAACTATACTTTTTTGCAACGGATAAGAGCATTATCA
The DNA here is from genome assembly GCA_003554105.1 of Clostridiaceae bacterium. Taxonomy (GTDB): domain Bacteria; phylum Bacillota; class Clostridia; order Peptostreptococcales; family T1SED10-28; genus T1SED10-28. Next base: position 23,865 of record PWFQ01000060.1, on the reverse strand, counting down.
AGGCAAGCCGAAGAGACTTGCCCTATCTCACATCTCAAAAACTCCATGGAGCAACTACTGTTGCTTCTACGATGATTATTGCGGAGATGGCAGAAATTAAAGTGTTTGCAACGGGTGGGATAGGCGGAGTTCACAGAGGGGCGGAACGAAGCTTCGATATTTCTGCAGATTTGCAGGAGTTGGCAAAAACCAGCGTAGCAGTCGTATGTGCTGGAGCAAAATCAATTTTAGATATCGGTTTAACTCTTGAATATCTGGAAACTCATGGAGTTCCGGTAATTGGATTTAATACGAGTGCGTTCCCTGCGTTTCACACAAGAGAGAGTGGATACAACGTAAATTTCTCTGCTCAAACTCCAAAAGAAATCTCCAGATTAATGAGGGATAAGTGGTTGATGAATCTTATTGGAGGCATTGTTGTGGCGAATCCTATTCCCGCAAAAAGCGCTATGGATCCGAAAGTAATGAATGAGGGAATTCATAATGCTATTAAGAAAGCAGAAGTAGAGGGAGTGACCGGAAAAGAGCTGACACCTTTTCTTCTTGCTGAACTTAAGGAACTAACGCATGGAAAATCGTTAAAGGCAAACATTGATCTTGTTTATAATAATGGGAAATTAGGTGCTGAGATCGCCGTAGAATTTGCTAAACTAAGGGAATCGGAGGATCATGAATAATAGATTAAATAGAAAAGCATCTTATCGAAAGTCTGATAAGATGCTTTTTCGCTACTATTTCATATAAGGATAATGATAATCTTTTGGAGGTACGAAAGTCTCCTTGATTGATCTTGCTGAAATCCAACGTAACAGGTTCATCTTGCTTCCGGCCTTGTCATTTGTTCCGGATGCCCTTGTTCCACCAAATGGCTGTTGATTTACGACAGAACCTGTAGGTTTATCATTGATATAAAAATTCCCAGCAGTGTATTCAAGGATTCTTTCAGCGAGAATGATCGCATTTCGATCTGTTGCAAAAATACTCCCCGTTAGACCATATCCTGTCGCTTCATCACACTCTTTTAGTGTTTCTTCATACTTGTCATCAGGATAAATGTAGAGGGTCAGTACAGGTCCAAAGATTTCTTCTGTCATTGTTTTGAAACGAGGGTTGGTTGTGACAACGATGGTCGGCTCAATGTAGTATCCGACGGAATCATCATAATTTCCTCCTTGAATGATTTCCCCTTCTTCAGAATTCTTAACAAAATCGATGTAAGAAGTGATTTTATCAAAAGCATCTCTGCTTATTACAGGATTGATGAAATTATTAAAGTCTTCTACGGGACCCATAGCAAGATCACGGGTGATCGTAATCAGCTCTTCTTTCAACTTTGGCCACAAGCATTCAGGGATATAAGCACGGGATGCCTGTGAACACTTCTGTCCCTGATATTCAAATGATCCTCGAACTAAGGCTGTGGCTAGAGATTGAGTATCTGCAGAACAATGAACGAAAATAAAATCTTTTCCACCGGTTTCCCCAACGATCCGCGGATAGGATCGATATTTTTCAATGTTGTTTCCGATGGTTCTCCAAATATGCTGGAAAGTTTTTGTTGATCCTGTAAAATGGACACCTGCAAGGTCGGGATGTGTCAGAATCTGATCACCCACAATTGAACCTTCCCCAGGAACGAGATTTATCACTCCCGGAGGAAGACCTGCCTCCTCAAGAATTTTCATCATGAAATAAGCTACATAGATGCCGGATGTTGCCGGCTTCCAAACCACGGTATTCCCAATCATTGCCGGAGCAGTAGGAAGATTACCAGCAATAGCGGTAAAATTAAATGGTGTGGCAGCAAAAACAAAACCATCCAATGGGCGGTAATCCATTCGATTCCATGTTCCATCAGGAGAATAAGGTTGTTCTTTAAAAAGTTCACTCATAAAATGGACATTAAATCGAAGGAAATCGATCCATTCGCAGGCTGAATCAATTTCTGCTTGATACGCATTTTTCCCCTGACCCAGCATTGTTGCAGCGTTAATCAGACTTCGGTAAGGACCTGAAATCAGTGCAGCGGCCTTTAAGAAGATGCTGGCTCTTTCTTCCCAAGGCGTGTAAGCCCATTCTTTTTTTGCATTTAAAGTTGACTCAATTGCAAGATCAATTTCCTCAGTACCAACATGATAATATTCAGCTAACACGAGACTATGATCTTGAGGTGAAGTTACTTTAAACTTTTGCTTTGTCGTAATCCTCTTTCCATTAATAATGGGATGAATCGTAACGGCTTTCTTCTTCAGTTCTTCGAGAGAATTCTCCAACTCTCTTCTTTCTTCACTGTCTTTTCTGTACTGCAAGACCGGTTCGTTTTTTGGCAAATCAATATGATAAAAACCATTTTTCATAAGGGATCCTCCTTTAAATGATATTCAATTTCATTATACCCGTCTAGAATTAGCTCAAACGATTATGCTGAAAAGAGATATTTATGATTTAAAGGAAATTTGTTGAGATTCATCGAATATACTATGAAGAGAAATTTGAAAAAAAATGGAGGGACTGAAATGATCCTGAGCGTAAGTCGTCGAACGGATATTCCGGCTTTTTATCACGAATGGTTTTTAAACCGCATTAAAGAGGGATTTGTTGTGATCAAAAATCCTAAAAATGAACACCAGATCCGAAAAGTTAATCTCGATCCGGAAGTTGTAGATTCCATTGTTTTCTGGACTAAAAACCCAGGACCGATGATACCTTACTTAGATGAGTTGAATTCTTACTCCTATTATTTTCTATATACAATAAACCCCTATGACAGGAATATCGAAAAAGATTTGCCTGCAATTGATAAACGCCTGCGAATGTTTAAAACACTATCTGAGAAAATCGGGAAGAATCGGATTGTATGGAGATATGATCCGATTATATTCAGCAAGGAATGGGACGTTGATTATCATATCGAACAGTTCGACATTCTTTCAGATATTTTAAAGTATTACACAGATACAGTGATTATTAGTTTTCTTCAGTTTTACCGTGTTCATAGAAAATCATTGTTGGAACGAGGTTTTCGGGAGCCTGACTCCGATGAAGTAAGAAAAGTCTGTGTTGAAATTGTGAATCTTTGTAAAAAGAAAGGATTGAAAGTTCAAAGTTGTGCTGAGGAAAAGAATTTAATACCCTTTGGAGTGTTTCCCGGCAAGTGTGTTGACGATGAGAGAATCAGCGGTTTGTTAGGAGAAAAAATTAAAGGAAAGACGGATCCTTCTCTTAGAAACAAATGCTTATGTATTGAAAGCATTGATGTGGGGGCTTACAACTCGTGTCTTTATGACTGTATTTACTGTTATGCAAATCACATAAAAAAAGATCATCGAATAAGTAATGCAATTCGTCACAATAAGAATTCACCTATTCTTCTCGGTGAAATTGAAGATCTTCAGAACCTAACAGAGAGAGAAGCAAAGAGCTTTAAAATGAAAAGCGAACAATTAGATCTCTTTGATGAGTTTGATTAACCCTCGAACCTTACTAAAAATGTCGCTTTTCAAGCGACCATTAATTCTTTCCTCCTCGGTATAATAACTCTATGGCAGCACATAAAATCTATTAAAGGAGGAAGAATTATGGAAATGAGCAGGAAAGAAGTTTTTAACAAAGGAACAGAGGATTACATTTGCAGGATTGAAGGATTTGCTGAACTATTAATGTCGAAAGAATCCTTCGAAATGACAGAAAAGGAGGAGATGAAAAATACCCTTTATGAATTAACCGAGCTTTTATCTGATCTTAAGCAAGGAAAATATCATCAACCTCCGACTAAGTTTTTAATTACAGATGAACAGCTCAAGAAAGTTAAACTGCCTGAACAGGCAATCGGAGTGAACACTTTCTCTAAATGTATCAATGAAGTAATCGACCTTCATATAAGTAAAAAGTTAACAGGGATCGAACTGAATCAAAAACTCAAGAAACGGGGAGTGTTATCAGAAAAAATATTGGATGAAAAACGGAAAAGAACAGTGACAAACGATCGCTCTTCGGAGTATGGATTTGTTTCAGAGCAGCGGCAACGGGACGGAAGTTCATATGAAATGGTTTTGATTAATGAGAAAGGCAAATTGTTTTTATTAAGTGAATTGAATCAAATAATGAATGGCTAATAAATACTAATTTTGTAATACCCCTTGAATATTTTTCTCAAAGATGTATAATAATACTTAAATCAGTATAAATAAGCGGGGGGGAAAGTATGAAGAAAAAAGAGTATAGTGCCATATTAAAATCCTATCAGGAGCTTCGTGATTCAAATGGGAGCAATAGGAGCAAAAATGAAAGCTTTTCTAATGTATTAAAGGATAAACGAAATCTCCGAATTGATGCATGGAAAAATAATAGACATTCCTAACAGGAATGTCTATTTCTTTGTCAAATGCTGTTTTATTTGCCAATAAGGATCGCTATATCCATCAGTTCCCTCTGAAGAGCAATTAACTTATTTTTTAAGTGGTCATATTCATTTTCCAAAACAATATCATCAAGAAAGTATTCAGTCTTTTCCTGTAAAATTCTGAATTGATTTAAGACCTCTTCCAACTCATTTTTGATTCTTTCTTTACGCTCAACAGGGAGCAGCATTTCGCCGGACTCTTCCTTAAGTACAGATTCCTCAATTGTAAAAGAATATCCCATAGAAGGAATATATGAGTCGATATGATATTTTTTAAAGATTAACTCTTTTAATGCTTCTGAAGAGTTTGACTCACCATGTACCAGGAAAATACGTTTTGGCTTTTTCTTGAATTTACCGATCCAACGGAGAAGATCCTTCTGATCCGCATGACCGGAAAAACCTTCTACGCTATGGATTGAAGCTGTTACTGCGATGTTTTCACCAAGGAGTTTCACTGAGGTTGCTCCTTCCTGAAGGATTCTTCCCAAAGTGCCGTGGGCTTGGTATCCGACAAAAACAACTGCATTTTTTTCTTTCCATAAATTATGCTTTAAATGGTGTCGCACCCTCCCTGCAGTGCACATACCACTTGCGGAAATAATGACTTTCGGATAGTCTGCTTCATTTAATCTCATGGATTCTTTATGATCTCTTACGAAGTAAAGGTTATCAAATTTTAAAGGATTATCACCTTTCAGAATATAATCTCTTGCTTCTTTGTCAAAAGCATAAGAATTTTTTCTGAAAATTTCCGTTGCTGAGATTGCCATTGGACTATCGATATAAATCGGGATTTTCAAAAATTCCTCCAGGTTATCATGTTCAGCATAATATTTATTCAACTCATAGATTAATTCCTGCGTACGTCCAACTGCAAAAGAAGGAATGATGACCGTACCATTGTTTGAGACAGTTTCGTTTATGATCTCCATCAGTCGTTTCATCCGAAACTCTTTGTTTTCGTGCTCGCGATCTCCATAAGTTGATTCCATAATAAGGTAATCTGCTTCGTCGATAAATTCAGGGTCTCGGATTAACGGCTTTCCTGATGTCCCAAGATCTCCAGAAAATACAATTTTCGCCGTATCCTTCTTCTCCTCAATCCAAATTTCAATGATGGATGAACCAAGAATATGCCCTGCATCTTTGAATCGTACGGAAATTCCTCCATTAATCTCAACCTTTTGATCGTATAGGACAGGCTCGAAATACCGTAGACTGTTTTCTGCATCCTCTACGGAGTACAACGGTTCAACAGGCTCTTTACCTGATCGGCGCCTTGATTTATTGATCCACTGCGTATCCGACTCTTGAATATAACCGCTGTCTTTCAGCATAATATCCGCTAAATCATAGGTAGCATTGGTACAATAGATCTTTCCTCTAAACCCGTCTTTAACGAGTTTAGGAATTCGTCCGCAATGGTCAATATGAGCATGACTTAAAAGCATAAAATTAATTTCCTTAGGATCAAATTTAAAATCTTCATAATTAAGATTTTCAAGGTCTTCGCTACCCTGAAACAGTCCACAATCGATGATGAATTGGTAATCTTTCGTTGTAACAAGGATGTTTGATCCTGTTACAACTTTTGCAGCACCTAAGAATTGTATGTTCATAGCTGGCCTCCTTATACAAGAATTATTATTTCTTTCAATTTATATACCCAATGATTCATTCGATTACTAATTATATTTTCAGGAGATTCTTAATTTTTCCAAGCTTTCATTAGACAATTCTAAGCGTCTAAGATAAAATAAATTAAGCTTATTCGTATAAGAAGTGGATTCAGGAGGTGGTAGTTGAATGATATCAGGAGCAGATATTGCTATTCGTTTAGTAGTAGCAACAATCCTTGGCGGCATACTTGGTTTCGAAAGAGAAATTTCCAATCGACCGGCGGGTTTGCGAACACATATTTTAGTCACACTTGGCTCATGTTTAATTATGGTGTTATCAGTTTATGGGTTCGAAGGAATGGGTGTTGACGGTGCAGGTGGAGAACCGGCTCGATTGGCCGCACAAGTTGTCAGCGGAATCGGATTTCTTGGAGCGGGAACAATTCTTAGAGAAGGAACAAATGTCAGAGGACTTACAACTGCGGCAAGTATTTGGATTAGTGGAGGGATTGGCTTAGCTGCCGGTCTCGGGTTTTATTTTGCGGCATTTGTAACGACTGGGTTAGCTCTTTTTTCACTATTGATTCTAAAAACGGTGGAAACAAGGATGTCAAAGATGAAAAAGTATTCAGAAGTAAGAATAAGAGGATTGGGCAGACCCGGTCTTGTTGGTTAAATCGGAACAATTTTTGGCCGCCATCAAGTCAGTATAAAAAATATCATTGTCAACCCAAAAGAATACTCTGACCAGGAATATGAAGAAGACCTTGAAATTGTTTTTTTTGTACGTTTGCCCAGAGAATTTAACAAACTCGCTTGCATCGGTGAACTAAAAAGATTAGAAAATGTTTACAGTATTGAATGGAACGGACAGGAAATTTTAAATATTCCGGACTACTTAAAGCACTAAACTGAAAGGGGCATTAAACTTGGGATACTATATCATTGTTTTTGAGTTGATTATCGGTTTTCTTACCGGAATGAAAGCGAAGGATAAAAACCGCAATCCTTATTTATGGTTCTTTATCGGTTTCATTTTTTCCTTAATTGGGTTGCTGGCTATTTTTATTTTACCTTCTTGCAAGGCTGATAAAAGGAGAATGATTGATGATGAAGAATAACAGGGACGAAAGAGATTCAAGGTCAATTCATGATTTTCGGATAGAGATCGAAGAAATTGACAAGGAAATCATCGAGTTGTTAAATCATCGCTTTACAATTTCAAACCGAATATTTGATCTGAAAAAGATGGAAGGGATATCTATTGAGGATCCATTGAGAGAAAAAGAGCTTTTAAATAACTTAACCAGTTTTAAAACGGATTATCAAAATGAAATTCATGAAGTATACCAGAGCATTATACAATCAAGCAAGAAAATACAATGGAACAGGCTTTTTCCACGATACCTGTTTATTATCGGTTTTATGGGCTCAGGAAAATCCACCCTCGGAAAAAAAATGTCGGAGAAGTTGGGCTTTGGATATATTGATACCGATGAGGTTATTGAAAAGAAGCTTGGAATGACGATTGAATCTCTTTTTGTCAAAAAAGGAGAATCATTTTTCCGTGAAATGGAGAAAAATGTCATTAATAACCTGTATAATAATGAAAAGAATCATGAGAAACCAATTGTTGTTTCATGCGGTGGAGGACTGATTCTTGATAAAGACAATCAGGAAAAAATGAAGAAACTGGGAACAATCATTTTTTTGGATGTTCCGCCTGAAATTATCTATCACCGTGTAAAAGACAGAACTCATCGTCCTTTGTTAAATGCGGGACAGGATTTGGAAAAACGAATTTATCATATATTGGAAGAGCGCTATGAAATCTATCAGGAAGTTTCAGATTTAGCAGTTCCTATCCATCATGAAACTGTAGAAGAATCTCTTTCGTTAATTTATCAGAAAGCTGAAGAGTATTTCATTGGAAGGTCATAGCAACAATTCGGTCTTCTAATTTTTTAGAAAAGGTTGAAAAGATTGTACTGGACAAAAGGATTCAAATCTTATATAATTCATATATTATATTTGAACAAGCGTTTTATAGTTTGTAATATAACGTACATTTATAGTAATATCAATCTATATTGTACGCATAAAAAGAAAGGATGGTTTGATGGAATATGAATTAAAAGACCTGCTTGAAAAGGAAAGACTTTATACGTTGCCTGTGTGGTCTCATAAGTCGGAATATCTAAAGAAAATCCTGCAGGTCCACAGCTATATTAAGTTTGTATCATTGGTTGGTGTTGACCTTGGAGGTAACGACACTGATGAAAAAATTCCAATCTCTTTATTTATTGACGAAATGGACTCTTTTTTAACAAACGGCGTACAGACCGACGGGTCCAGCGTAATTCTGCACAGAATTGCTACTTTAAACAATGCAAAGGTTGACTTAATACCTGACTTGGATGTGAATTGGTTTGTCGATTATAATCATGAGCACATTGATGAAAGTAAAGGAGTTCCAGTAGGAACTCTTAGAATTCCGGCTTTCTTGGAACATAGCAATAAAATGGTGGATTCACGATCAGTTCTGAAAAGAGCTGAAGGGTATGTTCAAAAGTCAATCCTTGAACTTATTAATCATCATAAGGAAGGAAAGTTTAATTATCTCTATAGAAAAGGGATCAGTAACGTAATTTTGACAACCGCTACAGAGCTTGAATTCTGGGTGAAGACGCCGGAAGAACTCGCTGACGAGGAAAAACTTTCCACATCACAAATGCTTAAGGAGCAATATTGGAAACGAACAAAAGGCAGTGTTCGAACAGCTTTGGAAAAAGTGATGATGTTACTGGAATGCTACGGTTTTGAACCAGAAATGGCCCATAAAGAAGTTGGAGGAGTTAGTGCGAAGATGGGTGTCAAAGGAAAATTCAGCCATGTAATGGAACAGCTTGAAGTAGACTGGAAATATTCGACAGCTCTTCAGGCGGCGGATAATGAACTGTTTATAAGAGAATTAATTGAAGAAGTTTTTGAATCCCACGGATTGGAAGTGACGTTTTCCGCTAAGCCTATTGAAGGAGTTGCAGGAAGTGGAAAACATACCCACGTCGGGATTCAATTAGAGCTAAAGAGCGGAGAGAAAATTAATGCCTTTACTCCAAAGGATTTGAAAGAAGATTTTTTGAGTGTATTTGGGTGGGGAGCCTTTCTGGGTATACTGAAAAATTATGATGTGATCAATCCGTTTATCAATTCTACCAATGATGCGTTTAATCGATTAAAGCCGGGATTTGAGGCTCCGGTATCTGTTGTCGGTTCTGTCGGTCATACTCCGGAAATTGCTTCGAGAAACCGAACAATTCTATTAGGCTTAGTAAGAGATATGCGTTCGCCTCAGGCTACACGGTTCGAGCTGCGGTCTCCCAGTCCAAACTCGAATACTTACGTCTATGTTGCTGCAATGTATCAATCAATGGTTGATGGTATTAAGGCTTTTGCCAACAGCGACCTGGACACGAAAGATATTGAAGCAGAGTTTTCGAAACCTGCAAATGTGGGCAAGTTTTATCTCGATAAAGAACGGGCATATCGAAGTGAAGAAGATGTTTTTGATGATTATACCCAAGAAGAACGTGTAAGCATGTTTGGAAAATCTCCGGCAACTGTTTGGGAATGCATAAGTATTTTTAACGGTTATAAAGAGAAGCACAAGATGTTATATGATGAAGAGGTATTCACAGAAGACATCATCAACTCGATTATTGAAGCAAACATCGATATTTGGATCAAAGAACTGATTGGTCGAATTATCCCGAATAATATTACTTTAGTGCGGAGCTGCAAAAAGATCCATGGTGAGCAAAACGTATCTGATTTGGATGTGGTTAACTGGGAAAAAATAAATCAACTGCGCTTTAAACTGATGAAGGATCGAATGGATCGGTTATCATTATTTTCAAGAATCAAGAAAGCTCTTGGAGAGAAGAATTACGATGAAGCGTCAAAATTACAGCAGGAAATGCAAAAATCAATCAGTCAACTGAAAAACCTTTATGCAGATTATCGCAAAAATCTGATAGAAGATGTAAATGGATACGGTGATTTTTAAAGGATCTTATTGTTTGTGTCAGTTATTCTAGGGTATAATTGTGGATAGATGTTTAGAATTAAACAGAAAGGAAGTGTGAAGATGCATTGTAGCTTAATCGGGAAAAAACTTGAGTTTCTTAAAGATGTCTACCATATCGAAGAAGCAAAGGAAAAAGAACGAAGAAAAGGGATGGTTAAAGGTCTGGCATTGGGAGCTTTAATCGGCGGGCTGATAGGAATTCTTTATGCACCGGATAAAGGTGATGTTACACGGGCCAAAACAAAGGAAGAACTATTAAAAGCCAAAGATATGCTTGAAGATCATCTTGAGGAAGGAAAAGACAAAGGAACGATCCTTGTCGAGGAACAAAAAGAACGTCTTGAAGAAATATGGTTGAGCACGAAAAATCGATTTAACAAGCCCGAAGAAGAGGAAGAAACTTCAGTTGAATAAAATTAGAAGGGGGATTCTATGGAATTTACTATTGATTTACAATCAATTTTAATGCTAGTGTTAATTATTCTCGTCATTGTGATTATACTTTTGATTTTGAAATTTGTTGAAACGATGAAACGGGTTAACAGAATTGTAGAAACAAACGAAAAACATATTAATGAGACCCTGGAAAGCATTCCGGTGATTACTAAGAATGTAGAAGAAGTAACGACGGGGATCAATAGTGAAATGGAGAATATTACGGGAGCAATTGAAGATGTCAGTGGTACAATTGAAACCACTACAGGCCTTGTTGATACTCTGAACAAAGATGTATTGGAACCCTTGTTGGAGTTAGCAGGTATCTTGACGATGATTAAAGATTTTATTCCTAAAAAGAAGAAAAAAGGTTTGTTTAAGTAGATGCTTTTCTTAAATAAACCGACAATAACCTAATAAGTTTGTGACGAAGAGGAACCATGAATGGAGGAAAGGTTATGAAGAGAATTGTATTAGCAGGAGGATGTTTCTGGGGTGTTGAAGCATACTTTTCCCGTCTCAAAGGTGTAGTTAAGACGAATGTGGGGTATGCAAACGGACACACAAAAAACCCTACTTATGAAGAGGTATGCAATTTCGATACAGGATATGCCGAGGCCTGCTATGTAACCTATGATGATGACTTCATCTCACTGGAGAAGCTGCTAAGTCACTTCTGGAGAATTATTGATCCGACTGTTAAGAATCGACAAGGACCGGACTTCGGGTCTCAATACAGAACGGGGATCTATTACGTCGAGGAAGATGACCTTCCTGTAATTCAAAAGTCAAAAGATCATGAGCAGAATAACCATACGAAGAAAATTGTAACTGAAATTGAACCATTAAAAAATTATTATGAAGCGGAAGAGTATCATCAAAAGTATCTCGAGAAGAATCCCAAAGGTTATTGCCACATTGATTTATCGATTTTGGACAATGAGTAATTAAAATCATTGACAAATCTTCAAAAAAACTTATAATAGTGTCAAGTCAATATGAAGTGTTGAAAGAGCCAGTAGCAGGATAACTTGTTTTCAGAGAGCAGATTGGTGGTGAAAAATCTGCAGAAGTTGTTTTGTGAATTACACTCCGGAGCTACAGTGTGATGCACTGCGTAGATGCTACGATACAGCACAAGAGTTGATATCCTGACCGGATATAATTAAGGTGGTACCGCGGCCCTCCGTCCTTATTGGATGAGGGCTTTTTTTATTTCAATTGAGGAGGTAATAAGATGAGAAATATTTATGATGTGTTAGAAGAACGAGGCTATGTGGAACAGGTAATTCATGAAGATGAGCTGAAAAGTTTGTTGGAAAAAGAGTCAGTTAAATTCTACATCGGCTTTGATGCTACTGCACCCAGCTTAACCCTCGGTCATTTTGTTCAAATCATGGCAATCAGAAGACTTCAAGATGCAGGTCACATACCGATTATCTTGTTCGGCGGCGGCACAACAATGGTCGGAGACCCCTCCGGTAAGCAGGATATGAGAAAAATGCTGATGAAAGAAACGATTGAAGAAAATATTCAATACTTTAAAGAACAATTTTCCAAGTATCTAGATCTTTCACAAGGGAAGGCAATTATTGTCAATAATGCTGATTGGCTATTGGAATTGAACTATGTAGAGTTTTTACGGGAAATTGGAAGGCATTTTTCAGTAAATCGAATGTTAAGCGCAGAATGTTATAAATCCAGAATCAATTCGGGTCTTACTTTTCTAGAGTTCAACTACATGATTATGCAATCCTATGACTATTTGGAACTATACAGAAGATATAACTGTAAACTTCAAATTGGCGGAAATGATCAATGGTCAAACATCATCGGAGGATATGAACTTGTCAGAAAAGTTGAAAGGGATTCAGTGTATGCTCTTACCTTTAAACTCCTGACCAATCATGAGGGCAAAAAAATGGGTAAAACCGAGTCGGGTACGATTTGGCTGGATCCAAAACGAACAACTCCTTATGATTTCTTTCAATACCTTCGGAACGTCAATGATGCGGATGTATATAATTGCCTTATGCTCTTAACGATACTTTCTTCTGATGAAGTTCGGCGATTAAGCGCTTTGGAGGGAAAGGAAATTGAGAAGGCAAAAGAGGTGCTGGCCTTTGAAACGACAAAGCTTGTTCATGGAGAAGAAGAAGCATTAAAAGCCCTGGAAGCAGCTAAAGCTCTGTTTTCTCAAAAAGGAGTTTCGGATAATGCCCCAACAACAGTGATTAAGAGAGAAATCTTCGAGGAAGGGGTTGACATCCTTTCACTTCTATCAGACATCGGCTTGATCCCTTCAAGAGGTGAGGGGAGACGGTTAATTCAGCAGGGAGGCATCTATTTGAATGAAGGAGTGATCGACGATATTCATTACTCCGTAACATTGAAGGATTTCGATAAAGGAAGAATCATGCTTCGTAAGGGTAAAAAGACCTACCATCAAATTAAAATTCCTGAATAGGAAAATAAAACAATAGTTAAGGAAGTAGAGTATTTTCTCTACTTCCTTAATTGTTGTTCGATCAGTACATTTTAATAGTAATTTAAATATTTTTTCAGCTCCCAATTATGAATCTCCTGGCTGTAATCTTTCCATTCCGCTTTTTTAGCTTTAAGATACAGATTAAAAACGTGTTCTCCCAGAGATTCCTTCATAAACTGACTTTTTTCCAACTCATCCAGTGCTTCTCCAAGAGTTTCAGGAAAACGTTCAATAGATTTTTCCTCTCTTGTTTTACAATCAAGATCATAGGTGCAGCCATCAAAATACTCCGGTGGTTCAATCTTGTTTTTAATGCCATCCAATCCTGCAGACAGAATCGCTGTCAGAGCAAGATAATGATTTGCTGTGGGATCAGGATTTCTTAGCTCAACTCTTGTTGATGAACCTCTGGTTCCGGGGATCCTGATAAGGGGGGTACGGTTCTCGATTCCCCAAGCAATATCCGTTGGCGCTTCGTATCCCGGTACAAATCGTTTATATGAGTTCACAGAAGCATTTGTTATTGCAGAAAAGGATCGGGCATGCTTTATCAGTCCGCCGATGAAGTAATATGCTTCCTTAGATAACCCTAAAGGATCGTCGGTTTTTTCAAAAATATTTTTTCCGTCCTTAAATAAGGACTGATTTATATGCATACATGTTCCGTGAGCATTTTTAAAAGGCTTAGGCATAAATGTTGCATGAAGACCATGCTGTTTTGCAACTGTCTTAACAACCAGCTTAAAGGTTGATATCTGGTCAGCCGCCTTTAAAGCTTCACCATATTTGAAATCGATTTCATGTTGTCCCGGCGCTGCTTCATGGTGGGATGCTTCTATTTCAAAGCCCAGCTTTTCCAATGTAAGAACCATGTCTCTTCTTGCGTTTTCACCCAGATCGGTAGGAGACATATCAAAGTAGCCTGCATCATCGTGAATTTCCATACTTGGCTTACCATCTTTGTCCCGTTCGAAAAGGAAAAACTCAACTTCCGGACCTACAAAGTATTCGTAGCCATAAGAACGCAACTCGTCCAAAACATTTCTTAATAGTCCTCGAGGACATCCTTCAAAAGGTGTTCCGTCAGTATTGTAAACGTCACAAATCATCCTTGCTGCTTTTCCTTCAGAATCCGTTCTCCAAGGAAAAATTTCAAATGTCGATGGATCGGGAACCAGTACCATATCTGATTCTTCCACCCGGACAAACCCTTTAATTGAAGAACCGTCAAACATGACCTCGTTATTCAGTGCAGAATCCAGTTGGCTAGTGGTTATTGCAACGTTTTTCAGTTTCCCGAAAATATCGGTGAACTGCAAATTAATGAAACGTACATTTTCATCCGCTACCAACTGCTTAATATTGTCATTCGATAAATCACTACTTGAATCTTTCAATTTACTCACTCCTATTTTTATTTTATCAACAGTTAATAATATATCATAATGTTGAAATTTGAACAATTCATCTGAAGCACCATGAGTGGCTTTCTCGATTCCTTTGAGCCCGTTGCTACTAAATAGCTACTTCATGTGTACTTATCGTCCAATTTATTGCTCATTCCACTGTTATCTCTTTGATGAATTGCCCAGTTCTTAAAATAGGGTTTTTAAATTGGATAAAAGAAGGTATAATGGTTCTGAGTAACAGTAAAAGGTGGCGAGTTTATGAAGCACAAATTATTAGCACTTGATATGGATGGTACTCTTTTAACAAATGATAAACGGATTTCCGCGGTGAATCTGGATGCCTTAAAAAAAGCTCGGGAGTACGGGATTGAAATTGTTATCGCCACCGGCCGTTCATATAGTACACTTAAGCCTTATCTGGATGTGTTATCTTTTGATTGTTTTCTTATAACAAACAACGGATCAATTGTTCGCAATAAAGATCATTCAGTTAAGTCATCCTATGAATTAAAGCCGGAAACATCTGTTAAGATTGTAGAAATTTTTAAGCGATATAAAGTATATTTTCATGGAGCAGATCAAGACAATGTTTATATTGACAGTCTTATTTCCCGTTTTATTGAGACAAAACGATTTTTAAGTCAGGAAAATCAAAGTCCCTTACGATTGTACCCAAGAGTTGTGCATAGAACTTTTTTCAACCAACAGTTAAAACGATTGAGTTTGGATGAAATTCGCATGGGAAAGGTCAGAATGAATTCATTTTTTGCTCTTTCGAATAATCAGAGAACACTAGAAAAAATCAATGATGAGCTTTCCGATATTGATGAAATATCCATCACAAGTTCTTCCAATAATAATATCGAGGCTCTTCACCGGCATGCTTCCAAAGGCAGGGCTTTACTTCAAGTTGGAGAAACACTCGGTATTTCACCTGATGAAATGGTAGCAGTCGGTGATCACTTAAACGACATATCAATGTTTGATGTTGCAGACGTAGGTGTTGCGGTGGGAAATGCTGATCCGATTGTAATCAACGTATCTGATTATCAGACAAGAACCAATGAAGAAGATGGGATTGCATATGTTGTAGAACAAATGATTAAAGGGACCTGGACTCAAAGAGCATAAGTATAAAGGAGGGGAACATTGTGATAAAAGATATCCGTCATTTATCGAAAGAAATACGCTTTATGTATGGCAAAGTATTGTTTGCAGGAGTTATGGAACTGGAAGACTTAGATTCTAAAATCATTGAGGAGTTTTATCGTGTTCTATCATATATTGAGTTGCCAAACAGAGAAAGAAAGAAAATCTTTGAATGGTATCAAACAATTACCGGCGCAAAAAATATGGTAGAAACATTGATTAATTATTATCCTTTAATGGTTGAAAATCTGAATGAACAGGAAGAAAGTATAATGGGATATATGCTATTGGAAGATACGTATCACATAGTATACGGAAATAGTTTTGAGACTGAAGAAAAAGTGCAATTACTTGATGAGTTGATGAAGTTCTTAAACATTAAAGAGGAGCAGTTTAATCATTTCGATATTTCGAAGTCACTTTTGGGGAAAACCGAGGAAATCTCAAAGAGAACATTATCTAAGAGTATTTCTGCCTTAACCGGTTTAGGACTGCCACTACTTTTCTTATATCATAGTAAACATAATGCATACCGACATGACTTTAAAAGTTTTTCATTTTTGCAAATCGAAAAAAAGTTTCGTAAAGATCTACAGTATAATTCTCTGGGAAAAATCCTTGTATCAGGATTAGGGATATGCTATGGTATGAAATGGATTATGGACAGAAAACACAGGGAAGAGTTGAAAACACATAAGTTACTGCAACAGGAGGAAGATAATACCAGGAAAATGATGGATAAAATGATCCTTGAAGACAAGAAATGGTTTTCTCAGAACAGTAACGCTGCAATGAACTCTAACCTTAAAAATTTCAAGATGCATCTGATGAAATATTGCATATAGGACTTATTAGGAAGTAGGAGATTAAGAAATGAACGAACGTTGGTCAAACATCAAAAAGATCGATTTTACCTTATTAACTGTGGTATTATTGATCTGTATATTTGGTTTAATAGCAATTTCAAGTGCAACGCAAAACCTTGTGAATCCTGAACGATATATTCAGACCCAACTGTATGCTACAATAGCAGGCTTCGTTGCTATTGTAATTTTACTTTTTATTGATTATAAAACGTTTGGAGAACTGTATCTGTTTATTTATGTCTTTTCTTGCATGCTTTTAATTGCAGTGCTCTACGCCGGTGTCGGTGCGGATGACTGGGGAGCCAGTCGATGGTTATATATCGGACCTTTTGGTTTTCAACCTTCTGACTTTGCAAAACTTGGAATCATTATAGCCCTGGCAAAAGTGATTAGCGAACATCGAGAAACGATTAATGAATTAAAGACTTTGACGAAGATCGTGATCATGGCCGGAATACCAATGGCTCTTGTATATAGGCAACCGGATTTGGGAACAAGTCTTGTAATACCGGTCTTTACTCTTGCTATGCTTTATGTCGCAGGTCTAAGATACCGATATATAGTTATTCTTATTATGGGTGCAATTTCCAGCATTCCTTTGATTTGGCCCCGTCTAGCAGATTATCAAAAGAGAAGAATCTTAGTCTTTCTTGATCCAGAGCTAGATCCTATGGGAGATGGATGGCAAATTACACAGTCAATTTATGCCGTTGGATCAGGAATGCTGCATGGAAAAGGATTACGAGAAGGTATTCAAAGTCAATTTGGTTTTCTGCCGGAAAAACATACAGATTTTATTTTTGCTGTGATTGCTGAAGAGCTTGGTTTCGTCGGAGTTGCAATTTTGCTATTTCTTTACAGCCTGCTTTTGGTTAAAGGAATTCACATTGCAAAAAAACAAAAAGATTATTTCGGCTCTTACCTGGCCATTGGTATCATTTCAATGCTGGGCTTTCATATTTTTGCAAATATCATGATGACAATCGGACTAATGCCAGTAACGGGTAAACCGCTGCCCTTTGTCAGTTATGGCGGGACTTTTATGCTTTCGAATCTCATTGCTATCGGTCTTTTGATTAATATCAGCATGAGAAGAAAAAAACCGAAGTATTAGGAGATTATCATGAAGAATATAAACAGAAAAATACCTATAGGTTTATTTGACTCCGGTCTTGGAGGGATCAGTGTTCTGAGAAACGCAGTGCAAATGATGCCGGAAGAAAAATTTTATTATTATGGAGACTCAACAAATGCACCATACGGTGAAAAATCCAGGGAATTCATTCAGGAAAGGTCTCTGGAAATTGCGGAAGAAATGAACAGAAAAGGAATTAAAGCATTAGTTGTTGCCTGTAACACAGCTACCAGTGCGTCAATTAAACTCTTGCGCTCACACTATCCATTTCCTGTTATAGGGATGGAACCTGCGATCAAGCCGGCATTGCACCTGTATCCATCAAGTCGCGTGCATGTTATGGCTACACCATTTACATTACGTGAAGAAAAGTTTCAGGAATTAGTTGTGAATCTTAAAAGCAAAAAGAAAGTTCATCCTATTCCATGTCCGGGATTAGTCTCATTAATTGAGGAATATGGACCGAATCATCAAATTACGAAGCTTTATCTAAAAAAGCTTTTCAGTGAAAATCATGTTTTAGACACTGATATCGTTGTTCTAGGATGCACGCATTTTGTTTTTTTAAAGCAAATTATCAAGGAAATTCTTCCAGCGAGATGCGTGTTAATCGATGGTAATGAAGGCACAATCCATCAATTGATTAGAAAGCTCTATTTGTCAGACCTAATGAGGCAGAATCTAAGTTTAAATAGTAATTCTTTCTCTTCTATAGATGTTACTGGACGTGTTGAATTTTTTAATACCAAAAAAGGTCAAATTGAAAAAAGTTGGAACCTGTTACTTGGTGAATAAGTAATTGTAATCGAACAATTCTTTAAAGCCCACAAATCTTCTTCCAGGGGATTGAATCTTGTGGGTCTTTTCTATATAATGTACTATATGTAGTATACACAATCTTAAAGGAGGGGTATTATGACATTATCGAAGGTGCAGAAAAGGAATGGAGAGATTGTTGATTATAATTCTCAAAAGATTACTAATGCGATTTTTTCAGCAGCCCAATCTGTTGGAGGAAATAATATTACGAAAGCTGATGAACTGACAAAGGTTGTCGAAGGAGTTTTACGTGAAACTTACAGGGGAAACATTCCTTCGGTTGAGGATATTCAAGATATCGTAGAAAAAGTTCTGATTGAGGAAGGGCATGCAAAGACAGCAAAAGCTTACATTCTTTACAGGAAAAAACAGGAAGAAATTCGGGAAGTTAAAAATTTATTTATGGACGCGGAGGAAATGATCGAAGATTATGTGAATCTTGATGACTGGAGAGTCAATGAAAATGCCAATATGAGTTTTTCTCTGCAAGGTCTTAATAATCATATTGTAGAAAGTATAACAAAAAAATACTGGCTAAATAAAATATATGATAAAGACCATAGAGACGCCCACATAAAAGGAGCTTTACATATTCATGATCTAGGACTATTGGCTCCCTATTGCTGCGGATGGGACTTGGAAGCCTTTCTGGAAAAAGGATTTAAGGGTGCCGCAGGCAAAGTGGAATCAAAGCCTCCTAAACACTTTGAATCCGCCTTGGGACAATTAGTTAATTTACTTTATACTCTGCAAGGAGAGGCTGCTGGAGCTCAAGCCGTATCAAGTCTGGATTCATATCTCGCACCGTTTATTTATTTTGATGGACTTGATTATCAGCAAGTCAAGAAATCATTACAGCGTTTTATCTTTAATCTAAACGTTCCAACCCGGGTAGGGTTTCAAACACCTTTTACAAATGTAACATTGGATATTACTCCACATCCATTATTAAAAGATCAATATGTAAAAATAGCAGGAATGATGAAGGATAAAAAATACGGTGAGTTTCAGAAAGAAATGGACATGTTTAATCGGGCCTTTTGTGAAGTGATGATGGAAGGTGACGGAGCAGGCCGGGCTTTTAGTTTTCCTATTCCAACAATTAACATTACCCCGGATTTCCCATGGGAATCCTCAGTCGTTAACAGCATTATGGAAATGACCAGGAAATTCGGAACACCCTATTTTGCAAATTTCATGAACTCTGATCTGGCTCCGGAAGACGTTCGAAGCATGTGTTGCCGATTGAGATTGGATAATCGTGAGTTAAGAAAACGGGGTGGGGGTTTATTCGGGGCAAATCCCTTAACCGGATCAATTAATGTCGTTACGTTGAATATGGCGCGAATCGGTTATACCTCCTTCAATGAAGAGGATTTCAAAAGAGAAGTACGAAATTTAATGGAAAAAGCGAAAGTCATTTGTGATAACAAACGGAAAATGCTTGAAAAATATATGGAGGCAGGGCTCTACCCTTATTCAAAATTTTACCTTCAAGATGTGAAAGATGGTACAGGGGAATATTTTAAAAATCACTTTTCTACAATTGGATTAAATGGAATGAACGAAGCTTGTTTAAATCTATTGGGAAAAGACATTACCACATCGGAAGGGAATCGTTTTGCCATTGAAGTTATGGAGTTTATGAATAAGGTAATTCAGATTTTCCAGGAAGAAACAGGGAGTCTTTGGAATTTGGAAGCTTCCCCTGCCGAAGGTGCAGCCTATCGATTTGCACGTCTTGACAAGAAACTATATGGGAAAATTATCACCCAAGGCGATAAAGAACCCTACTATACGAACTCTACCCAGTTACCGGTAGGACATACGAAAGATTTTTTTGAAGCACTGGAACTTCAGGAAAAATTACAGTCTCTCTATACTGGCGGTACTGTTTTGCACGGATTTCTGGGAGAAGAAGTGGGCGATGTGGAAACATGTAAAGCATTAATCAAGACGGCCATGGAAAAAAGCAGTGTACCATATATTACGATTACCCCCACCTTCTCAATTTGCCCGCAGCACGGATATTTAAAGGGAGAACAATTTAAATGCCCTCACTGCCATAGAGACAGCGAGGTGTGGACTCGCGTTGTCGGCTTTCACCGACCTGTCCAGTCATGGAATAAAGGGAAAAAAGAAGAGTTCAAAGATCGACTGGAATTTTCTGATGAAGTTACATTAGAAAATTCGATTGACCAGGCAAACTAGGAGGAAACAATGAGCATTCAAGGTTTTCATAAATTATCAACAGTTGACTATCCCAAAAATCCATGCTCTGTTTTATTTCATGGCGGATGTAACTTTAAGTGTCCCTACTGCCATAACCGATCCTTAGTAAATGAAGAGAGTCCTCCCCTTAACAGGGAGGATCTCTTGTTTCAATTGCGCAGGAGAAAGAAGTATATCAAACATATTTGTATTTCAGGCGGAGAACCAACTTTGGATAAAGCTTTATTCAATGATATACAATTGCTGAAAAACGAAGGATTTTCGATCAAACTTGATACAAATGGATCAAATGCAAAAGTGTTAAAGGATTTGATTGATCATCAACTCATTGATTACATTGCAATGGATATTAAGACTTCAATGGATCAATATCACCGAGTGTCTAACTGCTCTAACCATACGGGGAAGATTAAAGAATCGATTGCTCTTATTAAAGAGAGTGGCATAAATTATGAATTTAGAACGACTTTTGTAAAAGGAGTTATAAATTGGAGTGATCTTGAAGGTGTGAAGGAGATGATTAAAGGATCGATGCGTTTTAGAATTCAACAGGGAAGAATTGATGAAAATGTGCTTAATTCACATTATCCAATGGAGCAGTATTCAATAGAGGAAATGAACCAAATTTCGGATTTTTTCACTTCATCTGCAGAAGAAATTATCAAGTCTTATAAGTAATTATCAAGTTTTCTGCTGATTTTATTTCCCTAACTGTTTTTTCGTTGCATCCTGTGGTATGATAGTAAGGGAAAATATTGGATCTGTAGAGGTGAACTATGAACATACCGAATTTGCTGACAATCTTGAGACTGCTTTTAATACCTGTTTTTGTGTATGTGTTTTTCTTCTTCAATGAGCATAATATTTTATATGCAACAGGAATTTTCATTCTGGCAGGAGTTACTGATGGTCTGGATGGATATATCGCCAGAAAATACAATTTGGTCACAAAGATCGGTCAAATGCTTGATCCTCTTGCAGATAAACTTATGCAAATTACAGTCATTGCATGTTTTACGGTAGCCGGTATTTTGCCAATTTGGATTTTAACTATTATTGTGGCAAAAGAATCTTTAATGATTATCGGTGGTATGGTTCTCTACACGAGAAAAGAAAAGATTGTTATTCCGGCAGATCATCTTGGGAAAGCAGCTACGGTTCTATTTTATTTAGCGATTCTTTTAATTGCTTTTGATTCGCCCTATGGTAAATATCTAATTATCATAACAATTTCATTGACTTTAATTTCTTTTTTCCGGTACCTGCGACTCGCTTTGCGTAAGATGAAAGAAAGAGAGACAGGTCAACAATAGAGTTACTCTTGACTTTTCCCGAAAATGTCATATAATATTGATAACTTCATATTACGCATCGATTGGGAGGAGTACTTTACTGAACTTTGAAAGAGAAGCAATCCAAAGGCTGAAAGATTGCTAAAGCTGTCAGTTTAGGAAGGTAGCCCATGAGCTTCTAAAGTCAGAGCGTATGCTTAGCTTTAGACGGTAAATCCGTTATCTTAGATGAGAGCCTGCAATGAACATTTGATGAGTTGCAGGAATTAAGGTGGTACCGCGAATTTAATCGTCCTTATGAGTAATCATAAAGGGCGTTTTTTTATTTATAAAAAGGAGGAGAAGAAGATGAAAGGTGGATTAGATAAAACATATAATCCGAAAGATTTTGAAGATAAAATCTATCAACATTGGATGGACAGTGATTTTTTCCGAGCGGATGTACATTCTGAAAAAGAGCCTTATTGCATTATGCTGCCGCCCCCGAACATTACAGGCCAGTTGCATATTGGACATGCACTGGATCACACTTTGCAGGACATCCTTATTCGTTGGAAACGTATGCAGGGGTATGAAACTCTTTGGCAACCGGGATCAGATCATGCAAGTATTTCAACTGAAGTTAAGGTTGTAGAGAAAATTCGTACTGAAAAAGGCTTATCAAAAAAAGATGTAGGTCGAGAAAAGTTTCTTGAATATGCATGGGATTGGCGAGATGAATACGGCCGAAAAATCGTTGATCAGATGAAAAAACTGGGTAATTCCTGTGACTGGAGCCGTGAACGATTTACAATGGATGAAGGTCTTAGTAATGCAGTACAGGAAGTGTTTATTCAACTGTATGAAAAGGACCTGATTTATAAAGGAAACCGAATCATCAACTGGTGCCCATCATGCAGAACCTCACTTTCAGATGCAGAGGTTGAACACATAGATAAAGATGGTCATTTTTGGCATATCAAGTACCCGATTAAGGATAGTGATGAGTACCTTGTAATTGCAACAACCAGACCTGAGACAATGCTTGGAGATACGGGTGTTGCAGTACATCCTGCTGATGAACGATATCAGCATTTAGTCGGAAAAACAGCGGTTTTACCATTGTTACATCGGGAGATTCCCATTATCGCAGATGAATATGTAGACCGTGAGATGGGTACCGGAGCATTAAAAATTACTCCCAGCCATGATCCTAATGATTTTGAGATTGGTGAGAGACACGGATTGGAACAGTTAAAGATTTTTGATGATGAAGCGAGAGTAAATGAATTTGGAGGCCCATACAGAGGTCTTGATCGATATGATGCGAGAAAATCAGTTGTCGATGATCTGATAAATGCTGAGCAGTTAGTGGAAATTAAGGACCATCGTCATAGTGTCGGTCAATGTGACCGATGCAGTACTGTTGTGGAGCCAATTACTTCAGAACAATGGTTTGTTAAAATGGAACCCTTGACTAAGCCCGCTATTGATGCTGTAAAAAGTCGTGAAATCCAATTCGTTCCTGATCGCTTTTCCAAAACCTATTTCAATTGGTTAGAAAACATTCGAGACTGGTGTATTTCAAGACAACTGTGGTGGGGACACCGAATTCCTGCATACTATTGTAAAGATTGCGATGAAATTATGGTTGAGCGAGAAACGCCAACGGCTTGTAAACATTGTGGATCCAATGAGATCTTCCAAGATGAGGACGTACTGGATACATGGTTTAGTTCAGCATTATGGCCGTTTTCCACATTGGGGTGGCCTGAAAACACAAAAGAACTTGAACGATTTTATCCTACAGATGTTTTGGTAACAGGATACGATATAATATTTTTCTGGGTTGTAAGAATGGCATTTTCAGGACTAGAGTTTATGAAAGAAATTCCATTCAAGTATGTATTAATTCATGGATTAGTAAGGGACTCCCAGGGAAGAAAAATG
>PWFQ01000001.1 GCA_003554105.1 Clostridiaceae bacterium | reverse complement strand
GTGAATAATCTGATTATTTCCAGAAAGAAAATACGGGAGAAGTATAACCGGAAAATAGAAATAAAACCGGAAGAGCTTTCAGCCGATTCGATGGAAGAAGCTTTTTTGAAAAAGGTGGTTGTTTCAATTAATAAACACCTGATCAATGAAGAGTTTTCCGTTGATTCACTTGCCCGTGAAGTGGGAATGAGCCGCTCACAGCTTCACCGTAAACTGGTTGCACTCACCGACCTCTCTGCTACCGAATTCATCCGCACCTACCGCCTCAACCTGGCCAAGGAGATGATTGAAAAGAATACGGGCACCATCTCTGAGATCGCCTACGAAGTCGGCTTCAACAGCCCCTCCTACTTCAGCAAAGCATTCAAAGAGAAGTTTGGCGTAAGCCCCAGTGAATTTGAGGGTAATAAAGGTAATTCACACTAAAGAATACGAACCATACTTTTTTCAACATATGGTTCAGAATGTAGCTGCAGGTGGTAATTAATCACAAGCACCTCTAATTTCATCGGCTCCTGTTTCCACTTCCATCATTTGATCGATAAAAACGTTTCCTCTTATGGTTATATCCACATAATTAGTACTTATTTGTGAAGGTACACCTTCAATAAAATTAAACATCGTCTGTGTAACAATCTCAGGGCCTGATAATGGTTCAGCGTTATTTTTGTAGGTACCTGTCAACCTCAGCACCTGGGTATAGGGAGTTCGGACGTTCTTGATGGTGCGAACAGCATCATAAACCTCAATGACAGAGAAGGGTGGAACTTCAAGTGTACGTGTTCGAGAAACTACCGAAGTTGCCTCATTACTGTTTGAAACCGTGTTCTCTGTACTGGTCGTTTCAGAGGTCAAATAAGAGTACATGTATCTGAACTCGGTTGATGCTGCAACACCATATATTTCACCTCCAACCGTAAGGTTTACGGTTCCTTCAATCTCTCCGCCACTGCTGGAAAACATCTCAAAGCTTTCCGTTGTTGACATGGTTCGAGTGCTGGTTCGTGATTCTGTGTTTCCGACTGTCTCAGTTATAATTCCTGGTGAACAATTCCGGATCGTTGACTCATAAGCAAAGTCAATTTGAGTCGGGGGCATGATCGGCGCATTATAGGTGGTGCCTCTGTCTTCCAGTTTCCAGTTAATATTGTCGGAAATAATTCTGAAACGGCTTGGGACCCTGTTATCTAAGTATGGATCATCAGGGTTATGGAACTTTATCAAATCAAAATTCTCGCTATTCATCCAATACAAGTCTGTATCGGCAATTCTGATTTTCATCCAGCCGTCTTCATCCTGTTCCAATACAAATTTTAATGCATGTTCTTCATGCTCCCACAATGTAACATAATTAGGTGTAGACTCCCCCTGAGACTGCTCGCCGAGATAGGTATATTCTTTATTGGTCATTCGATGGATAAAACCAAAAAGTCGTATGATATACGTATCGGGTTCACCATCAACTGGTTCAAAATAAAACTGCTGCCGTGAACTGTCTATTTCGAAATTAGATTCAATAAAACAAGAGCCGCAGGGATTTTCATCTTTTCTTAATGCAATCAAACCATTTAAGCCTTCTACCTGTAACAAATATGGGCTTCCTTCTCTCAGGTTTAGCGGACGTTTGATAAATGGAAGTTCGGTCTGAAGGCTAAGTGGCCTGTTTGAATTGTCCAATACCCTATTATTATCTTGATATTCAGCCAATACCTGCATCTCTTCATCAAATACCACGATATCAATTGAAATGCCATTGTTAAAAGCAGCTTTTTGATCATCATTCAGATCTTCATTGGAAATCATAAAGATCGCCAGATTAGTAATGGGATTCACATCCAGTGACTCATTGAAATCCTGAAAGTTATGAAGGGTAACTTCTGCTTTTTTAGCAATATAACCTTTCCTGAAAATCTCCCGAGTGTCAATTACTAGCCCAATTTCACCCTCATGAGCCGGAAGATCCACATTTGTTTCATTGATTATATCAACTTCATGATCTGTTGAACCAGTTGTGTCGCAAGAACTGAACAAAAGCAAGGCTATCAAGACTACAAAAAGATGTGAATAAACGAGATTAAGTGATTTCATAATACATGGATTAAAATTGTTACTGTTAATACTGCACAACAATTTTAATCTAGTCACGGATATGCACGAGCGCTGTAACTAACGTTGCAAAGTGTAGTACTGATGTTGCAAAATGTTAAACGTTATAAGATTAGAGTAGCTTATTCATGATCATACCACAAAACCCTTTCGCTCCAATGAGCTGTTGCTCAGAGTCGGCAACCTGATCACCTCCCGCAGAAAACTAAGGGAGAAGTATAACCGGAAGATCGAGATTAAGCCGAACGAACTATCCGGGCAATCGATGGAAGAGGCATTTCTGCTAAAAGTGGTCAATCCCATCACAAAACATCTTGTGAATGAGGATTTTACCGTTGATTCACTTGCCCGTGAAGTGGGAATGAGCCGCTCACAGCTTCACCGAAAGCTGGTTGCCCTCACCGAGCTATCAGCAACCGATTTTATCCGCAACTACCGCCTCAACC
>PWFQ01000009.1 GCA_003554105.1 Clostridiaceae bacterium | reverse complement strand
TGGAAGGTTCCCACACTGGTTTTTGCAGGGGAAAAAGATGCCCTTTTTCCCGGAAAAAAGGTGAAGGAAAGGGCGGAAGAGCTGATGTCCGATGTAAGAGTTGAAGTGATGAAGGACTGCGGCCATCTCTACTTCACCTCAGAGAAGCGGAAAAAGGAGATCAAGAAGATCTTTGATCAGTTTATGGTGGGTGCAGACCCGGAATAAATGCGTTTGCCTTTTTCTCCCCATGATGTATAATAGGGAGGGAAAAGAAAGGGTGAATGAAATGAGCGGCACAAAAAGAAATGACATCCTGATCGGGTCAAAGGTGAAGGTTGTCCAAAAACAGGATCAGGGAAGCGGAGCCCTCACCGAGGGAACCGTTGCAAGGATCTTGACCAAATCCCCTAACCATCCCCATGGAATTAAAGTACGGCTGGAAGACGGAACAGTTGGACGGGTAAAAGAAATCCTGAATGAAAAATAGACTCTCTTCACAGGGAGTTTTTTTACACGTATTTTTTCGAATGATCTTGTGAGGTCCTCTGAAAATAAAGGATTAATGATGACAGATGGGGAATAGTATATGAATGAAATACTAGAAAGATCGAGATGACAACATGCAACAGGAGGCGAAGTCAATGGATAAGAAGCACAATGATCAGCTGCTGACAAGAGCGATTGAGGTGGCGGCAAAAGTACACAGCAATCAAAAGAGGAAATCCACAGATATTCCTTATATCGTCCATCCCTTCGAGATTGCTATGATTCTCCAACGAAACGGGATTGAGGACGAAGAAGTGTTAGCAGCAGGAATACTGCATGACACACTTGAAGACGGTGATCTTAAGCCCTCATATCTTGAAACCCATTTCTCTAAGAGAGTGAAGGAGCTTGTTCTTCAGGCATCGGAGGAGCTTGAGGGCAGAGAGGATCGGCCGTGGAAGGAGAGAAAGCTTCACACCATCGAAACCATCCGGGGGCTTGATCCCGAAGGAAAGCTGGTTGTCTGCGCCGATAAGCTGAGTAACGGAAGAAGTATGATCCGAGACTATCATGAGCTGGGGGAAGGTTTATGGAACCGGTTTAATGCCGGGTATGAGGATCAGAAGTGGTATTACAGGGAGCTGGTTTCCGCGCTTGAGGATTTGAAGGAGTACCCTATGCACAGGGAGTTAAGTGAAATTGTGGAGGAGCTGTTTTCTGAGGAGACGAACCGTAAAGATTGAAAATAGGAAATTAAAAAAGAGAGCATCGGCGATGATGCTCTCTTTTAATAAGTATTACTAATTGCCTTCATTCCAAGCTTCGAGGATGTCTTTTAGTTCTAACATGTGAAGACGACTGCAACGGCTGTACTCACGACTATAATCCGGACTATAAGGATTTAATTTGTCTTCCCAGAGTGCTGGCATAATATAGAGATGAAATGCCTCTCTTAATGCACTCAGTTCATTCCGAGGAATTACTTCATCGAAATACTCATCTCCCATAAGAAGTGGAAAGGCATCGATTTGATGCACTTCAGTTAGATTAAGAAAAGCGACCATGTGATGTCTGGCTAGTAGCCAACGTGAACAACCTCGAGGAGTAGTTCCAAGTAAATCTTTAACAGTTTGGGCATCTCTTTGGCAAGCAGATTCCCAACCGTCTTCAAAGTCATAGTTCATCCAGTAACCTAAACCACCATGGCGAGGGCCACCATGTTCATGAGCCCCCACAACACCGCCAACCATCACAAACACCATCATCAACACCAAAAATACAACGATCATTTTTTTCATAATACCCCACCTTTACATCACACTCAAAAACCTTTATCCTACACTAAAAACATACATGAAAGGAGGTAAAGAAGCCTCCAAAGCAAGTTTTTCATAGAGAAATTCTAATGAATTGTGCATTGGAGGCTCTTTATCCTTAATTTAGCAAACGATCATTTTGATTATTTATTTACCCATTCCTCCATTCCATCTTTCCACTTCAAATATTGTTGTCGAGTAGGATTCTCAACATAATAATCTCCAAGCCAAGGAACATAATCAATCATATAAGAGTTTATTGTTGCAAATGCTGGAAGGTAATAGTTATCGCGATAGTAAAAAAACTCTGCAATCTCATCGTCAGTTTGTGGATTAAAATGGCCTTCCATCAAGTTCAGAATGGCCACCCAAAGATGCGTACGGCAAATTGTTTCTGCATTACCTCTTGGAGGAGTTGTGAGATAACCATAGATCTCATCTTGATCTATTCCCTCTGGATCATGAGGACAAGGTACTGTGTAATCATTATGTCTCATATACTGTCGCCAATACCCAAGCCCATACGGTCCGGTTTCTTGATTTGCTACAGCTGTACTCCCTACCATCACAAACACCATCACCAATACCAACAAAATCACCATCATTTTTTTCATAGGATCCCACCTTTATCAACGCCCAAAACCTGTTTCCAACACCGATAACCGACATGAAAGGATTTGAAGCACAAAAATTACCGACCTCGATTGGTCGGTTACGCTAGTGACTCCACTTGACGAAAGCGTCCAACTACTCGACAAGTGTCAAAGTCCCCATAAAGGTGTTCCCTTTATACCCCGTAAATTTATTATCAAACAAATAATTTTCCATGTTTCACCTTATTT
>PWFQ01000033.1 GCA_003554105.1 Clostridiaceae bacterium | reverse complement strand
TGTTAGTGACCCAATATACCTTTAATTTTAATAACTTCTCGATTATCTACCTGTTTAACAGCGGGGGGCCCTTTAATCCCACCAGATATGGAAACCTGGCTGGAAGCTCAGATATACTGATATCCTATATCTACAAATTGACGATGGAAAATCAGCATCAGGCTGTGGCGGCAGCAATCATTATTTTCGTATCTTTTGGTCTGATGTTCTTTGCCTTTTTAGGTTTCAGGAATTCGAAAGCCTTTAGAGAGGAGCGGTTATAATGGGGATTTTTAATAGAAAGAAAAAAAGTCAACTCTATTTGTCCGATCGCCAGGAACTGACTTTGTTTGGTAAGTTTGGTGTGGCTGCTTCCCATATCGTTCTTATGATCTGGGCGGTTGTGATCATCTGGCCCCTAACTCAAATGGTCGTTTCCGCATTTAACGGAAAGCAGTCAGGATATTTAATTCTCAATCGTGAATTCGAGTTTTCATTAAAGCATTTTGAACATTTATTCCAGGAAACCCTTTATTTGAACTGGGTGTGGAATACCATATTTATTGCCGGCGCAACGGCAGTTCTCACATTGTTTATTGTCTCTTTTACAGGATATGCCTACTCCCGTTACCGGTTTAAAGGAAGAAAAGCATCCCTGATGACGATTATGCTGATTCAGACGATTCCAACCTTTGCAGGGATTACTGCATTCTTTACGATGCACTCCATAATTGCATCGGTCGTTCCTCAGTTTACACGGCAGATGATGCTGATCTTGATCTATTCCGGTGGAGCGATTGCTGCTAACACTTTTATATTGAAAGGATACATCGACTCCATCTCTTCGGAGCTGGACGATGCGGCGAAAATTGACGGATGCTCCAACATGCAGATCTATCGCCTGATTATTATGCCGATCGCACGGCCGATGTTAATGTTAATCGGATTATGGTCTTTTATCGGTCCCTTTATGGATTTTCTTTTACCCCGGGTTCTATTAACCAGTCCGCGGTCCTATACCTTAGCGGCCGGTCTCTTTACTCTGGTCAATGATTTTCGAACCATGAATCAACCGGCTTTTGCAGCAGGTGGGCTGCTGACCGCAGTGCCGATCGTACTATTGTTTATGGCCTTGCAAAACCAACTGGCTTCAGGTCTTGCCAAAGGTTCTGTGAAAGGATAAGGTGCTTAATCAACCACTGAGGAGGAATTATTGTGAACGTAACGATGAAAAAAATCGGCAAGAAATATGAGGGCAGGGACGAGTTTACTTTAAAGGATATCAACCTGGAAATAGAAAACAAGGATTTCTGCGTCATCCTGGGTCCTTCCGGCTGTGGAAAAACCACACTTTTACGGATGATTGCGGGACTGAACTCCATCACTGAAGGGGATCTTCTCTTTGACGGTAAACGGATGAATAAAGTCGCTCCAAAAGACCGGGACATTGCCATGGTCTTTCAATCCTATGCATTGTATCCCCACATGACGGTCTATGACAATATGGCATTTTCCCTCTCCATGAGAAAAGAGCGTAAGCAGCTGATTGATGAGCGGGTCCGGGAAGCGGCAAAGGTTTTGCAGATTGAGGATAACCTCTATGTGAAGCCTTCCGATATCTCCGGCGGACAACGGCAAAGGGTTGCCCTGGGTCGAGCCATGGTGAGAAACCCGAAGGGGTTTTTGATGGATGAGCCCTTATCAAACCTTGATGCAAAGCTTAGAGAACATATGAGAGTGGAACTGGTGCGACTTCACAAGCAATTGGGAACCACGACAATTTATGTCACCCATGATCAGACTGAGGCCATGACCATGGCATCGAAAATTGTTCTGATGGATGATGGGAAGATTCAACAGGTAGGAAAGCCTGAAGATTTCTATAACCGTCCTGAAAATATATTTGTTGCAGGGTTTATCGGTTCTCCCACCATGAATATTATTAAAGGCTCGATTCAGGAGGGGAAATTTGTTTCAGACAACAAATTAATGACTGTTACTCCCCATAAGGAGCATCAGGAATCCCTGCGGGAGTTTGAAGGCAAAAAAGTGAGTGCCGGGGTTCGATCCGAGCGATTCGAGGCCGGAGGAAAGTATGGAGATACCATTGATGTGGATATTGAAGTGGTTGAGATGCTGGGAAAAGAAAAAATTCTCTACTGCAGAATGGATGACGGTCATCAACTGACGATTTCAACACCGGGACATTATGATTATGATGACGGACAACGACATTCCTTCGGCTTTGATTTGGAAGCAATGCACTACTTTGATCAGGAAACCGGTGAACGGATTAACTGAATCGGATAAATAATTTCCCATTATAAGGGAGGAAATAGAATGAAAAAAAATAAATCAGTAACGATCAAAGATGTTGCCAAAAAGGCGGGAGTTTCATCATCCACTGTTTCCAGAGTCATCTCGAAAAACCCTAAGATTTCTGAGGAAACAACAAAGAAGGTTTTGGAGTGCATGGAGGAGCTGGGCTATCATCCTAATGCCATTGCCCGCTCATTAGTCAGCCGGCGCACCGGTTCTCTTGGAGTGATTATGCCTTCCACATCAAAGGATGCTCTACTCAACCCCTTCTTTCCCGAAGCTTTGAGCGGGATCACAAAAGCCGCCTCCAAAGCAGGGTTTGATATTATCCTGTCCACCAATGATACGAAGGAGCAGGAACTGGAAGTTATTAAAAGCTATATCCACGGATCGAAAGTGGATGGAATCCTTTTATTATCAAGCAAAGTGGAAGACCAGTGTATCGAATATTTATCAAAGATTGACTTTCCCTTCGCCATCATCGGATCACCCTGGGAAAGAAGCGAAACCATTAATCACGTGGATAATGACAACTATATGGCTGCCTATGAGCTGACAAGGTATCTAACTATTCAGGGGAGAAAACGGATTGCAATGATTGCCGGAGATTGCTCGCTGGTGGTAACCCGAAAGCGGATCGAAGGATACAAAAAAGCATTGGAGGAAAGCAATCTTTCCTTTGAGGAAGATCTTCTTTTCATTGGCAGCTTTGATGAAAAAACCGGTTACGAGTATGCATCGGAAATTATAGACAGTAAGCCCGCACCGGATGGTGTAATTGTCACTGATGACTTGGTGGCCTTTGCCGCAGTACGATTATTTAAACAGCTGCATTATCGAATTCCTGAAGATATAGCAGTCGCAAGCTTCAATAACAGTATTTTATCAAGATACTCAAACCCTCCGATTACTTCAGTGGATGTGAATGCCATGACTCTGGGTGAAAAATCGGTAGAGCTTTTGCTAAAGGCGATTGAAAAAGGAACGAGGGGACGTAAGGTGATTGCTCCCCACACGATCTATAAACGAAAATCCACTGATGGAAATCTTTAATGTGGAGGAAGAAAACCTGTGAAAATCTGCCTTCGGATTGAACAGGTTTTTTCTTTTGTCCACGCCGAAAATAGTGAGATGGAAAATTCTTTGGATATTCCCAATGGACTGGGGTATAATTAGAATATTCAAAAAGGAGAGGGATACAATGGAGAGAGATTTACGACTAAACAAAGAGGATGTCTATTATTTTCATGAAGGAACCCATGAAAGGGCTTATGAGTTTATGGGTGCCCAGATAGGTCAACTGAACGGAGAAAAAGGGGTGCGCTTCACATTGTGGTCTCCCCACAGCAAAGCGGTTTATGTGGTGGGTACATTTAACCGGTGGGATGGGGGAAAACATCGAATGGAAAAGGTTCCTGATTCCAATCTGTGGACTCTTTTTATCGCCGGAGTCGAGGAAGGTGATCAGTACAAGTATGAGCTCCATACTGAAGAGGGGAGGGTGCTGAAGAAATCCGATCCCTTCGGATTTTTCACTGAGCTTCGGCCCGGAACCTCGTCCATTGTCCAATCTTTGGATCACCATCAGTGGCAGGATTATGCATGGCTTCAAAAAAGAGAAAAGGGAAATCCATATCAATCTCCACTCTGGATATACGAAGTTCACCTCGGTTCATGGAAGAAGAGAATGGATCAACACGGAGAATTTTGGACCTATCGGGAGCTGGCTGACGAATTAGTGGACTATGTACATACTATGGGATATACCCATATTGAAATCCTTCCGATCATGGAGCATCCCCTTGATGAGTCCTGGGGATATCAAACCACCGGATTTTTCTCTGTGACCAGTCGTTATGGAACCCCTTGTGATTTTATGTATCTTGTCGACCGATGCCATCAAAAAGGAGTCGGAGTCCTTCTGGATTGGGTGCCGGGTCACTTCTGCAAAGATGAAGGGGGGCTCGCATATTTTGACGGGAAGGCGATGTTCGAATATGATGATTTTCGAAAAGCCGATAACAAAGGCTGGGGAACTCTGAACTTCAACCTGGATCGTCATGAAGTACAAAGCTATTTAATGTCCAATGCGCTTTTCTGGTATGACCGATTTCATATTGATGGAATCCGTGTGGATGCGGTGTCCAATATGCTCTATCTCAATTTTGGAAGAGACGATGGGGAGTGGGAGACCAACATTCACGGAGGACAGGAGGACCTTGAGGGAGTCGCATTTTTGCAAAAGCTGAACCAGCGGGTATACAAGCATTACCCCTTCGCATTGATGATGGCGGAGGAATCCACCGCCTATCCGAAAATCACACATCCTGTCCATGAGGGAGGTCTCGGTTTTAATTTCAAGTGGAACATGGGGTGGATGAACGATACCTTAAAATACATGGAAAAAGACCCGATCTATCGAAGTGCACACCACTATAAATTAACATTTACAATGACTTATTCCTACTCAGAAAATTTTATACTTCCCCTCTCCCATGATGAAGTGGTTCACTTGAAAAAACCTTTGATCAAGAAAATGCCGGGGGATGAATGGCAGCAATTTGCCAATCTTCGGTGTTATTTGGGCTATATGGCCACCCATCCCGGTAAAAAGCTGACCTTTATGGGCTCTGAAATTCCGGAACCAAAGGAATGGAACGTAAAGGAATCGCTTGAATGGTGGTATATGGAGAATGGTCTACCCCAAGCCTTTCATTGCTTTAAAAGAGATCTGGTGCACTTTTACCGCGCCCATGAAGCTCTGTGGAAATTTGATCATCAACCCAAAGGTTTTCAATGGATTGAAGCGGATCAGGTTTCCGAGAGCAGCTACAGTTATTTTCGAAGAGGCAGCGGGGAAGAGCTGATTGTTTTATTAAACTTCACTCCTGTGGTGCGGGAAGGATATTTTGTCAATACAGGAAATCGGGAGTCCTATGTCGAAGTATTAAACAGTGATCGAAAAATTTACGGCGGATCCGATGTTGTGAATGAAGGAGTGTTCCAAGGAGAAAGGATGGCGGACGGGAGAACAGGGTTTATGGTTACACTACCTCCCTTAAGTATTGTCATCATGAAAAAGCAGCTTTAGAAAGAATAAAATAATAATGGAGGTGTTCTTATGGGAAAAGAAATTATCGCAATGCTTCTTGCAGGTGGACAGGGAACAAGGCTGGGACTTCTAACTGATGAAATTGCGAAGCCTGCAGTACTTTTCGGCGGGAAGTACCGGATTATTGACTTCACCCTCAGTAACTGCGCCAATTCAGGTGTTACAACTGTCGGTGTTCTTACCCAGTATCGCCCCCTGGCATTAAACAGCTATATCGGGATCGGAAGCTCCTGGGATTTGGACACAAGCATGGACAAAGTGGGAGAAGGGGTGACAATTCTGCCTCCTTACATAAAAAAAGAAGGTGGTTTCTGGTACACAGGAACAGCGAACTCCATCTATCAGAATATCGAATACATCGATGGTCACGACCCGGAGTATGTGCTGGTTCTCTCAGGAGATCATATTTACAAAATGAATTATCAGGGTCTCCTGGATCATCATAAACAGTCAGGAGCGGAGGCGACGATCTCTGTTATCCGAGTTCCCTGGGAGGAAACCAACCGTTTCGGGATTATGAATACCGATGAGGACGGCAGGGTTGTGGAGTTTGATGAAAAGCCGGAAAAAGCGAAGAACAACCAGGCATCTATGGGAATCTATGTGTTTAACTGGAAAACTCTTCGGGAAGAATTAATCAAAGATGAAGAGGATGAAAATTCATCCCACGATTTCGGAAAAAATATCATCCCGAAAATGATTGAAAAGGACAAGAAAGTCATGGCCTATAACTTTAAAGGCTACTGGAAGGATGTAGGGACCGTCGACAGTTATTGGGAAGCGAATATGGATCTTCTGGCAAAGGACTTTATTTTCGACCTCTTTGATCGTAAATGGGTTTTCCGTTCGGAAAACTATAAGGTTCCACCGAAATTTATCGGACCGGAGGCCTCGATCAGCAGTGCTTTGATCAGTGACGGGTGTAAAATTCTTGGACATGTGGAGGAATCAGTAATATTTCCAAAGGTAGTGATCAAGAAAGGGGCATCAATTCTCCAGTCAGTGATTATGCCAAACGTCGTCATTGAAGAAAACGTACGGATCGACAAAGCCATCATCGGGGAGGGTTCCATTATTGAAAAGGGAGTGACTATTTCCCGATCTGAGGATCCGGAAAATAAAATCCAGGTTATTCCACACCGCTCATTCGTGAAAAAAGTTGTGAACACCGATGGCAGCGAAGGATATGAATGCATAAGGAGGGAAGAAGAATGAAAAATGTAATGGGAATCTATGATGACTGTTATCGACCTCCGGGCCTTGGAGATTTAATCAAGCAGCGTTCTCCCGGAGCGGTCCCCTTCGGAAGTAAATACCGGATGGTTGATCTGGTCCTTTCCAGCATGAGTTTTTCCGGAATCAAGAACGTTGGGATCTTTACCGGGGAATACAGCGGGTCCATCATCAATCATGTGAAAGCGGGGAAGGAATGGGGACTTCTGCGAAGCAAGGACGGTCTTTTTATGCTGACCTCACCTTACAGGGAAAACCTTGATTATCTGGATCGATCCTCGGAAGAGTACGTTCTGTACAGCCGTAGTCATATCGTCTATTTCACCGATTACACACCCATTAAGCATTTCCTCCATGAAAAGGAAGCGGATATCGTATTGGCCTACACCCATCACTTTGAGCCTCCATTGGAGAACGGTCTGTATTTCACCATGGACGAAGGTAAAGCAACATCTCTTTCTATGAAAAAAGAAAGTGAACAATCCCTTCGTTCCATGGAAATGCTGATGATGAAAAAAGAAATTTTTCGGGAGTTGTTAGAGGAAAGTGGAATTCTCGGTGAAAATCCATTGGAAGTTCTGGTGAAAAAGCAGGAGAAGTATAAAATTGTGCCCTATCTCTATAAAGGATATGTGGCTTACGTGGATTCCATTGCGGCGTACTATGAGGAAAATATGTCTCTTTTGGAAGAACGTTTATGGGAGGATCTTTTCAAGGGACCTGGTTCGATTATCACCATTCGAAATGACGAAGCTCCCACGAAGTATCTTTCCCCGTCCAATGTGAGAAATACCCTGGTCACAGAAGGGTGTATATTGAAAGGTGAGATCGAAAACTCCATGCTTTTCAGGGGAGTGAAAGTCAAGTCCGGGTCAAAGATCCGGAACAGTATCATCATGCAGAAGGCGGAAATCGGTCGCAATGTCGTCTTGGAGTATTGTATACTGGACAAGGATGTAAAGGTGGAATCGGGGGCGAAGGTCATCGGTACACCGGAGGAACCGATTTTCATCGGAAAAAAAGTGGTGGTTGAAGCGGAGTAACCCCAGAAAAGGGAGATGTGTTAAGGGATGACAGAGGGAATGAAGGATTTCATGAATCTTACCGAGGGCTATTTGAAACGGTTGGAAAAAATGGATTTGCACTGTGATATGGAATCCATCATAAAAGTCATCCTATGGAAACGTTTGGAGATTTTAGGGAAGCCGTGTTCTTTTAACAGCTTCCCTATCCCTTATTTATCAACCGGACAAATTCATCGAAAGACGCTGGATGTGCTGCGGGAATATTACAAGGATCTGGAATATACCTTTATCGGAAAGGGTGAGTGGTATGAGGATGCCCTGGGAGAGCTTTATCAGAGAAGTATTACAAATGAAAAGCGAAGAAAGACGGGGCAGTATTACACCCCGAAGGGGATTGTAGAGTACATCGTTGATGAAACCCTGAAGGAATATCGACCCTCCGAGGATCCGTTGATTCGCATTAGTGATATATCCTGTGGAACCGGGAACTTTCTCCTGGCGGCCTATGACAAGCTGTTTCAAAAATTTGTGGATGACCGCCTCTATCTTGAGAAAGAATATCCCGATAAAGACTGGTCAGACTCGGGAATCGCACGTCATTTATTAAAGACATGCATCTTCGGCTTCGACTTGGATGAAATGGCGTTGAAAATTGCAAAGGTGGGCTTATGGATGAAGAATCCCGAGGCAGCTCCGGGTGCTCTCCCCCTTTATTCAGGGAACAGTCTTGTGAAGTGGGAGAAAATTAAGGGGATAAGCAAATTAAACAGGGATAGAAAACACTTCTGGTCGACTAAATACGATTACATCGTAGGAAACCCACCCTATATCGGACATAAGGAGCTCAAGCTGCAGGAAAAACAATGGCTTTTGAAGGAATATTCCGGAGTCTTTAAGGATAAATCTGATCTCTCTTATTGTTTTTTTCAACGAATGCTGGAACAATTAAAGCCGGAGGGAAAGGCGATGTTTATTACCTCCCGCTATTTTATGGAAAGCCCTACGGGGGAATCCCTGCGCAGGTATCTGTCTAA
Organism: Clostridiaceae bacterium; assembly: GCA_003554105.1. GTDB lineage: Bacteria > Bacillota > Clostridia > Peptostreptococcales > T1SED10-28 > T1SED10-28. The sequence goes on along the minus strand of PWFQ01000033.1, from coordinate 3,575 downwards.
AACCGGAGCATTGGAATCGGTGATGGACTTTTATGACGGAGAAGTGTTTCAAGGTCTGGGAATTGCAACTGCCATTTATGGTCTTAAAAAAACGGAGCACGAAACCGATGAGACTGAAAACATTTCCATTCGGAAGTTAAAAAGTGGATTTCTTGCCGATCAGTCAATCGACCTTGAAGATGCGGATCAAATCAACAAGTCCTTCCATGCATTTATGTTTCCGAGAGAAGAGGTGGGAGGATCCCGATGGACCTTTCATCATCCAAAGGAAAAAGCCCTTTTCAGTAAAATCACAACCAGCCCAGGGATGCGTCTGAAAGACCTGGGGGAAAGCTTTCAGGGAATTATCACCGGATGTGATTCCGCATTTGTTCTTGAGGCGGAAGAGGCAGAGGAGAAGGGAATAGAAAAAGAACTCCTGATGCCCTGGATCAAGAATCGTCAGGTTCTATCCTTTCACGTTGAGCCTTCTGAAAAAGTGGTGATTTATCTGAATAAAGAAGTGGATCTTGAAGAATACCCCAATACCTATCGGCAGCTGCATCCCTATAGAGAACGGCTTGAACAGCGACGGGAATGTAAAAAAGGCTTGAGAGAATGGTATCAGCTTCAGTGGGGCAGGGATGAGGAAACCTTCAGGAAGCCGAAAATTCTCTTTCCCTATAAAAGCCGAACCAACCGCTTTGCCCTGGACCGCAAGGGGTATTTTTGCAGTGCGGATGTGTACAGTCTGAGAGTAAAAGAAGAACATAAAAATAGGATTCCTTTGGAATACCTGATCGGCGTGTTGAACAGCGATATTTTTGAGTTCTATTTTAAAAGTTTCGGGAAAAACTTAGGGAAAGGAATGTATGATTATTACCCCAACAGTATTATGGACCTCTGGATTCCCCTGGACCGAAAGTTAATTGAAGACATCAGTGGAATCGTAAAGCAAGAGGGATCAGATGAGTGGGAACCGATAAAGTCACGGGTGAATGAACTTCTCGAGAGCTATTTCGGAATCGAGAAAAAAGAGATTCTGGAACTCTAAGAAAACAGTATTAAAGATCGGGGAAAAAGTCCAGCTGCTCCTCTTCACTGAAGGAGAGACTGGATGCGGAGATTCCCAGAAGGCGAATGGATTTCTTTATAGGAATCTCTCGAAGGATCTCTTTTGCCAAAGGGTAGAATTCATCAACACTCTGCATGGTATTGGAGAGAGTTTTGCTCCTGGTTCTAAGGGTGAAATCCTCGTATTTCACTTTAATGGTCAGGGTACGGAAGTAAAGACCTTTTTCCTTTAGTTCTTCGGAAAGCTGGATTGAATACTCCCACAGGAGTTTTTCTAGACGTCCCAGCTCATGAATGTTCTCGGAGAATGTACGCTCGACTCCCAGGGATTTTCGTTCCCGGTGAAGCTCGATGGGACGGGGATCGATGCCCCGGATCCTTTGATAGACTTCACTGCCGGATTTTCCGAGAAGATTTACCATCACCTCTTCGCTTAACTGAAGAAGGTCTTCGATGGTTTCAATTCCAAATCGGTGAAGACGCTCACAGGATTTCGGTCCCAGGCCGTACACTTTTTTGATGGGCAGGGGAAACAACAGCTCAGGAATATTTTTCGGAGTGATGACCATAAATCCGTCGGGTTTATTCCAGTCGGAAGCAAGCTTTGCGAGAAATTTATTGTAGGAGACTCCCACGGAAAGAGTAAGGGAGGTTTTTTCAAAAACCTTGTGTTTCAGGGTTTGGACAAATGACATAATCTCGTCCCCGGAGGGGTTTGTGCCATCTTCGTTGATCAGCTGCAGGTAAGCCTCATCGATGGAGACTTTTTCAACAAGGGGTGAGATTTCCCGTAGAACTTCGAGGATTTCCCGTGAGACTTCCTGATAACGATCCATTCTTCCGGGCACATAGATTCCATGGGGACATTTCTTTTTTGCGATAAAAATGGGCATGGCGGAATGGACACCGTATTTACGGGCCTCGTAATTGGCAGTGGTCACAACCCCCCGGGAGGACCGGCCACCGACGATGACGGGCTTTCCCTTCAGGGAAGGGCGGTCCCGTTCTTCCACGGATGCGAAAAATGCATCCAGATCCACATGCAGGATGACAGGTTCCATCAAATCACCTCAAGGGTATTATAGCATAACGATCATATGTTTGGTAGATGAGTTTAGAAAGGAAGAGGGCAATGAAAAAAATCATTATGTACAGCAGTAAAACCTGACCCTACTGTGCCAAGGGAAAGGAGTTTCTCGATCAGCAGGGATTGGTTTATGAAGTGAGGGATGTCAATGAGAATCCCGCAGCGAACAGTGAGTTTCGCGCTATGGGTCTTCAAGGGGTTCCCGCCTTTAAAATCGGGGAGGAAGTGATTGTGGGACTCGATACGGAAAAAATACTAAAAGCCGTGGATTATAAGGTGGTCAACTGTCCCTCCTGCAAGGGCAGGATGCGGGTACCCAAGGGAAAGGGGAAGATCCGTGTCACCTGTCCTCACTGCAGGCATCAGTACGTAACTAACTCGGGAAAGTAAAGAAAAATATCTTATATGTATAAAATGTTATACATTTATCAAGGCAGGGTATCAGTATAAAATAGGAGGCTGTGACCTGCAAAGTGAAAATGGACGCTTTCTTTGCAGAGAGCCAATAGCGTAACCGACCGATGAGGTCGGTTTTTTTCTTTTTTAAGGGAAAGGAAGGTGATGGATTCTTGATGATTATCATGTCCGGATTTATCTGATTGTGTGAGTAAAGAAAACGGAGGGAGAGCGATGAAAAAAAAGAGTATTGTGTTAATTTTGGTACTGATCATGATCGCAACTTTGCCTTTACAGGCATTTGCAAGAAGACCGAACAGTGACCCCTTATATTATCTGAACATGGGGGATTCCATTGCCGCTGGTATGAGTGCATATCCGGGAGAGGATTATTTTGAGTACTACTCAGAGTACCTAAGTGGTTTTGGAGTGGAAAAAGTACCTGAATGGACCGGAATGGGATGGGATGGATTTATCAACTGGTATAAAACAGACGGAAAATATGAAGATGGAAATATTGCGATGCCGGGGATGACTACAAGCTGTATGCTTGGTATGCTGGCATTTGTTGAACCTGCCCGGGAAATGGTGAAGGAAGCAGACATTATCACCATCAGCATAGGGGGAAACAACGTACTGCAGCCAATGATCGTGGCAATGATGGAGGTTTACGGGACACTGTTTAATACATCGATCGGAAGTGTCGAGGAGTTGATGTACTTTATACAATTGGGTGGAGAAGATACATGGAATATGATTACTGATGAATTTCTTGCCATGATGATACCTCGGGATCCTGCATGTCCTCTCTGGCAAGGTGTGGCCCAATTCAACCGGGAGTGGCCGGAGATACTCGGGATGATCCACAGCCTGAATCCGGAGGCCCATGTGATCGCACTGTCCATCTATAACCCTGTATCGAGAAGCGAAAGTCCTGAACTGTATATGTTGATGGAGGAAATGATCCACTCAATGAACCTGACCATGAGAAGGCATCAAAGCAACCGTGTCAGTGTGGCAAATGTTCATCAATCATTTC
>PWFQ01000039.1 GCA_003554105.1 Clostridiaceae bacterium | reverse complement strand
CAACATATACCGGAGTATTTGATGAAATAAGGGATGCTTTTGCAAAAACCCCGATGGCCAAAACCAGAGGCTATAAAAAAGGTCGATTCAGCTTCAATGTAAAAGGCGGTCGTTGTGAGGCATGTAACGGTGACGGAATTATCAAAATCGAGATGCACTTCCTGCCGGATGTTTATGTTCCCTGTGAGGTATGTAAGGGGAAACGTTATAACAGAGAGACTTTGGATGTATTTTATAAAGGGAAAACCATTGCCGATGTATTGGATATGAATGTTGAAGAGGCCTTGGAATTCTTTGAAAATATTCCGAAAATCAAAAGAAAACTGCAGACACTTCAGGATGTGGGGTTGAGCTACATTAAGCTCGGACAGCCTTCCACACAGTTATCCGGTGGTGAGGCCCAACGGATTAAATTGTCTACGGAACTTAGTAAACGGAGCACAGGAAAAACACTTTACATCCTTGATGAACCCACAACAGGCCTACACACTGCGGATGTTCATAAGTTAATTGGAGTTTTGCAGCGATTGGTCGATGGGGGGAATACTGCGATCGTCATCGAGCATAACCTCGATGTGATAAAAACCGGGGATTACTTAATTGATCTGGGACCGGAAGGCGGCTATGAAGGCGGAGAAGTTCTTGCCACAGGCACACCGGAAGAGATTGCAAAGATCAAAAAATCCTATACGGGACAATATTTAAAGCCCATGCTGAAGGAAATAAAAAAGAAGTATTCATCCTAGGGGGGTGAACCTGTGGAAAAAGAATATTCCAGACATATCCAAGAGATATTGGAAGGACTCCCGAAAAAGCCGGGAGTCTACTTAATGAAAAACCGAAAAAATGAGATCATTTATGTGGGAAAGGCCGTCAATCTCCGGAATCGTGTTCGGCAATATTTTCAATCCGGAAAAAATCAGCCTCCGAAGCTGCGGGTAATGGTTCCTCAGATCCACGATATTGAAACGATTCTCACGGATTCGGAAATCGAGGCTTTGATTTTAGAGAACAATCTCATCAAAGAAAATCATCCGAAGTACAATGTCCTCCTGAGAGATGATAAAACCTACCCATATATTAAGGTGACAGTCAATGAAGAGTATCCCAGACTGCTGAAAACCAGGAGAATCTTAAAAGACGGTGCAAAATACTTCGGACCCTACACCAATGTGGGAGCTTTAAATGAAACATTGACAATCCTGAGAAGCCTGTATCCGATTCGACAATGCAACAAGGATGTGAATAAACTCCTGGAAAGAAAAGTTCGTCCCTGCCTGAATTATCATATCAAAAAGTGCATAGGACCCTGCACAGGAAGAACGAACTACGAAGCCTATCAGGAAATGATTCAACAGATTCTTCTTTTTCTTGAAGGCCGGGAAGATGAGTTGGTCAAAGAAGTTCAAGGGAAAATGCAGGAAGCGGCAAAGGAACTCAACTTTGAACGGGCGGCAAAATATCGGGATCAGGTACAAGCTTTAAAAGAAGTGCTTCAAAGGCAGAAAATTGTCTCTACGAAGGAAATGGATCAGGATGTGATTGCGATGGCCAAGGAAGGGCAAAAAAGCTCTGTACAGGTCTTTTTCATTCGTCAGGGGAAGCTGGTTCAACGGGAAAATTTTATTTTGGAGAACAATTTCCAGGAGAAAGAGGAAGAGATTCTGGAGTCCTTTGCAAAACAATTTTACAGCGGGATGAATTTTATCCCCAAGGAAGTTCTCCTGGAAATGGAGATCGAAGATCAGGATGTAATTGAAAGCTGGCTTTCTTCGAGAAAAGGCGAGAAAGTGCTGGTTTACGTACCGAAAATCGGTGAGAAGAAAAAGCTTATGAATATGGTCAAGGAGAATGCCAAAAGATTCCTTGACCAAAAGATTCTCGGAGAAAAGGAAAAAGAGTCAAAAAAAGAAGGGATCCTGGCGGAACTGAAAGAGCGGCTGAATCTTGAAGAAATCCCCCTAAGGATTGAAGCTTATGATATTTCCAACATTCAAGGGGTTGAATCTGTAGGATCCATGGTGGTTTTTCAAGAAACAAAGCCGAATCGAAAGGAGTACCGCAGATTCAAAATCAAAAAAGTGAAGGGACCTGATGATTATCGAAGCATGGAAGAGGTGCTGGAAAGACGATTCAAAAGAGGCCTGATGGAGATCAAGGAGATCCAAAAGAGAGAAGTCTATTCGCATTTGGATGAGCTTGGCAAGTTTTCCGTCTTTCCCGATGTGATTTTCATTGACGGGGGAAAGGGCCAGGTAAGTGTGGTCGAGAATGTATTAAGAGAGCTGGGAATCCAGATTCCTGTCTGCGGTATGGTCAAAGATGATCGGCATCGCACAAGAGGCCTGATTTATCAAGGGCAGGAGTTTCCATTGGAGAGAGGGAGCGTTCTTCTCCGGTTTATTGCTGAAGTTCAGGAAGAAGTCCATCGATTCGCCATTACCCATCATCGAAGTCTGATGAAGAAGCATCAGGAAAAATCAGTTTTGGACGAGATCCCGGGAATCGGAAGGGTAAAAAAGCTGGCCCTCTATAATCACTTTAAATCCATTGAGAAAATGAAGAAAGCCGGGGAAGAAGACTTTTTGGAAGTGGATCGAATTTCCAGAAAAGATGCTGAGAACCTCGTAAATCACTTTAAAAATTATTCTGACTAAACTCTGTAGAATTCTACAGAGTTTTTTTGCGAGTTTTCTCATATAATTCTTGAATCAAATCCGTATTTATTATATAATGAAATAGTTAAAAAATTAACATTT
>PWFQ01000008.1 GCA_003554105.1 Clostridiaceae bacterium | reverse complement strand
TCCACGACAATTGGCAAGATGGAGAAAGCAGCATATTTTGAAATTTGTTCATACACTATATCAGTACTACTATCCTGCAATCGTTTACGAAAACGATATCATGCTATTTTTGTGCTGTCAAATAAATGTTAGAGGTTGCCCAAATGCTTTATGAAGGGTGAAGAAAGAGAAGAGAGGAGAATGAGTCTAAAGTAATAATCAAAGGAAGAGAAACCATCGGGGCAGAAAACGAGACGTAACTATTCAGCTTGATTTGTAAGATTAGTTGAGGCATTTTCATCTACGGTTACAAAATCAGGATATTTCCCAAGAAAGAGCAACGTCAAAGCTTCATTAGCTGAGATTCCCTGTTTTCTGCAGGTAGATATATAGCTTCTGATTCTGCAGAAGAAATCAGCCCCTTCAGGGGATCGAAAACAACCGGCAATTTTCTGATGGACTTTTGTCATCCTAAGGTCGCGTTCCCCCTGATTATTTGAAAACGGCACCAGATCATTATCCATAAACCGAAGGACATCTGCTTCGAAATCTCTGAGCCGCTCTAAGAGGTTTCTTGCCTTTGACCGCTTTAGACGTCCCCGTTTCTTCTCTCCTTTAGGACGTACAGGAGCAGGGCATTGCAGTTCTCCTTCTTCAATGATGCTGCGATACCTGCTGCGGTATTGTTTGGATTCCTCGGGAGGGAGTATTCCTCCACCCCGGTCAACGGCTGCATTGATTTCTTGCAGGAGTTTCTGCATCTTTTTTGCCCATTGCTGGGTATCCGGTTCACTGATCCCCTCAAGTTCTCTCAGATGATGGGCGTTGCACAACGCATGGGTGCAGTTGTAGGTATAGTAGGGTTTCCAGTGGTCATGACAGAGAATCCCAGTAAATTGCGGGAGTACTCCTCCAGATTCCATGGCAGCAGTCCCTCTGTTCTTGTGGGCATAGAGATAAGTCAGATCGTTATGGGAAACGCAATGCAGCCAATGACCGGTGCCCCCTATGTTAATGCCGGTTTCATCGGCATGGTTCAGCTCTGATGTCTTCAGTTGTTCAATGAGCCACTGTTCAAACCCCGCTAATCGTTCGTATGCCGACTTGTTGAAATTGTAGATCGATCCGACGCTTACGGGAATATCCATCTGACTTTCAAAATGGTCCCTAATCCTCTCATACGGCAGGAGTTGGTACTGTGACATGTAGACTGCATTTACTTTCGTGTGTATCCCGTATTGTGCCGGCCGGGTTACCCCTTGAGGAAACGGCGCAACAAATTGGTTTTTGTCTTGGTCTTCCAGTATTTGCGCACGGTATTCAATAACATGCCGGGACACAATTACGTCAAAGACCTGCCGTGCTTCATATCCTGCCTCGCTATACTGCCCTTTCGGCAATGTCCGCATGTCTATGGGAATCTCCTCCACCTCATCGGGGTCGTCTACCTGACAGAGCGTTTTGCCAATATGCCCGTTTTGACCACCCGGTTTTTTATCCCCAGCAGGGGTTCTCTTCTTTGGGCGGTGCGGATCACGTGAAGGCGGTATGCTGCTATTGCTGCTGTTCAGCGAAGCTTTTTCGGCTAGAATCGTAACCAGCATGATCAATATCTTACATACGCTTCTGAGCGCGGGAGAAATGTCCGTTTCCTGCTCAAGCAGACTGGATGCCTCCTGGAGGGTTGCACCCACGTCTATGTGTTGAACCTTCACGTGTGCAGCCCCTTTGATGAGCGCAGGTGGTCGAGGGAACCCAACGGATAGAGCCACACAGATTTAATCGGTGCTTTTGCCCTGCCGGTTCTGTCATTACGAGTACGTCCTGTCGTTTCTCCTACCTTCACCCAATTCGCTGCTTTGTAGCACGTCCCACGAAACCGATGGTTCTCCACATAAGTTTCCAGCAGATCAATAGGATGTCCATACTTGTCATTCCAATCCCCTGAAATCCGTCGACTGATCTTCGCTAACACATGACTTGCCAGGTGCGCAACACGTACTTCAGGGAGAATGAGAAATCGCATATTGTTGGCAATGCGGGAGAGTCCTGCTCTACGCTTTGCTTCATTCCAGCCTATGGAACAATCTCTACTGGCAACTTTCCAAGCAGGTGCTCCAAAGAGCAGACATCCGAGCATGCGGTCCTTGCAGTCATAGACCAGATATTGAACATTCTCTCCCACAGGTCCCTGGTACCCAAGATAATGGAAGTGTGCTAACAGCGATCTGAATATGCTCGCCTGTTCTCTCTTCGTTACCGGTACGATTTGAATCGGCTGAAGGTCTGATAACTTCGCCTCTATCGGCTCATAGGTCGGTTTCTCACCCTTGGACTGGTACCGATAGCTGTTGTTTGCAGACCGTACTGGCCTTGGCAGATCTATAAGGTTCTTTTCATCCAGTTTTCTCAGCAGCGCTCTAGCAGCGATATCTTTTGGATTCCCTGCTTCATTCTTCCAGTTCCATAGTTGGCAGAGCTCCTGGGAGATTCGAGTACGATGCCATCGTGGATGATCGGCAATAATCGACTCAATAGTACTGATATCCGCATCCGTTATCGTCCGCCCTTGAACCTGCAGCATCATTTCCATACATCAAACTGTAGCATAGTTTTCTTTGGGAGTCCAGTTGGTTATGCGGCTTTTAATGGATTATAAGTGAATTGACCTGAATAGTTACGCCTGTTGTTAGAAAACAACTTCCACAGAGGTTCTGCTTCTGTGCCTGATCGTAAAATTGTTCGCACCATTGGGTCCATATGCCATCAGTACAGTATAGGTATCTCCTGGATTTAGTATTGTGT
>PWFQ01000066.1 GCA_003554105.1 Clostridiaceae bacterium | reverse complement strand
ATGCATCAGGCCCTTCCGTAGCTAATATGTCGCTTGGCGGAGGAAGCAGCCAATCAGTCGATGATGCAGTAGGCCGAATGTTTGATGCCGGTGTTCCGGTAATCGTAGCTGCAGGCAATGGAAACAGGGCTGGAAGAGGGCAAGACGCATGTGGTTATTCACCTGCCGGTGCTCCAAAGGCTTATACTGTAGGTGCAACTTCATCAACTGACAGTAAAACCGGCTTCTCCAACTATGGTGATTGTGTGGATATGTTTGCACCGGGTTTAAGTATTACGGCAGCATGGCATACCAGCAATACTGCCACTAATACCATAAGCGGCACAAGTATGGCCGCTCCGCATGTAGCCGGTGTTATGGCTCTTTATCTGCAAAACAATCCAAATGCAAGCAGCCAGGATGTCTATAATGCTATTACCGAGTATAGCACCAAGAATATCGTAACCAACTCTAGCACTGCAAACAACCATATGGTTTACAGTTTGTTGGCCGGCAGTGACGACGGATCCGGTGGAGATAATGGAGACAACGGTGATGGCGGCGACGATGGAGATGATGGTGATAATGGCGACGATGGAGGTGACGGTGACAATGGAGATGATGGTGATGTTGGAGACAACGATCCTTCCATTGATAACTTTACTGTAAGTACTCGTACATCAGGTCCTTGGTTCAGAGCTGAGATGAGCTGGACAGTATCTGACGAAGATGGCGATCTAGGCACTGTAGTTTTAGAGATGCTTGATGGATCTTCTGTAGTTGACTCAATAACCATTAATGTTAGCGGAAGCAGCGCTTCAGGCGAAACGGAGTTACGAACCCGTGGCAGTGCCGATTCAGTAAGGCTGACCGTTACAGACGAAGCCGGAAACTCAACTAGTCAACCCCTGAACTTATAAGTTCCTGAACTAAATTTTTATTTGAATTAAATTTTAAAAGCCACCTGATGAAAATTGGGTGGCTTTTTTATGTCCTTTTGAAATCCAAGATGATGGCTGACTTTCATCGCTTCTACTCTGAAACAGCCTTAAATCGAATTGCTTGTCCACCGCCGGGTGCAAGTGTCAATGTAAAACGGTCACCTTTCTTAACACTTACCTCTGCCGTTTCAAATCCATATGGATTGGTTTCCCAGTGGGCATCATCGCTGTCTCTATAAATTTCGGCAATGTATTCAAGGCCTTCATCAAGAAAATCAAGATCTATCACGAAGCTTCTGGGCTCTTCATCTGTAATACTGCCCAGGTACCAGTTATTGCTGTTGATGTCTTTTCGCACTATTGTTACGTACTGCCCAATACCGGCATTGAGTACCCGGGTATCGTACCAGTCGACCGGCACGTCTTTGATGAATCGCAAAGGCTCGGGGTACTTCTCATAATTGTCGGGCAGATCGGAAGCCATCTGCAGAGGACTATATATCACCAAATAGAGAGCCAGCTCTTTGGCAAGGGTATGATTTACACGGTTATCGGGCCGGTACTCATCAAATAACAAGTCCACTATTCCCGGTGTGTAGTCGAAAGGTCCGGCTAAATTTCGGGTAAAGGGGAGAAAGAGAACATGGTTGGGTGGATTTCCCTGATTCTCACCCCACGCGTTATATTCCTGACCACGTGCAACCTCACGGGTCATTAAATTTGGCCAGGTACGCCGCAACCCGGTATCTTTTACTCCTTCATGTACATTCAGCATGATCTTATATTCTGCAGCGAGCTCAACGATCTGCTGATGATGACGAACCATATGCTGCCCATGATGCCACTCATAGTTTCTGTAGCCCTCTTCATCTGTCCAAAAGATCTCCTGTCCATGGCCCACATAACCTGTTTTTACTGTTCGAATTCCCAGCTCATTGTAGAGTTTGAATCCATCTTCAACCTGGGCTTCATAGTGTTCGATGGTAGCTGAATTCTCGTGATGCCCCATTAGCCTAACACCATTATCCAGGGCATATTGAGCCATAGCTTCCAGGTCAAAATCTTCCATCGGTTCGGTAAAACTGAAAACGGCACCGCTCTCGTACCAGTTCTCATCCCATCCTACATTCCAGCCCTCAACAAGTACATGGTCAAAACCGTGCTCAGCCGCAAAATCGATATACCTCTTTGTGTTTTCTGTAGTAGCGCCGTGATTTGGCCCGGGTCCCCAGGTTGATTTATCCAGGTGCATCTCCCACCATATTCCCACATACTTTGCAGGTTTGATCCAGGATGTATCATCCAGTTTATTGGGTTCATTCAGGTTTAGAATCAGGTAAGAGGTGATCAGATCCCCGGGATTATCTGCAATCTGAATGGTACGCCAGGGCGTTACCGTTGGTGCAGAGGTTCGCACACGAATCCCGTCATGCCAGGGCATTAGATTTGCCTTGAGAGAGTATCCATCAGTTCGTTCTAGAGTCATGGTAGAATAGTCGACCAGTGCAGCTTCATGAATACTCAGGTAAAGGCCGTTTTCTGTTCTCATTGTGAACGGCGTGTGTACCGTGTCAGCTTTGGATAGTGGTGTCTCTTCAGTGAGGTATTCAAACCGGTTCCACTGGTATGCCCCTATCCACCAGGATGTATGATCTCCGGTTAGGTTAAACTCGGTCAATTCATCCAAAATATTAAACTCTTTCAGATTCTCCTGTTCAGGAAATTCGTACCGGAAACCAATACCGTCATCGAAAACTCTGAATATAATTGAAAGCTCTCTCTCTAATTCGCCGGTTTCACGCAGATCAATTTTCAGTTCGTTAAAATGATTTCGTATGTGTTTCTTTTCTCCCCAGATTTGAGTCCAGGTCTCAT
>PWFQ01000050.1 GCA_003554105.1 Clostridiaceae bacterium | reverse complement strand
CATTATTCGGTTCATCATATCCTGTGATCATTACCCGACCGCCCAGTTCGTCCACAAAGTTAAAAAATTTCATTGCATGGAACCGTTCTTCTTCGGCCTGCACAAAAAAGAAGTTGGCAAAACCTTGGAGATTCTGGTCTTTACAATAAGCAGCCATCGCTAAATAATAGTTAGCGGAAAAAAACTCGTGCTTAATCTGTACATTTAACTCCTGTAACATTTTTTCTGATATCATTATTGAACCCTCCTATCATAATAATAAATTAGCTTACTCAGTATATATACCACTATATACAGATTTACACCATAAATTTGGTGATTTATCAAAAAGATCGGGTAATAGATTGATGAATGATATTTTTTAGAAGGAGGAGAAACCATGGGTATATTTTCGTGGATCATTTTTGGTGCACTGGCAGGTTGGATCGCCAGCAATATTGCAGGAAAAAGTCGAAGGCAGGGTTGTGTAACAAATATTGTGGTAGGGATTGTCGGGGCCTTTCTTGGGGGCGTGATTTTCAGTACGATTGGAGGACAAGGTGTGACCGGATTTAATATTTGGAGTTTATTTGTTGCGGTCATCGGAGCAGTGGCATTTCTCAGCATTTTGAATGCAATTAACCGCTAATGAATTAATCTCTCTTGACAGGAATAATTATTACGGAGTATAATAAAAATGGCTAAAAATAATGGGTTGCGAAAGGGGCGGTGTTTTATGAAAATAGTAATTTATGAAAATCAAAACAGTTTACATCGTCATTTTCCTTAAAACAACCCATGTGAGATTTTTTCTGCGAAGTAGATTCGATTTTAAACCACAGAGGGTTACTCTGTGGTTTTTTGCATCATAAAACAGATGATCTGCCGGTTGTTTTAAGGGTAAAAAAAGGAGGAATCTATGATTCTAAAAACAATCGGATGGAATAATGAATGGGAAAAACACTTTAATTTGATGAAGGATGAGTTGAGAAATACAGGGAAAGAAGAAACGGAATATATTCCCGGTCGCATTAAAACGGTGTTTAAGGATCAATATAAGATCTTAACAGAAAATGGAGAGGTGGATGGAATCACTTCCGGAAAGATGAGTTATGAATTTCTGTATGCCGCCAAGTATCCTACTGTAGGAGATTGGGTGATTCTGGAGGAAAATTCACATGGTCCATCCCGTATCCATGGAATTCTTCCGAGAAAAGGAGTCTTTCAGCGACAGGAGGCCGGAGGGAGTTTGGAAGCCCAATTGATAGCAGCTAATGTGGATCAATGCTTTATTATGCAGACCTATGGTAATGACTTCAATCTAGCCAGAATGGATCGCTACATTACTCTCGCATGGAATTCCGGAGCGCTTCCGATCGTGGTTTTAACAAAAGCTGATCTGGCGAAGTCCGAAGTTATTCAGGAAATGTTCAATCGGGTAAACAAGTCATTTCCGGAAATTGAAGTCATCTCTGTTTCAGCCCTTACAGGGCAGGGATTCGAAGAGTTTCAAAAGCGCCTAACTCCGGGAAAAACCCATATGGTCCTTGGAAGCTCGGGAGTTGGCAAGTCTACGACCTTAAATCGTCTACTGGGGAAAGTTGCAGCAAAGACGAAGGAGGTTCGGGAATCGGATCAGCGGGGAAAGCATACCACAACCCACCGGGAGATGTATCTTCTGGATAATGGTGGGATGTACATTGATACACCTGGAATGCGGGAGTTGGCACTTTTTCGCAATGAGGGAATGGAGGAATCTTTTCAGGATGTGATTAAGTTCGGAATGCAATGCCGATTCAAGGACTGCAGCCATAAAGACGAACCGGGATGTGAAGTTCAAAATGCATTGGAAAAGGGTGAGCTTTCCGCTGATCGCTTAAAAAGTTATCAAAAACTGTTGAATGAGAAGAAACGGGAGCGATCTCGGGAAATACGTTTACAAAAAAAGCGATCAAAAGAAAAGATTAAAAAAAACAAAGTCCACTATAAGGACTTTGTCAGAAACGGCTAAATGCCGGTTAAACTTAACAAGGTCATCTGATGGCCTTGTTTTTTTATTTCACCCAATATGCACTTCCGTCTTTTTTTCGATCCATAAAACCATACTGAATGAGATAGCGCCTTAGTAAGACATAGTCGTGATAGAGGCTCCTTAAAATTTCATTGACCTCTTTTTCCGTGTAGTGTCGATTTGGTTGAAAATGCTGCATAAGATTTCGAAGAATTGCAACTTTCTTTTTTTCCTTCTTCACCGGAAAGTCATTCAGAGGACCCTTATGGCCATCAGGGAAATAAGCTTCAATGATTTTCCGGTTTTCCTCCTCGGTCATGACATAACGGTCATCTACCATGGTTGCATGAGGATGGATATCCACTAGTTTTTCTGAAGGGGGGGATTGCTGCTGCTGTTCAAGAAGTCTCATAAGGGAAAGAAATACCTTGCTTTGTTTTTCCTTTTCTCTCAGGGTAAATCGCTGATTTCGAATTGTCGACGGGCTCCCTCCTTTATTACGGGCAATTTCCCTGTCCGTGAAACCTTGAAAAAGATCATTCAGCAGCTGTTTTTGAGTGTCGGTGAGGCTATTGGCCTGCTTGCTCATGTTTAGAAGATAATGGAACATTGTACCGTGAGCTTCAGCCACATGACGGGAAATGCTTTTCTTTGCATCAAATAGAGTTTCATCGTGGCGGTAAATGATTCCCTGTTCCTTGATCTCTCCACAGATAAGACATTGATAGTGTTCATTTTTGTCATCATAAATCCAACCCTGCATCATTTCATCAATGGATGCGTTCCAAAAAAGTTCATCGAGATTTCTTGGGTTCATCGT
>PWFQ01000023.1 GCA_003554105.1 Clostridiaceae bacterium | reverse complement strand
GAGCTCCTGAAAATTCTCTTCCTTCTGTTCCACTTGTTGCTCAATTGGGTCAAGAGATGATTCAGACTCTACTTCAGGCTCTATTTCAGTTTCATAATCATGTTCAGTTTCAGGATCTGTCGACGGTGATTCTTCCATCTCTTCCTCAGGATCATCCACCAGTTCCGCACTGCCGTTACTATAAGAGCGTCCCCTGGGTTTTTCATAGGATGAACCTTTATCCTTGTTCTCCATATTCTCCTTATTATTTTCCTTGTTTTTCTCCTTCTCAACTTCGTCTACCTTCTTTTTTAAACGCTGTTTTGTCACTTCCTGAATATAAATCAGGTTATTCTTCAGCTCATCCACATGGGATAAAGCATACTCTTCTTCCTTCATACCCTCTCCGGTGTGAGCTGTTTCTGAAGGTTCTTTACTTTTTGCATAATCCTCATGCTCTGCAAACCCATCCTCATTAAAAGTCGTTTCCTCTGAGGCAATCGCCTCAGTTTGAGGCTCTTCTGTTTGTATATCCTCTGTTTGAGGCTCTTCTGTTTGTATATCCTCTGTTTGAGGCTCTTCTCTCTGTGATTCTAACGATTCATGATCTGTCCTTTGAGTTTCTTCCGGCTCATCGAAGAGATTTTCCTTTGCCATTAAGTAGCTTTCATCAAGATGCTCCATTTGACCGAAAAGGCTTTGAAGTGCATCTTTATACTGCCAGTAGGTTACCCCCGGTTCATACATTAACTCAATGAGGTCCTCTTCCCTGATGGATTCCGCAAAGATCCGTTTTTGCATAAAAAAGAATCGTTTCACCGGTGTTAATTCAGGCTCGTCAAAAATATCCACATTGGCCTGCTTTTCATCCACCACGAGTGAATTGTTCCAAATGGAGTGTCTGCTTCCTTGTTCATTTTTCCGTCCTTTGTCAATCCATCGTTTATGATATTCATTGATCCATTTTTTATACTCGTCCCGTTTTTCCGGATCATTATCAATCATACTCAGAACACAAAGGATTTCACTTCGGATTTTTTTTCTCTGATAATCAGGGTACATAAAAACACTCCTCCGGAATTTTTGGACAGTACTTATAGTATTCTCTATTAATACCCTTTTTCCTTCTTTTTTTCTCAATTTTTTTCATTCTTTTTGAAAAAAGCCCGCTGATCGAAAATTTATCAGCGGGCACATCTCTATGACTCATCAATCCATGTAATGTAATACTTCCATTTATTCGGCAGCGAAAAGGATTGTTCATGGTCTCCTAGAGCTTTCCATCGTCCCTTTAGTCCTTTTTCCTTAGCCGTTAATTCAAAATGACACTTGGCAATGCCGATTTCAATTTTTCCCAAATCGTGAGGAAGAAAACCGTAGCTGCTGCGAATACCGATGAAAAAGTGGAATTTCTGATTCTCTTTCAAGATTCTCCATGGCTGCCGGTTAAATCCTGAAGGGGCTTGCCGAACCATTTCCAAGGGTTCTTTGTAATCTCCGGCCTCCTCTTCGCTTAAAGGATTCTCGGGGACATTATGGTGGAACAGTACTTTCCAGGGTTTGCGGCTTTTAGCACGGAAAGCAAGATTCATTGCCCCCGGCATAAATCGAAAACTGTCCTTCTCATAACCGATCGGGGTAATAATGTTGACAAACTCCTCCCCATTCAGATTTAGATGTTTCGAGAGTCCATCTCTGTTAAATGCCCCTCCAAGCCAGCAGGTCCCTAATCCTAACTCTGTAGCATATAAAATAATTTTTTCAAAGTCGTAGCCGAAGGAAATTTCACTCATTTCCTTTTTGTCGGAAATTCCGATGATACAGTACCGGGTTCCTTTGATGACATTGGGTTTCCATATATTTTTGACATCTTCGTCCTTGAAGTTCTCCATATTAAAAAGCAGATACCGGTCTTTTGTTGTATTTCCTTCATTTAATTTTTGGAGATAGTTTTCGATTTTTCCAAGTTTCTCCGGGTCAATTATTTGTTCTTCGTAGGTCCTCACAGACACTCTTTCCTTCGTCAAATCCATTACCGATCTTGAAAATTCCATTCAACCAACTCCTTTTTATCCATCACCTCTCATTACACTCAACTAGATCTCCTGTTGGAATTAATTCAAGATATATATACCCCGTGAAACAATTATCAACCGATAAACACCATTTATGGAAAAAAATTTATTCGTTGTCATGAAGTTTTTTCATGATTATTTCAAGCATGTCTTTGCTTGAGGCTCCTACAAAAGCAATGGATTCGTGGGGACTTTTGGTTTCATATCCTTCAGCGTACTCTTCTTTTGGGTAGGGTAAAAACTCTCCACCCATTTCCCGGAGAATCACCCCCGCTGCTGCATAGTCCCATAAATACAGTCGACTGGCAAGGTATCCCTCCAGTTCCCCTTTCGCCATTTTAACAATGGTCAAAGCTGCAACGCCATAGTTTCGATGTCCTCTTAAAGAAAAAACAAGCGGTTTGACATCGACATTGAAATTCTTCATAAATCCCGACTCCGCGGTGAAACTGATTTCCATTATGGCATTTTCAAGCTGGACATCCCTTCGATTTCTTTGATAAGGCTCATCATTCACCCAAACACCCTTACCTTTGATTCCAACCACCATTTCCCTTTGCATAACATCATAAACGAGACCGCCGAAAGGTTTCTGGTCGATGTACAATGCGACGGAAATGGCAAAGTCCTTTCCCAAATTGACAAAATTCGTAGTACCGTCAATGGGATCGATCACCCAGGTAAAGAATTTGAAGCCCTGATTCTCAATTTCTCCTTCTTCTGCAATAAAACCATGTTCGGCATACTTTCTCCGGAT